>JADGHG010000167.1 GCA_019689585.1 Clostridia bacterium
GAGCTCGACCGCGAGCGCGGGCGGAATCTCGCAGGTCGTGTCGCTGACGACGGCCACCTGCGCGGATGACACGTACGACCATCCTTTCGCCCTCGCCGCGCGCGCGGGCGTCGGGCCGCGCGCCCGCGCGGGCGCCGGACCGCGCGGAACGCGGTCGGCGGTCGGCGCCTCGCCGCATCTGGGACTTCCGCCGAGAGGCCCGAGGGTCCTGCCCGACTACCCCGGCGGGCGGACTGCGCGGTACTCGAGAAGGCGCACGACCATGAGAGCCGCCTCGGCGCGGCTCAGGCTCCGGTCGGACCGGAAGCTGCCGTCGGGGTACCCCTCGACGAGACCGGCCGCGGCCGCCTCTCTCACCCCTTTGCGCGCCCAGTCCGGGATCGCGTCCGCGTCGGTGAAAAGGAAGGGCCTCCGCCGTCCGGCGCTCGCCCTTCTCGTTCGAGCACGCGTGCCAATGCGACGGCCGCCTGATCCCGCGTAACGGTCGCCCCGGCCTCGAACGCGAGCCCGCCGCCCGGCGCCGGGTAGCCGGCCAGGTAGCCGGCTTGCGCGACCGCCGCCACGTACGGCCTCGCCCAGACCGGGATCGCGGCCGCGTCGGCAAACGCCGCCCCGAGCTCGGCGAAGGCCGCCTCTTCCTCCGGCAGCGGAAGCCCGAGCGCCGAGGCGAGGATCCTCGCGAACTCCGCGCGCGAGAGCGCCCCATCGGGGCGGAAGGTGCCGTCGGTGTACCCCGAGACGACCCCGAGCGCGACCAACCGGAGCACGTCGTCCTGCGCCCAGTGCCCGAGGACGTCCGGCGGGATGGGAGCGCCGCCCGTGAAGACGGCGAAGGTCGTCAAGTGGTCCACCTCGGCCGTGAGGCGGACGAGCCCCGACTCGGCGTCGACCGTCACCGTCGTCGGCACCGGCACCCACACGGCGAGCGTCTCGTCCCAGAACCAGAACGAGAGGTCCTCGGGCGCCGAGCCGGGCGGAAGGGAGCTCGTCGCAAACTCGAACGTGAGGGAGAGCGGTCCGAAGGGCGGCCCGAAGTCGTGGACGAGCTCGCCGTCGGAGCCGACGACCTCGATCTCGTACACGAGGCCCCCGACGAGGATCCGCCCCGTGCCGGGCGCGGGCCCGGGTGCACCGCCCGCCGACGTCACGACCGTGGCGCTATAGCCGCCCGCCGGCGCGTCGGGGAAACCGACGCGCAAGGCACCGTCCGTCGAGGTCAGGGTTCCGCCGCCGGGCGGCACGAACCCGTGGAGGGAGCCGGCCCCACTAGACGGTCCGGCCGTCCCGGCGCGCGTCCCGCCGCCCGAGCCGGCGCAGGCCGACCCCGTCCAGGTGAGGCTGAAGCTCGCGGGCGGCCCGAGCGGCACGGGCTCGTAGGGAGAGCCGACGAGGAGCGCCACCTCCACCGTGTCGGTGCCCGGACACGCGCCCGACAACGTGATCGAGTCGTCCCCGGCGACGGGGAGCCACCCGGTGAGGGGGTCGTCGGCCGGATTCGCACCCGTCACCCGGTATCCCAGGCGGAGATAGGCGCCGACCGCGGTCGCCGTGTCGGCGTCGGCGCCGAACTGGGTCCGCACGGCGTCGACGACCGTCTGCCGCAGCGTGGAGACGTACGTCGCCTCCGACACGCTGGCCCCGTCTTCCGAGAAGAGCACCTCGGGTGTCAGGTGGATCGTCGCCGGGGAGCCGACCGGCCGGCTCACCAGGTCGGCCGGGTCGGGGTTCGCATCCAAGCCGTAGACCCAGGGCGCGTCGGCTGTGGCGTCGTGCTTGGATCCGTCGACCGTCGTGCCGGAAGGCCCGTCCCCGGACCCCCACCAGTTCTCGATCGCGTTGAAGGAACCGCCCGTGTGGACCCACCGGCTCGCGCACCCGTCCTGGAAGGCCGAGTCGTGGACGCCGCCCCAGCCGGGCGGCTCGGCCCCGGATCGGAGGCTCACGTCGGCCGAGCAGAGCGCGTCGAAGAGGACGAGCGCGCCCGATGCGTCGGCGAGCGACGAGGGCTCTGTCCCACCCGGGGCGCCGGGCGAGCCCGCCGTCGGCGCCCAGGTGTTCCCCGCGAGAAGCGCGGGAGGTTCGGACGAGGAGGTGGACGCGTCCTCGAACCAGGTCACGAGGTCGCCCGCGTCGGCCGCGCCGCGGTTTCCGGCGACGACGATCGACGCGCCGTCGGCCGCCCCCGCCGTGCACA
>JADGHG010000168.1 GCA_019689585.1 Clostridia bacterium
CCCCTTCTGGGCGCCGTCTTCGCCGTCCTCTGCGGATTCGTCTCGATGTCGACCTGGTCGGTCGTCACGACGTACAGCCAACGGCTGCACCCCGAGCGCGTGGGCATGATCTCCGGCCTCATGACGGGGGCGACGATCGGCATGAACGGGGTGGCCTCCGAGGTGCTCGGCGCCCTCGCCGACGCGGCCGGGCTCCTGCGGGTGCTCGACCTGGCGGTGGCGGTCGTCGTGCCGGCCTTCCTCCTGAGCCTCGCGCTCCCCGACCTCGCCCCGGCCGCACGCTCGCACGAGGGCCGGGCCGAGGCGGCCGCCATCTGACGGCCTCGCCCCACGCCCTCCTCCCGTTGTTTTAATAATTCAACGCATATTAAAATTGTCTCCGGAAGAGGTGGGAGGCGTGCGCCAATCGGTCTTCCGGGCCCTCGCCGACCCGACCCGACGCGCCATCCTCGAGCTTCTGCGGGCCGGGGACCTGCCGGCCGGCGAGATCGCGGCGCGCTTCCCCTCGACAGCCGGGAACGTCTCGCACCATCTGGCCGTGCTCCGGGAGGCCGGGCTCGTCGAAGACCGCCGGGAAGGCCAACGCGTCATCTATTCGCTCAAGACGACGGTGTTCCAGGAGGTCGCCGCCTGGGTCCTCGACTTGGCCGAGCGCCGAGCGCGGGCGCCAGAGGACGGGCGGGCTCCAGGCCGCCCCGACCCCGGCCCCGGCGGGAAGGGCGACCGACGGAAGGGGCGCTTGGGATGACCGCGTGGGTGCTCTGGTTCTGCGCGTTCGGCGTCGCGCTGGCCGTCGCCCTCGGGTGGCTCGCCCAGCGCGCGGCCCTCGGGCGGCCCTGGCCGTGGCCGGGACTTGCGGTCGGCGCGGGCGCGTTCGTCGTGTCCGGCGTTCTGCAGAACGCCATGGTCGCGCCCGTCGCCCTCGCCCTTCACGCGCCGGATCGGCTCGTGCCGCTCATCCCGGCCTCGGCGGGGGAAGCCCTCTACTACGGGTTCGCCGCCGGCGTCGCGCAAGAGCTTCTGAAGCTCGCCGGGCTCGCCTGGTTCGGCCGGCGGCGCGGCTTCCTCGGGGCGGCCCTGGCCGTCGGCGCGGGCTTTGCGGCGACCGAGGTCGCGTTCGTCGGCATCTCGGCCTTGGCCGGCCAGGCGTCCGTCGCGCCGGGTTGGGGCGCCCTCGCCATGCCGCTCTGGGAGCGCGGGAGCGCGACCGTCTTCCACCTGGCGACGGCCGGACTTCTCGCACTCGGCCTCGCGAGAGGACGCGTCCTGCCCTTCCTCGGGCTGGCGGTCCTTTTGCACGGCGCGCTCGACGGCGCCGTGGAGCTCCTCGCCATGGCGGAGGGCGGGGTGGCGGACGCCTTCGGGCCGGCGGCGCACGTGGCCCGGGCCGCCGTCTTCGAGTCGATCTTCTCCGTCTACGCTCTCGCCGTGGCGGCGTTCGCGCTTCTTAGGCTCCGCGCGGCCGAGCTCGATCTCTGGGGGTGACCGCCGTGAGGTTCGGCCTTCTCGACGGGGTGGCGCTCGCCCTCTGGTGCGTCGCGGCCGGGACGGCCGCCTACGTCTACCCGCGGCTTCCCGAGCGGGTCCCCACGCACTGGAACCTCTACGGGCAGCCGGACGCCTGGGGTTCGCCGATCGCCGTGATCGCCTTCGGCCTTTCGCTTCCTCTCGCCGTCTACGGCCTCATGTGGGTCGTCCCCCGCATCGATCCGCGCCGGGCCAACTACGTGCGTTTCGGCGGGGCGTACGCCGTCTTCCGGTCGGCCATCCTCGTCGTCCTCCTCGGCGTGTTCGCGGCCGCGCTCGCAAGCGGCGCCGGGTATCCGGTGCCGATCGGGCGGGTCGTGCCGGCGGCGGTCGGGCTCCTCCTCATGGTGATCGGGGATCTCATGGGGCAGGTGCGCCACAACTACTTCGTCGGCATCCGCACGCCCTGGACGCTCGCGAACGAGGAGGTGTGGCGCCGGACGCACCGGGTGGGAGCGTACACGTTCGTCGTCGGCGGGCTCGCGCTCATCGCGCTCGGCGCCTTCGGCCTGGGCGGCGCGGCGGCCCTTGGGCTCCTGATCGCCGCGATCGCCGCCATGATCCTCGTGCCGACGGTCTATTCGTACCTCGCCTGGCGCTCGCTCGCGGACCGGGACTGACCCCAGCG
>JADGHG010000040.1 GCA_019689585.1 Clostridia bacterium
TTTTTTTTACCCCCCCCGCCCGCCCGGCGCCCCCCCCCCCCCCCCCCCCCCCCCCCCCCCCCCCCCGCCCCGCCTCGCCGCGAAGGCTCAGCGAGGCTCGACGTCGACGAAGAAGCTCGGGGCCGTCCCATTGGCGTCGAGCGTGTAGAAGGCGCCGCTGTCCAGGCTCACGCTGTACTTCTTGCTTCCGGCGAGGAGGAACGAGACGTAGCCGTTCGTGAGCGAGAGCACCTGGGAGGCGGGGTCGCCGTTCAATTGCGTCGCGGGCGCCGTGTTCCACGCGGTCGCGCCGTACGAGTACACGCTCACGTTGAAGTTCATGTACGAGTAGTCGTTGGCGAGCGCGTCCGGGTTGTCGAGGTAGAGCGTCACCCAGATGTCGCCCGAGTAGCTCGTCGCGTCGACGACATAGAGATCGCCCTGCGCGACCGTCCCCGTCGAGCCCTCGGCCACGACAGGGATGTTGGCCGTGTGACCGAAGCGGCCGTTCGTGCCGGCCTGGGAGACGGCCACCTACTCGCTGCTGACCTCGCTCACGCTGATCGTGGCCGTCGCCGACGTCGCCGCGAAGCTCACCGAGGTCGCGAGCGCCGCGATGATCACACCGAAGATGAGCCAGACCGCCTTGCGCCGACGCACCTGCATCATCCTTCCGGGCGGCCCCTCCGCCCACAAAATGACCGGCCGCCTCCCAGCGGCCGGTTACGCTCTCGCTCCCCTCCGGGCCCTGCGCGTCCACGTGCCCCGGAGGCTCGTCGCGTCCGCTGACGATTGGAGTCTCTTCCGGTCGAATCTGCCAGCACTATAGGGGGGACTCGCGAGCGGGTCAATAGGTCCCCGCAAGTCGGGACCCAGGTCCCGGCCCTCCGGCTCGCGGCCCTGCCGTTTGGCTAGCCGAGCTCGCGGCCGTGAAGGAGGCGCCAGGCCCAGGCCATGAGGGCGGCCGTGTAGCCGAGCGCCCAGTACGTGAGCGCCGCCGTCGGCGGAGCCCCGCCCCCGAGAGGCCCGGCCGCGAGCGTCACGAACGGGTTGGCGCCCGAGAGGAGGTAGGCGGCGCGCGCGAAGAGGCCGTTCGCCGGGAAGAGGAGCATCACGACGGTCGAGACGTCCTCGAGCGTGCGGTCGCCGGGCCCGGCCAGGCGGCCGAAGAAGCCGACGACCTGGCCGATGAGCGAGAGCCCGTAGACGAGGACGACCGCGACGAGCGTCACCAGCGGGCCGAGCCGCGTCCCGAGGGCGAGGGCCAGGGCGAACGCCACCCAGCCTTCGAGAAGGACGAGGGCCGAACCGGCGGCCCAGGCGGTCGGCGCCGCTCCCGCAAGCCTCCAGGTGATGGCCATGAAGGCGAGCGACACCCCGACGACCGTGCCCGTCAGCACCAGCCCCGCCCCGAGGGCCTTCCCGAAGAGCCACTCGCCCCGGCCGAGCGGCCGCGCGAGCGTGGCGAGCGCCGTCTGCCCGTCGAGCTCCCCGGCCGTCGCACCCGCGCCGAGCACCCCTCCGAGCGCCACGGCGAGAAGTGAGGCCGGCCAGAACGCAAGCGGCGCGATCCCGGCGACGAGCATCGCGCGCGAGAGCTCGGGCGGCGACGCGGCCTCGGCACCGCCGGTGCCGCCCGACCCCGCCTCGCCGCCCACACCCCCGAGGTCACCCCCGACGGGGGCGAGGTGCCCAAGGGCCGCGCTGAGCCCCCAGGCGTAGAGCCCGAGAAACAGGACCCCGGCGCCGAGGCCCACCCACGTGAGCCGGTTGCGGCTCGCCTCGCGCACCGCGTAGCGCGCCATCTCGAGGGCGCGCGCGATCCCGCTCACAGGCCCTCTCCGGGCGCCCTGGCGCCGGAGGCCGCCGCGTCCCTGAGCGCCTCGAGGAAGAACTCCTCGAGAGACTCGCCGCGCGGCTCGAGGCGGTAGAGGCGCGCACCCGCGGATGTGAGAAGGCGCGCCACCTCGGCCACCGCCTCGCGCTCGCCGACCTCCATCTCGATCCGGCGCGATCCGGCCCCCTCCGCGCGGAGGACGCGCCCCCAGCGTCCGAGCTCCCGGACGAGCTCGTCCCCGACCGGCTCCGCCTCGACGACGAGCCGCAGGCGCGCGAGGAGGAGGTCGCCCAAGGGGCCCTCGCGCAGGACCCGGCCTCGGTCGATGACGGCCACGCGGTCGCACACGCGCTCGACCTCGCCGAGGAGATGCGAGTTCAAGAAGACGGTCGCGCCGCGCCGCCGCTCCTCCAACATCAGGTCGCGCACGAGGACGCGGCCCAGGGGGTCGAGGGCCGAGGTCGGCTCGTCCCAGACGAGAAGGCGCGGTCCGCCGACGAGGGAGAGCGCGATCCCGAGCCTTTGCTGCATGCCCTTCGAGTATCCGCGGATGCGCCGTCGAGCGGCCTCGGCCAGCCCGACCCGCTCGAGCTGCCGCAACGCCTCCCGGCGCGCCTCGCCCGCTCGGTAGCCGAGAAGGCGGGCGTGATGCGCAAGGAGCTCGAGTCCGGTGAGCCACCCGGGGTAGGCGAAGCGCTCGGGGAGGAAGCCCACGCCTTCGCGGGCCGTGCGCCACGCGGCCGGCCGGCCGAAGATGCGGGCGTCGCCCTCGTCCGCCGGGAGGAAGCCGAGGACGATACGGACGAGCGTGCTCTTCCCGGCCCCGTTCGGGCCGAGGAGCCCGAAGGCCGATCCGGCCGGGACCGTGAGGTCGACCCCCGAGAGGGCGCGGGTCGCGCCGAAACGGCGCACGAGCCCGGAGACGGCGAGAGCGGCCTCCGCCACGGCGGCTACTTCGCCGGCTGCACCGAGGACACGAGCGCGAGGAGGGCCTCGCCCCCGACGCCTTCCCCGAGGAGGCCGAGAACGGCACCCGAGGGCTCGATCCACACGAGCGCCGTGCGCCCGCCCGCGGCGTCCGCCACGAGGACGGCGTCGACGGCCCCCGCCAGCGACACGTGCTCGGCCTCGGCTCCCTTCGGCACCGGCACCGGCAAAACCTGGCGCCAGTCGCGGATCGCGCCGAGCTCGCTCCGGAGCTCCGGCGGCAGGCCGGGTGCGGCGAGGGCGATCTGACGCAGGATCTCGACGTCGACCCCGGCCGGCGCCTCCACCCGGGGCGTCGCGCCTTGCAGGAGCTCGACCGTCCCGCCCTCGCCGTCGGCCCAGCGCGAGGTCACCACCGCAGGGATCTCGGCCACGAACGTGGCGCCGTCGAAGGCGGCGGGAAGGCGGGCGTCGGCCCACCCGGCCGAGCGCAGGTACGACTCGAAGCGGGCCCGGTCGAGGACGAAGACGGCGCGGGCGCCTTCCGTGACGTCGAAGCCGCCCGGCGCCGACCAGCCGTCGGCCGCGATCGTGAAGAGGGGGACCGTCCCGAGAAGCGCCTTGGCCTCGTCCACGCCGAGGCCGGCATGGCGCGTGCCCCCCGTCCACGTCAGCCTGCCGATGGCGTCGGGGCTGGGCGGCGCGGGAAGCGACGCAAGCTCGCGCGGATCGAAGGCGATGGGCGCGATCCGCTCGGCGTGGAAGAGGTCGAGGAACGACTGGGCCGCAGCGCGGAAGGAAGGCAGAGCGAAGAGGAGAGCCAAGCCGAGAAGCGCGGCTGCGACAAGCCCCGCACGCATACGCACGAGCCGGCGTCCGCGGCCGCCCGCCCCCTCGCGCGATCTCACCGCCATCGGCCCCACCATGCCTTCACCGCCTTCGTGACGTCCGGGGGCGCCGGCCGGTTCCCGCCGGGAGCTGCCTAGGGCTCAGCCGTCCGGCCGCAGCCTCGGCCGTTGCGCCGCAGCCGGGGCCGGTCGTCCGCCCGCAGCCTCGGCCGTTGCGCCGCAGCCTCGGCCGGTCGTCCGCCCGCAGCCTCGGTTGTCTGGCCGCAGCCGCGCGTCGCGTCACCGGTCGTCACCGGTAATGATGCCTGCCTCCACCGCCCCCCGCCTCACGTCACCGTGTGCGGCCGGTCCTGCAGAAGGGGCTCCGAGAGCGGCACGAACGACCCGTCGCGGACGTCCTCCACCGGGCTCGCCTCCTCGAACCAGGACGGCGGTGCGGCGTGGCCCCAGAACGTCTGGCGGCGGGGGTCGTCCAGGCTCCAGCGGATCGGCCGGAAGTCGGGATCGGCCGTCAGGTAGTCGCCCGTGTAGAGCTCGATGCGGTTCCCGTCCGGGTCGCGCAGGTACAGGAAGAAGGCGTTCGAGATGCCGTGGCGGCCCGGGCCGCGCTCGAGCGCAGCGACGCGCCCGGCCGCGGCCAGGATGTCGCAGGCCCTTAGGACGCTCGCGGTGTCGGCCACCCAGAACCCGACGTGGTGCAGCCGGGGCCCGGCGCCGTTCATGAGCGCGACGTCGTGCACGTTCGGCTTGCGGAAGAGCCAGGAGGCCCACACGCGCGGCTGCGCGCCCGCCGTCTCGGTGTACTCCGAGCAGCGGAAGCCGAGCTCGGCCGTGTACCAGTCGTGGGCCGCCTGCACGTCGGGCACGAAGAGGTTGACGTGGTCGATGCGCATGGGGAAGGCGCCGCGGTACGCGTCGAAGCGCTGGAGCAGCCGTTCGGCCTCGTCGATCTCGCAGAAGAACTCGACCGGGAACCCGAAAGGATCCTGCGCGCGCAGGGCGCGCCCCTGGCCCGCCTCGGCGCCGGCCTCGACCCACCGAACGGGCCGCCCGAGCCGGCGGAAGAAGGCCTCGGCCCGGGCGAGGTCGTCCGCGCTCCGCACCCGGAAGGCGATGTGACCGAGGCCCGGGCTCTCCGCGCGCCGAAGCGCCAGGCTGTGGTGGAACCGCTCCTCCAGCCCGCGGAGGTAGAGGACCTCCTGAGTCCTTTCCGTCTCGACGAAGCCGAGCAGGTCGACGTAGAACGCGCGGGCGCGGTCGAGATCGGTGACGCGGAGCTCGACGTGCCCCACGCGCACGATGTCGAAGGGCGGCCGCCCGCCGACACCGCCTCCCGCGCCCGCCGCCTCGGCTGTCGGCCTCGCGTCCCTCCGCTCGTCCGGCCCAGAGTCCGCCCGCTCGTCCGACACCGTGCCTCACCCCGTCTCGCGCTCGTCGTAGTAGATCGGTTCCGCCCGGCGCGCGAAGGGGTCGATCGGCTCGGCCGGTACTGCGTGTGGCTCGGCGAGCCGACGGTAGCCCCCCGCCCAGAAGACGAGGGGCGGCGCGAGCGCCCCCTCGTGGAGCGCCCGCACCCGTCCCAGGACGAGCACGTGGTCCCCGGCCGGGACGAGCGTCTCGACCGTGCACGCGGCCGCCCCCAGGCACCCGGCGAGGCGGGGCGCGCCCTCCCACGGCTCGAAGCGGAACTCCGCGAAGCGGCCGCCCTCCGCCCCGGCGAAGCGGCGCGCGAGCGGCTCCTGGTCCGCGCCCAGGATGTTGACGGCGAAGGCGCCCGAGGCCCGCACGGCCTCGAGGAGCCGCGCGTCCTCATGGACGCTCACAAGGAGCAATAAGGGCTCGAGCGAGACGGAACAGAAGGCGTTCGCCGTCATGCCGCGCACCTCGCGGCCGAACCAGGCCGTGACGACCGTCACGCCCGTCGCGAACCGGCCCATGACGCGCCGGAAGGCCTGGGCGTCGGGAGGGCCCGGGGCGGCCGGCTCGCCCGCCATCTACTCCGCCTCGTCCGAGCGCGAAAGGAAGGCCCGGACGCGCTCCATGTAGGGCGCCTTGTCGTAGCTCTCGTAGAGCGCCCCCCACATCCGCACCGGGTCGCCGAAGAAGAAGCGCTCGTAGAGCACCTGGCGGCCTCCGAACGCGCTCGCCGCGACGTCCCACGCCAGGCGGAAGAGCTTGACGCGCTCCGTCGCGTCCGCGTTCCGCGCCTGCAGGTAGCGCTCGACCGTCGGGCCGATCGGGCTGCGGAAGTCGGCCTCGCTCGGCAGCGCCATGAGCCCGCTGGCCGAGAGCTGCTGGATGATCTCGACGAGCCGCGGGTAGGTCTTCGGGTAGATGTTGCGGGCGGCGTTGAGCGGCGCCCAGGCCGGCGTCATCACGCCCCAGGCGTTCGGCTGGGCGTCGACCTCGGCGGCGCGCAGGAAGGCCCGCATCGTCTCGAGCGCGAGGATGACCTCGGCCGCCTTCTCCTGGACGTGCTGGAACTGGCCGATCCCGATCGTGTCGATGATGAGGAGGACGACGCCGAGGAGGAACTCCGTCTTGGCGACCGCCTTCACCGCCACCTGGTGCGCCATGTGCACGACGGCGTCGGTGGCGGCGTAGACCTCGTTGCACTTCTTCGTGTCCCGCAGGAGGAAGATCCGCTCCCAGGGGACGAGCACGTCGTCGAAGACGACGACCGCGTCCATCTCCTCGAAGCGCGAGCCCAGCGGGTGGTCGAAGTGGCTCTTGCCGTAGTCGAACGTCTCGCGGCAGATGTACTTCATGCCGGGGGCGCTCGAGGGCAGCGCGAAGGCGAACGCGTACGGCGCGTCCTCCGGCTGGCCCCGGAGCACGGTCGAGGGGAAGACGATGATCTCGTCCGAGATCGGCCCGAGGGTCGCGAGCATGCGCGCCCCGCGGATGACGACCCCGGCGTCCGTCTCCTTGACGATGCGGGCCGCGAGGAAGGGGTCCTTCTGCTGCGAGGGGCCGACCGCCCGGTTGGCCTGCGGGTTGATGAGCGTGTGGGTGAGGCAGAGGTCGTTCTCGCGCACGTACTCGTAGTACTTGCGGATGTTTTCGCCGAAGCGCGGGTCGGCCTCCGAGAACCAGTCGTGGGCGGCCGCCATCGCCATGAGGCTCGCGTTCAGGTAGTCGGGCGTGCGGCCGAGGAACCCGCCGGAGTAGTCGGCCCAGATCTTCATCATGCGCCGGCGCCGGGCCAGGTCCTCGCGCGTCCGCGGCTGGAGGAAGCTCACGCCCACACGCTCGCCGCTCGTCGGCGAGACGTAGGTGAGCTCGTCCTTGAGCGCGGGGTCGTGCTGCATGTCGTAGAGCGCGGCGATGCTGCGCGTCACGTTGCGGAAGGCCGGGTGCTTCGTGACGCCCGTCACCACCCGCTCCCCGCCGATCCAGACCTCGCGCGTCTCCTCGTCGAGACGCGCGAGATACTCCGCACCCGTCCTCGCGCCCATCGCCCTAGCCCCTTCCCTCGCCCGGCGCCTCGGCCGCGCCGAAGCGCGGGATGGCGTGGTCGCCGAGCGCCACGTGGATCGTCGTCGTCTCGGTGTAGAACTCGAAGCTGTCTTCGCCGCCCTCGCGCCCGATCCCGCTCCACTTGGCGCCGCCGAAGGGCGTGCGCAGGTCGCGCACGTTCTGGGAGTTCACCCAGACGAGGCCGACCTCGAGCGACTGGGCCACGCGGTGGGCGCGGCGCACGTCGTTCGTCCAGACGTAGGCGGCGAGGCCGTACTTCACGTCGTTCGCAAGCCGCACGGCCTCGTCCTCGCCCGAGAAGCGCAAAACCGTGAGGACCGGGCCGAAGATCTCCTCTTGCGCGATCCGCATCCCGTTCTCGACGTCGACGATGAGGGTCGGCTCGAGGTAGTTGCCGTCGGGGAAGGCCTCCGGCCGGCGCCCGCCGACGGCGACCGTCGCCCCCTCCTCCGGCGCGAGCTCGATATAGCCCATGACCCGCCGCCAGTGGTCCGGGTGGATGAGCGGCCCCACCTCCGTCGTCGGATCCTGCGGATCGCCCACCCGGATGCGGCGGACGCGCTCCGCGAGACGCTCGACGAACCCGTCGTAGACGGCGTCCTCGACGAAGAGGCGCGAGCCCGCTGTGCAGCGCTCGCCGTTCAGCGAGAAGACGCCGAAGACGGCCGCGTCGAGGGCGCGGTCGAGGTCGGCGTCGGCGAAGACGAGGACCGGCGACTTGCCGCCGAGCTCCATCGAGTACCGCTTCAAGGTGGCGGCTCCGTTGCGCATGATCTCCATGCCGGTCGTCGTCTCGCCGGTGAACGAGATGAGCCGCACGTCGGGGTGCGCGACCAAGGGCGCGCCCGCCGTCTCGCCGAAGCCGTGCACGACGTTGAAGACGCCGTCGGGCACGCCGGCCTCGCGCACGACCTCGGCGAGGAGCGCGGCCGAGACGGGCGACCACTCGGCCGGCTTCAGGACGCACGTGTTGCCGGCCGCGAGGCAGGGCGCCACCTTCCAGGTCTCGAGCATGAGCGGCGTGTTCCAGGGCGTGATGAGCCCGGCGACCCCGACCGGCTTGCGCACCGTGTAGTTGATGAAGGCGCCCTCGACGAGGTAGCTGCGGCCGGCCTGGTGCTCGCAGAGGTCGGCGAAGAAGCGGAAGTTCTCCGCCGCCCGCCTGGCCTGGCCGCGGGCCTGGCTCACGGGGAGGCCGGTGTCGGCCGTCTCGGCCCGGGCGAAGTCGTCGCCCCGCTCGACGAGGAGCTCCGCGACGCGCCGGAGCGCCTTCGCGCGCTCGGCCGGCCGCCCTGGCCAGCTCGTCCGGCGAAAGGCCTCGGCCGCCGCCTGGACGGCCCGGTCGACGTCCTCGGCTTGGCCGTCGGCCACCTCGACGAGCGGCTCGTTCGTCGCCGGATTGAGGGAGATGAAGCGGCCGCCGCTCCGGCTCTCGACGAAGCGGCCGCCGATGAAGTGCAGGACCGGATTCGGGATCTGCGCCACGCCGCCTTCGGCCTCCCATGCGGGTTTCGACGCGCCTGTCGGCGGTCCTCCGGCCGCCCCGGCGCGCGCCCTCGCGCCTCCGACTATACGACCGGGTTTTCGAGCGCCCCCAGGCCGTCGATCTCGAGGCGCATGACGTCGCCCGGCGCCACGTAGCGGATGCCGCGCGGCGTCCCGGTGAGGATCACGTCGCCGGGCAGAAGCGTCATGAACGACGTGACGAACTCGATGAGCCGCGGGACGTCGTGGATGAGCTCGGAGGTGCGCCCGCGCTGGCAGAGCTCGCCGTTCACGAACGCGCGCAGCTCGAGGTCGCCCGGGTCGGGGATGTCGTCGCGGTCGACGAGGAAGGGGCCGATGGGGCCGAACGTGTCCCAGCCCTTGGCCCGGACGGGCGGCCGGTACATGTTGCGGATGAACTCGCGCGCCGTCACGTCGTTCGCGATCGTGTACCCGCGCACGTAGTCGTACGCCCGACCGGCCGGCACCCGCCGGGCCTCGCGGCCGATGACGACCGCGAGCTCGACCTCGTAGTGCATCATCTCGACCCCGGGCGGCCGCACGACCGGCGCCCGGTGCCCGACGAGCGAGGAGACCGGCTTCAGGAAGAGCGTCGGCTCCTCGGGCGCCTCCAGCTGGAGCTCCGCCGCGTGCTCGCGGAAGTTGAGGGCGAGCCCGACGACCTGGCGCGGGCGCACGGGCGGAAGCCACACGACCTCGTCCGGCCGGTGCGCCTCGCCGCCCGCGTCGACGAGGAGGCCGTCGTCCTCGCGCCAGACGCACGTCCGCTCGCGGCCTCCGGCGACGACCCGCGCCCACTTCACGGGCGGGCCGTCTCCGCCCCGCCAAGGTGCGCCTCCGCCGCCTCGGGCGAAAGGAGGCCGAGCCCCTCCATGGCCCGGCGCAGCCTGGCCTGCGTGGCCGGCCCAGGCGGTGCGAGCGGCAGCCTGAGCGCCGGGTGGATGCGCCCGAGCCACCCGAGCGCCGTCTTCACCGGCCCCGGGTTCGTCTCGAGGAAGAGCGCCTCGTTGAGCGGCAGAAGCCGGTAGTGGAGGGCGCGCGCCTCCTCCCAGCGCCCCGCGACGACGAGGTCGTAGAGACGCGCCACCTCTCGCGGCGCCACGTTCGCGGTCGCCGAGACGTGGCCCGCCCCGCCGAGGGCCAGCATCGGGAAGCAGAGCGCCTCGATGCCGGAATAGACGTTGATGCCGGGGCAGGCCGCGATCTCGTCGCTCACCTGCTGGAGGTTGGTGTTGGCCTCCTTCACGCCCACGATGTTCGGGCAGTCCGAGTAGAGCCGCGCCAGCGTCTCGACCTCGAGGTTCACGGCCGTGCGGCCCGGGATGTTGTAGATGATGACCGGGAGCGACGTCGACTCCGCGATCGCGCGGAAATGGCGGTAGAGCCCCTCCTGCGTCGGGCGGTTGTAGTAGGGCACGATGACGAGCGCGGCGTCGGCGCCGGCCCGCTCCGCGTGGCGGGTGAGCTCGAGCGTCTCGCGGAAGTTGTTCGTGCCTGTGCCGACGACCGTCGGCACGCGGCCCCGGACGGCGTCGACGCAGAGGTCGATCATGCGCTTGCGCTCCTCGAGCGAGAGCGCCGACGGCTCGCCCGTCGTGCCGGTGACCGAGATGCCGTGCGAGCCTTCGGCGATCTGCCAGTCGACGAGGCGGCGGAAGGCCGCCTCGTCGATCTCGTCGTCGGGCGTGAAGGGCGTCACCATCGGCACGATCGAGCCGACGAGCCGCCTCTGCGCCAAGGCGCGCTCCATGCTACCGCTCCCCTTCCGAAAGGAGCTCGGCGATCGCCACAAGGCCGCGCTCGACATCCTCCTCGGCCGCCGCCAGAGAGATGCGGAGGTAGCCCGCCGCCGAGGGGCCGAAGGCGCTGCCGGGCGTCGCGACCACCGACTTCTCCTCGATGAGCCGCCGCGCCACCTCCTCGCTCGCGCCCGCGCGCGAGACGTCGACCATCAGGTAGAAGGCGCCCTCGGGGGTGTACCGGTAGAGGCCGAGCTCCTTCGCCCGCCGGACGGCCAGGTCGCGCCGGCTGCGATACGCCGCGACCATCGCCGGCACCTCGCCCGAGGCCTCGACGAGCGCCGCCTCCGCCGCGATCTGCGCCGGCATCGAGGTGGAGCTCGCGACCGACTCCGCCACCTTCTCGAGACGCTCGAGAAGCGCGGCCGGGCCGACGAGGTAGCCGAGCCGCCAGCCCGTCATGGCGTACGTCTTCGAGAAGCTGTAGACCGAGATCGTGCCCTCGGGGTAGAGGCGGGCCATGGCCGTCGGCCGGCGGTCGAAGTAGATCTGGTCGTAGACCTCGTCGGAGATCACCCAGAGGCCGCGCCGCCGGGCGAGGTCGGCGATCGCCGCCGCGACCTCCTCCGGGAACACGCTTCCCGTCGGGTTGGCGGGGCTGTTGACGACGACGGCCCGGCAGTCCGCGGGGACGCGCCAGTCGCCGGGGTCCGGGAGGAAGCCGTTTTCGGGATCGAGCCGGTAGAAATGGGGGCGCGCCCCGAGGACGTGCGCCATACCCACCGGGTTGGGCCAACCGGGGTCCGGGAGGAGCACGCTCGCCCCCGGCTCGAGGACGGCCGCCAGGGCCAGGAAGAGGCCGCCCGTGCCGCCGTTCGTCACGAAGACCTCGTCGGCCGACGCCGGGTAGCCGTTCACCTCGCGCACCTTGGCCGCGATGAGCTCGCGCAGCCGTTCCGGCCCGCGCACGGGCGTGTACACCATCCGCCGCTCGAGGACCGCCTGCGCGACCTTGCGGCGGATCGGCTCGGGCGTCGGCAGGCTCGGCTCGCCGTATTCGAGGTGCACAAGCCCGGCGCGGTCCCCGGCGAACTGGGCGATCTCGCGGATCCCCGAGCGGGGCAGCCGGTCGAGGAGCCCGGCCGGGACCAGCCGTCGTTCCGTCTCGCTTCGCGTCGTCATCTCGCGGCCACGCCTCCTGGCGGCCAACGTTCGACGGCGCGTGGCGGCGCTCCTCTGGCGGCGCGGCGCGCAACCCCGCGCCTAGCGGCCCGGCTCGCGGCGGAGGGGGGCGGGCGCGGCCACCTCGGCACAGAGGGGGCAGCCCGCGCACTCGCCGAGGCGCGTCCCGAAGACGCGCCGGATCGCGTCGAGGGCGTCGGCGAGCTCCGGCAGCTCCGCCAGGCGGTGCAGGCGCAGGCTTCTCGGGGCCAGGAGGACGAGCGCGCTCACGAGCACGTCCTCCCCCGCGACGTCGCTCCCGCGGGCGCCCTCGAGGCCTACGAGGAAGCCAGGCGCAAGCGGCCGGCCGCGGTCGTCGAGGAGGCGGAAGCGGCCGTCGGGAAGGCGCGTCACGTGGACGAAGTCGACCTTCGGCGGGCGCGTCTCGACGAAATGGCGCAGAAGCTCCACGAACTCCTCGTACTCGCGCTCGAGGAGCAGCTCGTCGACGGCCTCGTCGACGGCCTCCTCGAGCTCGGCCAGGTAGTCCTTCAGGCGAAAGGTCAGGAATCCGTCGACGATCAGGTGGTTCGAGCCCGCGAGGTACTCCTCGAGGCGGGCTTTGACGCCCGCCGCCCGGGAGATGCCCGGGCCGCGCGCCAGGTCGCGCTCGACGAGGCGGCCGCGCGCGCGGCGATAGGCGCGCCGGCGCTCGGCCGGCGTGAGGTCGGCCTCGTAGAGCCGCAAGAGGCGGCGGATGAGGCGCGGCTCCCAGCGCCGGAAGATGACGTCGCCCACGGCGTCGGCCACGCTCCGCCGGGCCGCCTTGGCCGCCTCGGGGCGCCCCTCGGCGCCGGGGCCCGAGAACGGCAGCCGCAGGCCCAGGAAGCGCCACGACCCGCGCGCCACCTCCACGATCTCGACCGTGTCGGCGAGCTCCTTCAGGTCGGCGCGCAGCCGGGCCTCGACGGCGCGGCGGATCTCCTCGAGGCCGTGCTTCGCGCCGATCGCGATCGTCTCCACCGGCCTCACCTCGGGCGCCCCGCCGGGCTGGGCGGCGGCGCTCGTTAGTTATACGGACGGCGGCGACGAGGTATGCGGTCGGCCTGCGCATGGGTCAGGCGAGGAGCGACTCGAGCTCGTCGAGCGAGCGCTCGAAGCCTGCGAGTGCGGCGTCGAAGGGCGCGGGCGTCGCGAGGTCGACGCCCGCCGCGCGCAGGGCGTCGAGCGGCCAGAGCGAACCTCCGGCCCGGAGGAAGGCGAGGTAGCGGGCGCGCGCCCGGGCGCCGTCCGGCCCGAGGAGCCGGGCGGCGAGGGCGGCCGCGGCCGAGAATCCGGTCGCGTACTTGTAGACGTAGAAATTCAAGTAGAAGTGCGGAATGCGCATCCACTCGCGCGAGGCCTCGGGGTCGAGCGCCACCTCCCGGCCGTAGTACTCGGCGAGAAGCCCCTCGTAGAGCGACGAGAGCCCGTCGGCCGTAAGCGCCCCGCCCCGCTCGACCGCCTCGTGCAGGGCGCGGTCGAATTCGGCCAGCATCGTCTGGCGGAAGAGCGTCTGCCGCACGTTCTCGAGGTGGCTCACAAGGAGCGCGGCGCGCTGCCGCCTCGTCCGCGCCTCGGCGAGGAGCTCGGCGAGGAGAAGGGCCTCGTTGGTCGTCGAGGCCACCTCCGCGACGAAGACGCTGTACTGCGCGAGCGCGAAGGGCTGATGCCGGTCGGCCTCGTAGGAGTGCATGGCGTGGCCGAGCTCGTGCGCGAGCGTGAAGGCGCTGCGCAGGCTGTCCTGCCAGTTGAGGAGCACGTAGGGATGCGCGCCGTAGACGCCGCTCGAGTAGGCCCCGCTCCGCTTGCCGGGCCGCTCGGGGACGTCGACCCAGCCCTCGGCCAGCGCCTTGCGCACCCCGTCGACGTACGCCTCGCCGAGCGGGGCGAGGGCGCGCAGCACGATCGCGCACGCCTCGGGGTAGGCGATCGGCCGATCCCAGCCCGGCACGATCGGGGCGTAGAGGTCGTAGACGCGCAGGTCGGGGAGGCCGAGCGCCCGGCGCTTGAGCCGCAGATAGCGGTGGAGGAGCGGGAGGTGGCGCCGCACGGAGGCGACGAGGCTCTCGTAGACCGCGACCGGGACGCCGTCGGGGAAGAGCGCGGCTGCGAGGGCAGACGGGTGACGGCGCGCGCGGGCGAGGAAGACGTCGCGGCGCACGGCGCCCGCGAGGGCGGCCGCGAAGGCGTGCCGGCGCTCGTCGTAGGCGGCGTAGAGCGCGCGGAAGGCCTCGCGCCGCACCTCGCGCGCGGGGCTCTCCATGAGGCGGAGGAAGCCGGCCGGCGTGAGGCGCACGGGCCGGCCGGCCTCGTCCGCCACCTCGGGCGGGCGCATGTCGGCGTCGTGCATCATCCGGTAGACCTCGAGCGGCAGCGCGAGGAGCTCCCCGGCCAAGGCGAGGACGCGCTCCTCCCCCGGGCCCAGCACGTGGGGCCGGCGGCGCACGAGCCGCTCGAGGTGGAAGCGGTAGTCGCGGAGGCCGGGCTCGCGCTCGAGGTAGGCGGCGATCGTCGCGTCGGGAAGGGAGAGCACCTCGGGTTCGAGGTAGGAGAGCTCCGCCTGGGCCTCCGCCATGAGGGCCGTCGCGCGGTCGAGGCGCTCCTTCGCGCGCGCGTCGCGCGTGTCGAGGTCGTGGGCGAGACGGGCATAGGCCGTGACGCGGAGAAGGCGCTCGAGGAAGCCGAAGCGGCGGTCGAGGGCCTCCTTGAGGACGGCCGCGCCCTCCCCGAACCGCCCCGCGTAGCGCCCGAGCTCCCCGACCTGCGACCGGAGCGCGGCGAGCTCGCCCTCCCACGCCGCCTCGGAGGGGAAGATGTCGGAAAGCCGCCACGCGGTCGAGACGGGCTCGGGTCCCACCCTGTCCTCGGCTTCCGCCGCGCTCGCCCCCCTTCCGCGATCCGGCGCCCGCAGCGCGCGTCCCCCGCCTCTTCGGCCCGCACGGCCCCCTCCCCTCCCGCCGGCCGGGCC
>JADGHG010000169.1 GCA_019689585.1 Clostridia bacterium
GAGCGCGAGGTCGTCGTCTTCACGTCGGAAGGGTGCGGTCCCTGCCACGCGGTCGTGCGCTTCCTGCGCGACCGCGGCGTCGCCTTCGTCGAGAAGCCGGTCGCGGACCCCTCGAACCTGAGGGAGCTCCTCGCGCTCACGGGAGGCGTCACCGGGACGCCCGTCGTCGTCGTCGACGGGCAGGTCGTGCGCGGCTTCGACCGCGGCCGGCTGACGCGGCTTCTCGCGGGTGGCTAGGCGCGGCGTGAAGGTGGGGTCCCGGGCGCGCTCGGCCTACCTCGCGGGGATCGCGTTCCTCTCGCCCCTGGCGGGGGCCGTAATCGGGCACGTCCTCCCCGTCTCCCTACTCCCCGTCGGCTTCTGGCGCGGGTTGATCCTCCAACTCTGCCTGGCGGCGACCCCGGTCGCGTTCGTCGCCCTGGACGGGCGCTGGTCCGCCGCCGGGTTCGCCCGGGCAGGCGCGCGCCGCTCGCTCGTCTGGGGCGCCGCCTACTCGGCCGTCTATCTCGCGCTCGTCCTGGGCGCGTCGGCCTTCGGGGTGCGAACGCCGCACTTCGACGAGGCGCGCCGCATCCTCGGCCTCCCCGCCGTCCTGGCCCTCTACATCCCGTTCTGGGGCCTTCTCGAGGGCGTCTGGATCGCGCTCTTCCTGTATGCGCTGGACGGCCTCCTCGGCGGCGGGGCGCGAGCTCGGGCGGTCCCGCCCAAGGGACCGGGCTGGGCCGCCATCCTCGTCGGCGGGCTCGGCTTCGGCCTCGCCCACTCGTGGGTCCAGGCGGTCCTCTACGGCCAGCCGATCTTCGCCGCCCTCGGCTACATTGCCGTCGGCGTCGTCTTCGTGGTGGCCGCGACCATCGTGAGGGCGACGGGGAGCGCCTGGGGCCTCCTCCTCTTCTGGACGATCAGCAACTTCTGAGGTCGCCGCCGGCCGGCACCGGCGGGGGCCTCCTGGCCGTCCCGGCCGCTGCGTCTCGTCCCTCGGGCGCGGGAACCGAACCACCCCCCTCGGCGCCCCGGGCCGCCGGATAGGGTGTATTGTTCTTCCAAACCGTGAGCACCGGGGGTCGCGGCCGTCATGGGTGAACCCGTCACCATCACCGAACGGCTGCACCAGGACGCGTACAGCTCCCTCGACCGCGCGCTCCGGGCGGACGGCGGCAGGGTGCTCGTCAAGTCGTGGAACCCCGGAGGGGGCGCGCGGTTCGCGCGGCGCGAGCGGCGGCTTTGGGCGGATCTCGAGGCGGCGGGGCTGGCGCGGGTGCTCGCCGTCGAAGGGCCCGGCGCCGATGGCGCGTGCCGGGTCGTACTCGAGGACCCCGGCGGCGTGCCCCTTCGGACCTTCTGGCGCACGCACCCTCTCAGCCTGGACGACGTGCTCGCCCTGGCACGGGCGCTCGCCGAGCTGGTCGAAGGGCTGCACGCGCTGGGGATCGTCCACCTGGACCTGCGACCGGAGCGCTTCTTGGTCGAGCCGCGGGAGCTGGCGGTGCACCTCGTCGACGCGCGCCACGCCCGTCGGCTCGGAGGCTCGGCCCCCGGCGGCGCTGCGACGCCCGGCCCGGCGGCCGCTCGCGTCCGCGCCTCCTCGTCGGCTGCTGTGGAGAAGGAGGAAGCCGACGAGGTCGGGCCCGTCGACCCGGAAGGCCTGCCGTACCGCGCCCCGGAGCTCTTCCTCGACCGCCGACCGGACCCTCGCGCCGACCTCTACGCTCTCGGCGTCGTCGTCTACGAGGCCCTGAGCGGCCGGCCGCCCTTTACCGCCAGGGACCTCGAGGGGTGGAGGCACGCGCACCTCGCCCGTCGTCCGCTCCGGCCGCGCCATCGCGGCCAGGAGGTCCCGGACGACGTATGGGACGTCCTGGCCCGCCTCTTGGCGAAAGAGCCGGACGAACGACCGGCCTCCGCCGCCGTGTTGAAGGGCGCCTGGCAGGCGTGCCGCGAGCAGCTGGGGGCGCAGCCGCGGGATGCCGGAGAGGCTGCTGGGGCCGGAGGGCAGACGCCCGCGCTTCACCTCGGTGACGAGGTCTACGGCCGCGAGCGGGAGCGGCGCCGGCTCTCGGCCGCCGCCCGGCGGGCGGCGGGGGGGCGGGCGCCGCGCGGGGGGGTTTGGGGCCCCCCCGGGGTCGGGAAGACGTCGT
>JADGHG010000041.1 GCA_019689585.1 Clostridia bacterium
GGCGTGCGACGCGGCGGCCGACCCCTCCCCGCCCCCGCCCTTCCTCGCCGACCTGGGCCTCGACCAGGTGGTGGCGAAAGCGCTCACGGGCCGCGAAGAGTACCACCTCGAGCCGCTCTTCCTCGCCGGCCCGAAGGAGCCGGCCGCCGTCCGCTTTCGGCAGGAGGCCGCGCGCGAGCTCGAAGACCCCGACGTCCAGGCCGACGTCCGGTCGTTCACCGAGGCCATGCGCCGCGCGCGCGGACATCTCGCGCAGGCCGAGAAGCGCTCCAACGCCTGGCAAGCCCGGCGCGCGCGCCTCGCGGCTGCGCGCACCTACTGCGAGGCGGCCCAAGCGCTGGCGTCGGCCCTCGCCCGCCGACCTCCCGCCTCGCCCGCCTTCCAAGGGGTTCGGGACTACCTCGCGCGCTACGTGAAGTCCCCGGACTTCCAGGCGCTCTCCTCCGCCTCCCAGGAGGTCCTCCGCTCGCTCGACGGCGTGACGTACCTCCTCGCGCTCCGGGGAAACCGCGTGGAGGTGATGCCGTTTCGCGACGAACCGGACCTCGGCCGCGAAGTCGCGGAGACCTTCGCGAAGTTCCGCGGCGGGGAGGCGAAGTCGTACGCCGTCGCCTTCCCCGAGCCGCCCTTTCTGAACCACGTGGAGGAAGCGATCCTCGACCGCGTCGCAAGGCTGTACCCGCAACCGTTCCAGGCGCTCGACGAGTTCTGTCGACGCAACGAGCGCTTTCTCGACGAGGGCCTTCTCCGCCTCGAGCGCGAGGTCGCGTTCCACCTCGCCTACCTCGACCTCATCGCCCCCCTGCGCCAAGCCGGGCTCCCGTTCTGCTACCCCGAGCTCACGATCGGCGACCGGCGCGAGGTCGTGCGCGACGCCTTCGACCTTGCCCTCGCCCTCGTCGAGCCGCGCCGGGCGCGCGAGATCGTCTTGAACGGCTACGAGCTCCGGGACGAGGAGCGGGCGATCGTCGTGACGGGACCGAACCACGGCGGAAAGACGACGTTCGCCCGCGCGATCGGCCAGCTCCACCACCTCGCCGGCCTCGGCCTGGCCGTGCCGGCCCGCGCGGCCCGCCTCCTGCTCCCCGACCGCATCTTCACCCACTTCCCGCGCGAGGAGGCCCTGGCCGACCTCCGCGGCCGGCTCGAGGACGAGCTCGTGCGGCTTCGGGAGATCCTCCGCGAGGCGAGCCACGAGAGCCTCGTCGTCCTGAACGAGACCTTCGGTTCGACCTCGGTCCAGGACGGGCTGCGCCTCGGCCGCGCCGCGCTCGCCGAGCTTCTCGCGCGGGGCGGGCTCACCGTGTTCGTGACCTTCCTCGACGAGCTCGCTTCCCTCGATCCGCGCGTCGTCAGCATGGTGGCGGAAGTCTCCGCGGACGACCCGTCGGTCCGCACCTTCCGCCTCACCCGGCGGCCGGCCGACGGGCTCGCCTACGCGCTCTCCGTCGCCCGCAAGCACGGCCTTGCCTATGAGGAGCTGAAGGAGCGCATCCGCCGGTGAGGCCGCACCTCTTGCACCCCGACCGCGACTTCACGCCGGCGGAACCGCCCCACGCGGGCGATCTCGTGAAGGACCTCGGCCTCGACGGGCTCTTCGACGCGATGGCCCGAGGCGACGCCTTCGTCCGCGAGGCAGCGCGCGCCGTCTTCCTCTCGAGCCTCGCCGACCCCGAGGCGATCCGATATCGGCAGGCCGTCCTGCGCGACTTCCTCGCCCAACCCGAGCTCCTCCGCACGCTCTACCGACTCGCGGTCGAGGCCGTCGAAGGCGAGCGCCGCAGCTACTTCGGCCTCTTCCTCCGCTCGCCGAGCTCGGTCGTCCACCGCTCGCGGGAGGCCCTCGGCTGGCTCGCCGAGTGCCTCGAGAAGCTCCGCGACATCGCCCGCGCGCATCGTCCCGGCGTCGCTTCGCACGGCCTCACGCGCCTTTTCACGGAGCTCGAGCGCGAGCTCGACGACGAGTACCTGCGCGCGGTCCGGCGCCTCCTCGCGGACCCCGCCCTCGGGGACGAGCTTCTCGCGAGCGCCCGCCTCGGTCCGGACATGCGCGGCGCAGACTACGTCCTCCGGCGGCCGCACGACGGCCGGCACGGGCGCTGGGCGAGCCTTCTCGCGCGACGGCGGGGCGTCCTCGTCGTCCGGGTCGCGGATCGCGACGAGGCGGGCCACCGGGCGCTCCAGGAGCTACGCGAGCGCGCCTTGAACCGGGCGGCCGACGCCCTCGGCGCCTCCGTCGACCACATCCTCGGGTTCTTCCTCTCCCTGCGGCGAGAGCTCGCCTTCTACCTCGCATGCGTCCAGCTGGCCGAGCGCCTTCGTGGGCTCGCGGTTCCGATCGCCTTTCCGGTGCCGAGACCGACGGGAGCGCGCGGATGGTCGTTCCAGGGGCTCGTCGACCCCGGCCTCGCGCTCGCCTCGGACGCGCCCCCGGTCGGCAACGACCTCGACTCGCCGGAGGCCCAGGCGCTCGTCGTGACGGGACCGAACCGAGGGGGCAAGTCGACCTTCCTCCGCGCCCTCGGTCTCGCTCAACTCATGATGCAGTGCGGGATGTTCGTCGCGGCCCGCGCCTTCGCGGCCGGCCTCGCGACGGGCCTCTTCACCCACTTCCGGCGCGAGGAGGACGTCGCGCTCGAGGCGGGACAGCTCGACGAGGAGTGCCGGCGCATGAGCGACATCGCCGCCGGCCTCTCGGCCGGCGCGCTCGTCCTCATGAACGAACCGTTCCAATCGACGAACGAGCGCGAGGGCTCGGAGGTCGCGCTCCAGGTGGCCGAAGCTCTGCTCGATGCGGGCGTACGGCTCGCGTGTGTCACGCACCTCTTCGACTTCGCGGACCGTCTCGGGACAAGGCGGCCCGGAACCGTAGCCCTTCTGCGCGCCGAGCGCCTCGCCGACGGCACGCGCACGTACCGTATCCTTCCAGGGGACCCCCTTCCCACGAGCTACGCCGCCGACCTCTACGCCCGCATCTTCGGCCGGCCGCTGCGTGCGGAACCCCCGAATGGCGAGGCGAGCCGACGGGATCGCGCGCCCTGATCCCCGGCCCCCGGTGGGCGCCGCTTCACGGCGTACCCCGCGCGGCGGACGCAGCCCTTCACCGCGACGAGAACGGCACGAGCGTCTGCACCACCCGGCCTGAACCGTCGAGGAACTCCACCTTGTCGACGGTCGGCAGGGGTGGATAGGCGGTGTCGAACGTAGTGTGCTGGTGCCAGAGGTAGTACAGGTAGACGCCATTCTCCGGAACTACGTCGATCGTGACGCGCGACTTCGCGTTCCCCTCCACGTGCACCCGCGCGATCTCGCTCGGCACGTAGCCGAATCCGACGAAGAGGCTGCCCCAGCCGCCCATATGGGCAGCTTCCCCGAGGCAGGTCTCGTGCAGGCGGCCGGGCGGGAGCCCCTTGCACACGGGATATACGGTGCTCCCTTCGGTGGCGAGCATCACGAAGTCGTAGCCGTCGCGGTCCCGCGTGAGCACCAGCCAGTTGTCCTTGGCGCCGTCCGCGTGGATCTCGCCGCCGGTGTGGATGGTGAAGAGCGTCTCACCGAACGCAGCGAGTCTTTCCGACGGCGGCAGGGACTCGAGGGTCACGGCCTTCGGCGTGGCGGCGGCGAAGGTGCACCCTACGGCAGCGAGGAGGGTCGCCGTCACGACCGAGGCCAGGACGGCTCGAACGCGGCGGGTCGCCGGCCGTGCGCGGTTTCGTCCTCGATGTGCGCTCACATGTTGATCCTAGCATACTCATCCAGCTAAGGACACGCTCGATACACACATGTCGAATGCCGACAGTTCGTCCGGCGCCCGACGGCATGCGCCGCGCCCGATCGAACCGGCTCTCGGGCACGCGAGTCGGGAGGGAGCGCGCCTCGGCGGCCAGGCGCGGACGGCGCGGCCTCGCCGCCTGCCCGCGGCGCCCTGCGTCTACCCGTGGCGCACCTCGTCGAGGTAGTGGTACACGGTGAACTTCGACACCTTGAGCGCCTTCGCGACGCGCTGCGCCGCCCCGCGGATGAGGAAGGCGCCCTGGGCGTCGAGGCAGCGCACGACCTCGAACCGGTCCTGGCGGGTCATCGCGGCCGGCGCCACGCCGACCTCCTCGAGGCAGGAGCGGATCATGGCGCCGAGCGCCTCCTCGACGTCGACGGGCGCGGCTCCCTCGCCGCGCGGCGCCTCGCCCGAGGGCGGCGCCACCTCGGCCAGGGAGCGCAGGAAGCGGAGGGCCGAGAGCGCCGGTTCCACGTCGTAGTTGATGCACAGGGCGGCGAGCGGGGTGCCCTCGGCGTCCCGGTAGAGGATGGTCGCCGACTTCAACCGGCGGCCGTCGCGGGTCTCGGTGGGGTAGACGCGCATCTCGACGGGCGGGCCGGCCCGATGGAGCCAGGCGAACGCCTGGTCTTCGACGGGACCGCCGACGACGGGCCCACCGGCCCGCCGCCCGGTGACGTGGCCGTTGGCGATGGCCACGATCGACGACTCGGGCCGCCGCAGGTCGTGCAGCACCACCTCGCACTCGGGCCCGAAGAGCTCGCCGAGGAGCGGGACGAGCGGCTCGAGGGTGCTAAGGAGCTCCTCCGGGCGGGCCTTCGCCGTGCCCCGGCCGCCGCCCGCGATCTTGCCGTCGGCGACGGCCGGCGCATGCCCAGCCGTCGCCGATCCCTCGCGCCGATCCCGCACCCGGGTCCGACCTCGCTCGCGAGCCGCCTCCCCGCCCGTCGCCACCGCCTCCTCGCCCCACATGCTTCCATGCGCGGCACCGGCTCCCCTGCCGGTGAGCAACAAAAGTTTTGTCAGTCAGCAGGAACTTGCCTGACGGCCGCGAAGTCGGGCGCCAAGCTTGCCCCACGGGTCAGGCTGCGCCCCGCGGCGGACCGGGCCTTTGCGCCCGGCGGCGGGCCAGGGAGGTCGACGCGATGCGCGTCCGTCGTTCGATCGTCTGCCTTATCCCCGCTCTCGCCATCCTGCTCGCCGCCTGCGGCGGCGCGGCCGGAGGCGGCTCCTCCGAGGGCGGCGGCTCGTCCGAGCCGGCGAGCGAGACGGCCAAGGTCTTCCGCGTGGCGTACACGTTCGAGCCAGGTTCGCTCGACCCGGCGCTCGCCACCGACAACGCCGCCGGCTCGGTGCTCTACCACCTCTCGGAAGGCCTCGTCCGCTACGTCGGCGGCAAGGTCGTGCCGGGCATCGCGGAGTCGTGGGACGTGTCGCCCGACGGGCTCACCTACACCTTCCACCTGCGGGACGCCAAGTGGCAGGACGGCCAGCCGGTGACGGCCCACGACTTCGCGTACTCCTTCCTGCGGCTCGTCTCTCCGGACACGGCCTCCCCGGTCGCCGACGTCGCCTTCGACATCGCGAACGCGGCCGCGTACCACGCCGGTCAGGTCAGCGACGCGAGCCAGGTGGGCGTGAAGGCGCTCGACGCGAAGACGCTCGAGATCCGCCTCGACCATCCGGTGCCGTACTTCGTGAGCCTCCTCGCGGGCCAGTCGGCCTTCTACCCCGTGCGCAAGGACGTCGTCGAGGCGGCCGGCAAGAGCTACGGCACCGACGCCCAGCACTTCATCTCCGACGGCCCCTTCACGCTCGAGAGCTGGCAGCACGAGGCCAAGCTCCGCCTCGTGAAGAACCCGGCCTACTGGAACGCCTCGGCCGTGAAGCTCGACGCGATCGAGGTCTCGGTCGTGCCCGACTCCAACACGATCCTCAACATGTACGACAACGGCGACATCGACGCCGTCCTCAACATCCCGGCCGGGCAGGAGGTGCGCTACCCCGACCACGGCGTGCGCTGGGGCGGCTCGATCGCCTTCCTCGAGTTCAACCTGGCCGGCAAGGACCAGGCCGCGGGCAAGCTCGTGGGGAACCTCCACTTCCGCGAGGCGCTCTCGCTCGCCATCGACCGCACGACGTTCGTCCACACGGCGGTGAGCGCGCTCTCGGTGCCGACGACGCGCTTCGCGCACCCGACCTGGCCCGGCACCGCCATGCCGTACGCGAGCGAGTACGCGGTACCCGACACCGCCCCGCTCTCCGGCGACCCGCAGAAGGCCAAGGGGCTCCTCGCGCAGGCGCTCCAAGAGACGGGTCTCAGCGCCGACAAGCTGCCCAAGCTCACGTTCGTCGTCTTCGACAACCTGCCGCGGCGCACGATCGCCGAGGCGCTCGTCGAGACGTGGCGGCAGGTCCTCGGCCTTCAGAACATCGACATCCAGACGCTCCCCATCCCGCAGGCCATCCAGGCCGGCTTCCAGGGGCAGTTCGACATCTACTACCAGACGATGAGCGCGGAGGTCGACCCGTACCTCTTCTTTCGGTACTGGACGAGCACGAACGGCCTCAACTGGACGCACTGGAAGGACGCGACCTACGACCAGATGCTCGACTCGGCGAACCGCCAGCTCGACCCGGCCGCGCGGCTCTCGGCGCTCCGCGACGTGGAGGCGTACCTCCTCGCCCACGGGCCGCTCGCGCCGATCGCGTACGACCGCACGACGTACGTCGTACGGTCGGGCGTGAGCGGGCTCGACCTGAGCACGCCGGGGCCCGACTTCGACGCCATCGCGGCCGACGTCGGGCGGTAGCCCCCGTGCTCCGCTACCTCGCCTACCGGGCGCTCATCTCCCTCCTGGCGCTGTGGATCCTCGCCACAGCGTCCTTCTTTCTCTTACGCGCCCTGCCGGGGAGCCCGTTCCAGACGGAGATCCCGATCCCGCCCGAGATCGAAGCGCACCTTTCGCACTACTACGGCCTCGACCGGCCGCTCCTCGCGCAGTACGCGACCTACCTCGACCGGCTCCTGCACGGCGACATGGGGTACTCGCTCAAGTACGCCAACCGCAGCGTGAACGGCATCATCGCCGAGGCGTTCCCCGTCTCGGCGGCGCTCGGGCTTACGGCGATCGGCTTCGCCGTGCCGGTCGGGATCGTCTTCGGGGTGGTCTCGGCCCGCCTGCGCGGCCAGGCCGTCGACTACGGGCTCGTCGCGCTCGCCGTGCTCGGCATGTCCGTGCCGAGCTTCATCGTCGGCGCCATGCTCCAGTACTGGTTCGGCGTCCGCCTACGCTGGCTCCCCGTCGCCGAGTGGGGCTCGCCCGCGCACGTGGTGCTCCCCGCCTTCGCCCTGGGCCTCACGATGATCGCGTCGCTCACGCGGACGATGCGCGCCTCGATGCTCGAGGTCGTCGAGCAGGAGTTCGTCAAGACGGCGCGCATGAAGGGGCTCTCCGAGTGGCAGATCGTCTTCCGGCACGAGCTCCGCAACGCGCTCATCCCGATCGTCACCCACCTCGGGCCGCTCGTGGCCTTCACCGTCACGGGCTCGTTCGTGATCGAGCAGCTCTTCGCCATCCCCGGGCTCGGCCGCTACTTCGTCATGTCGGTGACGTCCCTCGACTACACGACCGCCATGGGGCTCACCGTCTTCCTCGGCGTGCTCGTGATCGCCTTCAACCTGCTCGTCGACCTCGCCTACACGCTCGTCGACCCGAGGATCCAGATCGCCCGATGAGCTACTGGCGGAAGGCGGCCGTCACCCTCGGGCGCAACCCGGTCGCGATGGGATCGCTCGCGTTCATCGCGCTGATCGTGGCCTTCGCCCTCGTGGCGCCCGCCCTCTCGCCCTACCGCTACGACCAGACCGACCTCCTCTCGCCCAACCAGCCGCCCTCGCCCGAGCACCTCTTCGGCACCGACAACCTCGGGCGCGACCTCTGGACGCGCATCTGGGTGGGCGGGCGCGTGTCGCTCCTCGTCGGCCTCCTCGGCGCGATCGTGCCCTCGGCGCTCGGCGTCGTCGTCGGCGGCGTGTCGGGCTACATGGGCGGCAAGGTCGACATGGTCATCATGCGGCTCATCGACGTGGGGCTCTGCATCCCGCAGCTCGTGTACGTGATCCTCCTCATGATCTACCTGGGGTCGGGGCCCTTCGCCATCGTGACGGCGCTCGCCCTCACGGCCTGGATGGGGCCGGCCCGCACCGTGCGCGGGCTCATCCTCTCGCTGCGCGAGCAGGAGTTCGTGCTGGCCGCCCGCGCCATCGGCGCCTCGGCCTGGCGCACGATCTTCGTGCACCTCATCCCGAACACGCTCGGCATCGTCGTCGTGGGCGTGACGATGATGATCCCGGCCGCGATCTTCGCGGAGGCGTACCTGAGCTTCATCGGCCTCGGCGTCCAGCCGCCGATGACGTCCTGGGGGCAGCTCGCGAACGCGGGCGTCCAGACCTTCCGGCTCTACCCGCTGCAGTTCTTTGTCCCGGCCGTCTTCATCAGCGTGACGGTCCTGGCCTTCAACCTCGTCGGCGACGGCCTGCGCGACGCGCTCGACCCGCGCCTTCGGGGCCGCTAGAGAGGTGGTGCTGCGATGGAGATGGAGGCGCCCGGCCGCCGGCTTTCGCTCGTCCTCGCCCCGAGGGCGGAGGGCGGGCGGGCGCGGGGCATCGACGTGCGCCTTCGGCTTCTCGGTGTCTCGCTCGCCGAGGGCGACACGCTTCTCGAGATGCCGCTCGAGATCGTCTCGATCCCGACGGCCGCCTACGGAGAAGGGGCGATCGCGGCCGAGGACGCGCTCGGGCCGCTTCGGCTCGCGCCCTTCGACCGGCCGCCCACGCCCTCGGGCCGGGTGCGCGAGTGGCGGGCCGGCCGGGCCACCTCGGGCGAGATCGTCGTGACGTACCACGCGCCGCCGCGCGCCGTCTCGGCCGAGACGCGCCCGGGGCCCTACTTCGACCTCCGGGCCGAGGGCGGATCGCTCCTCGGGGCCGGCATCACGTTCCTCGCCCTCCCGCCCGACGGTCCCGCCTGGGAGATCGAGCTCGGCTGGGACCTTTCGGGCCTGCCGCCGGGAAGCCTCGGCGTGACGAGCCGCGGCGAGGGCGACCTCGCCTTCCGCGGCCCGACCTCGTCCCTCACGTACTGCGCGTACGCGGCCGGGCCGCTTCGCGCCTGGCCCGAGGACGGCGCCGGCGACCTCCGCCTCTACGCCCTCTCGCCCACGCCGTTTCCGGCCGACCGGGTCGCGGCCACCCTGAGCCGGCTCTACGCCTTCATGTGCCGCTTCTTCGAGGAACCCGAACCCGAGGGCTACCGCGTCTTCGTGCGCCGGAACCCGTATCCCGGGACGGGCGGCACGGCCTTCCCCCGCTCCTTCATCTTCGGGTACGGCGAGGGCGAGTCGCCGGCGCCGGACGAGCTGACGCTCCTTCTCGCGCACGAGATGGTCCACAACTGGCCGAGCCTCGAGCGGGGCGTCGAGGCGCTCGCCTGGTACAACGAGGGGACGGCGGAGTACTACTCCCTCGCGCTGCTCCACCGCATGGGCGCCCTCGACTCCGAAAGCTTCGCGCGCGAGGCCACGCGGCGGGCCATCGCCTACGCCACGAACCCCCTCCAGTCGCTCTCGATGGAGGAGGCCGCCCGCATCTACTGGCAGAACCCCCTGGCCCAGCGGGTGCCCTACCACCGCGGCTTCATGTACCTTGCGGCCCTCGACGCCAAGCTCCGCCGCACCTCGTCCGGGCGGAGGAGCCTCGACGACCTCGTGCTCGCCCTCCTCCGGCGAAAGCGGGAGGGCGAGCCCTACGGCGAGGCGGCCTGGCGCGAGCTCGTCGAGGGGGCGCTCGGGGCGGAGGGCCTCTGGGACTACGAGGCGATGATGCGGGGCGAGCCCGTCGCGCCGCCCGAGGACGCGCTCGGACCGGCCTTGCGCCTTGAACCGTGCGAGGCGCCCGCCTTCGACTTCGGCTTCGACCTCGCCTCCTTCCTCGACCCCGAGCGGCGCGTGCGGGGGCTCCGGCCGGGCTCGAACGCCGAGCGCGCCGGGCTCCGCGAGGGCGACCGCATCCTCCTCACGCCCGGGCTCTCGGAGGCGCTCGGCGACCCGGAGCGGGAGATCGAGCTCGGGATCGTGCGCGGCGAGACGAGGCTCTGGGTGCGCTATCTCCCGCGCGGCCGGCCCGTCCCGGCCTTCCGGTTCCGGCCGGCCCGTTAGGCCGACGAAAGGGTGATGTCGATGGGCGCATACGCGATCTTCGGACGGGTCATCGACGGCGTATCCGACCGACCGACGGAGGACGGCCTCGTCGTCGTCCGCGACCGGCGCATCGAGTACGCCGGTCCCGCGGCGGGCCGCACCCCGCCCGCCGACGCGGACGTCATCCGGGTCGAGGATGCGACGATCCTGCCGGGCTTCATCGACTGCCACGCCCACTTCACGGGCGGGGTCGACACGTTGCGCACGACGCACTACGAGCTCATCCTGCGCGCGGCCCACGGGATCGGGGAGCTCCTCGACGCGGGCTTCACCGGCGCCCGCGAGATGAGCGTCTTCGGCCCCTACCTGAAGCGGGCCGTCGAGGGCGGCTACCTGCGCGGACCGCGCATCATGCCGGGCGGCCGCCTTCTCAGCATCACCGGGGGCCACGGCGACATGGACCCGAACTACCCGCTCCCCTACGTGCGCGAGCAGGACCCGGTGAGCGTCTTCGCGGACGGCGTCGAGTCGTGCCTGCGCGCCGTGCGCGAACAGTTCCGCATCGGGGCCGAGTTCATCAAGGTCCTGGCGACGGGCGGCGTCTCCTCGGCGGCCGACGACCTCGACGACATCCAGTACTCGCCCGAGGAGCTCCGCGCGATCGTCGAGGAGGCGCGCCGGCACGGCACGTACGTGGCGGCCCACTGCATGGGCACGGCCGGCACCCTGGCCGCCCTCGAGGCCGGGGTCCTCAGCGTCGAGCACGGCGTGTTCCTCGACGAGCGCTGCGTCGAGCTCATGGTGGCGCAGGACGTCACGCTCGTGCCCACGTTGAGCGTGGCGCTCGGCATCCGGCGCATGAAGGACCTGCCGCGCCACATCTACGAGAAGGGAAAGCTGTGCGCCGAGGCCAGCCTCCGCTCCGTCGAGCTCGCCCGCCGGGCGGGGGTGCGGATCGCTCTGGGGACCGACTTCTCGAACTCGAAGAACAGCCCCTATTCGCAGAACGGCAAGGAGTTCGTCGCGCTCTGCGAGGCGGGCCTCACGCCCATGGAGGCGATCCAGGCCGGCACGCGCAACGCCGCCCACCTCCTCCGCCGCGCGCACGAGCTCGGCACGCTCGAGGCCGGAAAGCTGGCCGACGTCGTCGTCGTCGAGGGCGACCCCTTGGCCGACGTCTCGATCCTCGCCGACGCCCGGAACGTGAAGGTGGTGCTGAAGGACGGCGTCGTCGAGAAGGGGGCGGAGTACGTGGCCCGCGGCGTCGCGTCCGCCCGGCCGTGAGCTCGCCCTTCGACTTCGAAAGGCTCGTCCCGCGCGAAGGCCTCTCGACGCTGAAGGAGGCGCTCTGCGGGGAGCCCGACGTCCTCCCCCTGGCCGGCGCCGAGGCCGACTTCGCGACGGCGCCTTCGGTCGTGCGCGCGGTCACGCGCTTTGCCGAGGCCGGGCTCTACGCCTACACGCTCCCCGACGACCGCTACCGCCAGGCCGTCTCCGCCTGGCTGCGCGACGTGCGCGGCCTCGAGGTCGAGCCCGCCTGGATCGTGCCGACGCACGGGACCATCTTCTCGCTCGCGACGGCCATCCGGCTTCTCACCAAGGAGGGCGAGGGCGTCGTCGTCCAGCCGCCCGTCTACGGCCGCTTCGCGCAGGCCGCGCGCCGGCTCGGCCGGCGCGTCGTCGCGAACCCCCTGCGGCGCGTCGACGGCCGCTGGGCGATCGACCTCGACGACCTCGAGCGCCGCCTGGCCGAGCCCGGGACGCGGCTTCTCGTCCTCTGCCAGCCGCACAACCCGGTCGGCCGCGTCTTCTCGGAGGAGGAGCTCCGGGACGTGGCGCGGCTTTGCCTCCAATACGACGCCTACGTCTTCAGCGACGAGATCTTCGGCGACTTCGCGCTCTTCGGCCGACGCGCCCCGTCCTTCCTCGCGATCGCCGAGGCGCACCCGCGCGCGATCGTCGCCACCTCGCTGGGCAAGTCCTTCAGCCTCACCGGCATCAACCACGCGAACGTCCTCGTCGCCGACCCGGACTTGCGCCGGTCGTTTTCGGCCCAGCGGGACCGCGACCACTACGGGAGCCTCGACCCCTTCGCGCGCCAGGCCGTGCTCGGCGCCTACAGCCCCGAAGGCCGGGCCTGGTTCGAGGCCTTCCGCCGGCACGTCGAGGGGAACGTGGAGGCGCTCGCGGCCGGCCTCGCCGGGCTCGAGGCCGTCGGCTTCACGCCGCCCGAGGGGACGTTCGTCGCCTGGCTCGACCTCGGACGGCTCGGGCTTCCCGAGCCCGAGCTCATGTCCTTCCTCCGCCGCGAGGCGCGCCTCTGCCTCGACCCGGGCGGCGACTACGGCGAAGGCGGGGAAGGCTTCGTGCGCCTCAACCTCGCGACCGCGCGAAGCCGCATCGAGGAGGCGGTTCGGCGCCTCGCCGCCGCCCTCAGCGCCCGTTTCGCCGAGCGAGAAGAGGCGCCGCCGGCGGCCGACCCGGCGTCCCGGAAGGAGGGGCTCCGATGACCGAGGGCCCGCGCCGCCGAGCGTTCACCGTCGCCGACATGGCGCGCCTCGTCTACGTGGCCGGCCCGGCGCTCGCCCCCGACGGCAGCGAGGTCGCGTACGTCGAGCATCGGCCGGACCCCGAGGGCGGCCGGCCGCGGCCGCGCATCCTGCGGGTGGCGGCGACGGGCGGGCCGGCCCGGCCCCTCCTCGCCGACCCGGAGGCCGTGGGCGACCGTCCGGCCTGGTCGCCCGACGGCCGCCATCTCGCCTACCTCGCGCCCGGAGCCTCGACCGTGCAGCTCTGGCTCGTCCCGCGTGACGGCTCCGCACCGCCCCGAAAGCTCACAAGCGCGCGCCACGGCGTCGAGGACTTCCTTTGGTCCCCCGACGGCCGCCGCATCGCGTTCGTCACCCGCCTCTGGCCGGAGGAGGGCGAAGAGGCGCTTTCGTCCGAGATGGCGGCCGACGAGCGGGCCGCTTTCCTCGCGGAACTCGCCCGGCGCCCGAAGGTCGCCGAGGAGCTCATGTACAAGTTCGACGAGACGCACGGCTTCTGGGACGGCTCCCTGCCGCGCATTGCACTCCTCGACCTCGCGACGGGCCGGGCGCGCCTTCTCGACACGGCCGGGCTGGCCGCGAAGGCGCCCGCCTGGTCGCCCGATGGGCGCGTCCTCGTCCACGCCCGCTTCCCCTACCGCCATCACCTCGCGACCCGGCGCGAGCTCTTCGCCACGGAGGTCGAGACGGGCGAGACGGTCCAGCTGACGAGCGGCGCGCAGCCGATCCACCCGCGCGAGGCGGCCGTGACCTCGACGCACGCCGTCTTCCTCGCCTGGCTCGCCGAGGGCGACACGTCCGTGCCGTACCTCTTCCGCGTGCCCCTCTCGGGGGGCGAACGGGAGTTCCTCGGCCCGCCCGAGGAGGCGGGACACGGCGTCGGCGCCGTCGTCGTCGGCCGCTCGGAGCAGGGCTGGGTGCCGCCGCCCGTTCGCGTCGCGGGAGACTTCCTCTACTTCACCTCGCTCTCGCGCGGCCGCATCCACCTCTTCCGCGCGCCGCTTGACCGGCCCGAGGCCGTCGAGCCGGTCGTCCGGCGGGCCGGCGTCGTGCGCTCCTTCGCGGGGCCGGCTGGCGGCCGGCTCGCCTACACGTTCGGCGATCCCTCGTCGCCCGACGAGCTCTACCTCCTCGAGATCGACTCGGGCGAGACGAGGCGGCTCTCCTCGGCCAACCCGTGGCTTGGCGAGATCGAGGTCGCGCCCCTTTCGGAGCTCTCCGCGCCGACGCGCGACGGCCAGGCGACCGTCCACGGCTGGGTGGCGCTCCCCACCGGGTCGGCGGCGGGCCCGGGCGAGGCCGGCCGCCGGTCGCCCGTGGTGCTCTACATCCACGGCGGCCCCCAGGCGGCGTGGGTCGAGTCGTTCTGGCACGAGGTCCAGGCGCTCGCGGGCGCCGGTTTCGCGGTGCTCCTCCCCAACGCCCGCGGCAGCGTCGGCTACGGGGGCGAGTACGCGAAGGACTCGCACGGCTTCGGCGACGCGGCCGTGGAAGACTTCCACGCCTTCGTCGACGAGGCCGTCCGCCGCCACCCGGGGCTCGACCCGGAGCGCGTCGGCGTCACCGGCGGGAGCTACGGCGGCTACATGACGATCAAGCTCCTCGGCAGGGGCGACGGCCGCTTCCGCGCCGGGGTGGCCCAGCGCCTCCTCGCCAACCCGGCCACCTCCTACGGGACGGGCGACATGGGGTTCGTCTCGCAGCTGCGCGAAAAGCCGAAGAGCTTCAAGGATTACATGCTCGACCGGGCCCGCCGGGCGCTCGTCGGCGACGTCGACAAGATGAAGGCCCCGCTTCTCCTCTTGCACGGCCTCGACGACGTCCGGTGCACGCCCGAGCAGGCGGAGCAGGTCTTCGTCGCCATGCGCGAGCGGAACCCCGAGGTGCCGGTGCGCATGGTGCTCTTCCCGGG
>JADGHG010000042.1 GCA_019689585.1 Clostridia bacterium
ACGCCGCGGCGCCGCGCGCCCCCCCGGCGCCGCGCCGGCCCCCGGCGGCGCCCCCCCCCCACGGCCAAGTCGGCCGACACACCCGTCGGCAGGTCGACCGACACGTGCGCGTAGACGCGCGAGGAGCGGCCGAGCTCGCCCGCCGCCGGCAGGAGCGCCGCAAGGAGCGCCGCCGCGACGAGCGCCGCCGCCCACCGCCGTCGGCCGGGGAGCGAAAGCCACGCGCCGGCCGCCCGCCCGCCGGGCCGTCGGCCCGCGAGCCCCGTCGCCGGGGCGACGGATCCTGCCTCGAAGGCGACCTCGGCCCCGATGGCGGGTTCGCCCACGACGGAGGCGCGCTCGAGGCGGAGGAAGGCGCCGTCGGGCGTGAGCACGACGACCTGCTCGCCGGTCGCGTCGATGACGAGCCCCCGGGCTCGCGGCGCCATCGGCCGCCTCCCTCCCGCGCTCACGCCTTCACGTACTCGCGGAGCGAGTCGAGGCCCTCCATGAGCACGAGCGCGATCGCCACGATGTACCTCCGCTGCCGCTCGAGCGTCTTCCGCCCCACCCCGATGCCCGGCACGCGCGCGAGCTCGGCCAGGGGCAAGGCCTTCCGCCGGCGCAGGTAGGACGCGAACGCGGGCGTCTCCGCCACGACCTTCGCCACCCTCATCGCCCGCCGCCGCGCGTCCTCGTGCCGCGGCGACTCGCGCACCAGGTCCTCGAGGCTCAACCCGTATTCGGCAAGGAGCGCCCGGAACCGCAGGACGTCGGCCCGGCGCGCCTCCTCTTCCTCCCGCCGCGCGTGGGCTCTGAGGGCCGCCTCGACCTCGGCCGGGTTGAACGCCTCGCCTTCCTCGTCCTCGGCCTCGAACTCGCCGAGCGGCACCTCGCGGACGCGCCGGGCCCGCCGGTAGTGGTCGGCGAGCCGCCGGCGGATGACCATCTCGGCGAACGTGAGGAAGGCGGCGCCGGCCTCGTCGTCGTAGCGGTCGATCGCCTCGTTGAAGGCGACGAGCGCGACGCTCACCTCGTCGTCCCGGCCGGGCACAAGGAACCGCCCCGCGGCGCGCGCCGCCACGCGCAGGACGAACGGCGTGTAGGCCGCGATCAGCTCCTCGCGCGCCTCGGCGTCGCCGGCCCGGGCCCGCAGAAGGCGCGCATCCGCGTTCCTCGCCACGACCTTCGCGCCGTCCCTCCGCGTTCTGGGGGTCTCAGGGCTCGCGCGAGCCCGGCGGGAAGAGGCCCACCTGGCCTTCGGCGCCCGCCGCGTCGCGGCCTCCCGCGACCCCGCCCGGCCGGCCGGGGGCGACGGGGAGGCCGAGGTGGCGGAAGGCGGCCTCGGAAAGCACGCGGCCGCGCCCCGTGCGCAGCACGAAGCCGATCTGCACGAGGTACGGCTCGTAGACGTCCTCGAGGGTCGCCGCCTCCTCGCCGATCGCGGCCGCGACGGCCTCGAGGCCGACCGGTCCTCCCCCGTACACGGTGGCGACGGCGCGGAGGAAGCGCCGGTCGACGGGATCGAGGCCGAGCTCGTCGATCTCGAGGAGCGCGAGCGCCTCGCGCGCCACGGTTTCCGTGACGCGGCCCGCGCCGCGCACCTCTGCGAAGTCGCGGATGCGCCGGAGGAGGCGGTTGGCGACGCGCGGCGTGCCCCGCGCCCTTCGCGCGATCTCGCGCCGGCCGCCCGGGTCGAGGTCGATCGCGAGCACCTCGGCCGAGCGGGCGAGGATCGTCTCGAGCTCCTCCGTCCGGTAGTAGTCGAGGTGCGCGAACACGCCGAACCGGTCGCGCAACGGGCCCGCCAGCGACCCGGGGCGGGTGGTGGCGCCGATGAGCGTGAAGCGCGGGAGCGAAAGCCTGAGCGTCTTAGCGCCCGGCCCCCGGCCGATGACGATGTCGAGCGCCCCGTCCTCCATCGCCGGGTACAGCACCTCGGCCACGGCCGGGTGCAGCCGGTGGATCTCGTCGACGAAGAGCACGTCCCCCTCGCCGAGGCTCGTAAGGATCGCGGCCAGGTCGCCGGCGCGCTCGATCGCGGGCCCGCTCGTCACGCGGATGCTCGCGCCGAGCTCGGCCGCCACGATGTGCGCGAGGGTCGTCTTACCGAGCCCGGGCGGCCCCGAGAGGAGGAGGTGGTCGAGCGCCTCGCGGCGGCGGCGCGCCGCCTCGATGAACACGGAGAGCTGCGCCTTCACCTGCGCCTGGCCGGGGAACTCGGCGAGGGAGCGGGGCCGGAGCGACCGCTCGAGCGCCGCCTCGTCCTCGCCCTGGGCCGGGCTCAGGACCCGTTCCGGCTCCGCCACGCGGCGTCCCCCTTCCCTGATCGAGGTCGTCTAGGGCGCCCCGCCCGCCAGGACGCGGAGCGCGAGGCGCACGAGCGCCTCGGCCGACGGCGGCTCGGGCCCGCGCGGCAGGGCGGCGAGCGCCCGCGCCGCCTCCCCTGGACTGTACCCCAGCCCGCGCAGGGCGAGCGCCGCCTCGCGGTACGGGTCGCCCTCGACGGCGGCGAGCTCGTCCGCCGCGGCCGCCTCGGCAAAGGCCGCCTCGCCGGCGTCGCGGAGCTCGAGGGCGATCCGCTCGGCCGTCTTGCGCCCCACGCCCGGGACGCTGGCGAGCGCCCGCCAGTCGCCCTGGGCGACCGCCCGGCGCAGCTCCGGGGCGCCGAGCCCGAGGACGGCGAGGGCGAGCCGCGGCCCGACGTTCGCGACCGAAAGGAGCCGATGGAAGAGGCGCCGCTCGTCCGGGTCGGCGAAGGCGAAGAGCTCGAGCGCCTCCTCCCGCACAAGGAGCGACGCGTAGACGACCGCCAGGCCGCCCGGCGCCGGCAGCCGCTCGAACGAGGACGTGGACACGAAGGCGCGGAACGCCACCCCGCCGACCTCGACGACGACCGAGGCCGGCTCGCGCCCCGGCCCCTCGTGCCGGCCGGGGTCCTTCTCGAGGATCCGCCCCCGCAACCGGTCGATCAGGCGCGCCACCCCCGGGCGGCCGCCGTCGCCGTCTCGAGCGCGCAGATCGCGAGCGCGAGCGCGTCGGCCGCGTCGTCCGGCCGCGGCGCCTCCCTAAGCCCGAGGAGCGCCCGCACCATCCACTGGACCTGTTCCTTGCCCGCCCGGCCCTCGCCGGAGACGGCGAGCTTCACCGCCTGCGGCGAGAACTCGGCGACCGGCACGCCGGACTGCGCGGCGACGAGGAGCGCCACGCCGCGCGCCTGGGCCACGGCGAGGGCGCTCGTCACGTTGCGTCGGAAGAAGACCGTCTCGACGGCCATCCGGTCCGGCCGCCACATCCGCACAATGGCCGAGAGCCGCTCGTAGAGCGACCGCAGGCGCTCGGCCGGCGGCTCGCCGGCCGGGGTCGAGATCGCGCCGAAGTCGAGGGCCGCGAGCCGGCCGCCCTCCGCCTCCACCACGCCGTACCCCATGCGGGCCGTGCCGGGATCCACCCCGAGCGCGCGCAGCCCGATCGCCTCCGCCCCCTGGCTTCGGCGGCCTCCCGGGCGATCCTCCCGCCGGGACGAACGCCGGTTCGCGTCTGTCCGCGCCGGCGTCAGCGCCCGAGCCCTTCGAGGAGCGCGTCGACCTCCTCGTCGCTGTCGACGACGATGCCCCGCGAGAGGCGCTCGCGATCAGCGGCCGTGAGGTCGTCTTCCGTGACGTCCGTCTCGCGCTCCAGGGGGCCGAGGTTGTTCGGCGTCCCGTAGTAGACCCCGACCCGACCCATGCGCAAAAGCACCGTGCGCCCGCGGTAGGGGCAGCCTTCTTGGCTCCGCTCGATCACGACGCGCTCGGGCGAGAACTCGACGATCGCCGCGTCCGGGTACCGGGCCGCAAGGTCCTCCTTCGTCATCCCCACCCAATCGGCCGGGGCCCGGGTCGTCTGCTCGAGCGTCTCCTCGCAGTCGCCCTCGGCGTACCGGGTGCGTGTGACGACGAGCGTGGCCTCGCCGATGCGCGGCGCGCCGGCCGAGGCGGCCGGCCGGGTGGCCCCGGCCTCCGAGCCGGCGACGCGTTCGGGCCCGGGCGGCGCGAACGCGAGCCGGGCGAGGCCGGCGCCGAGGAGGGCGCCCGCGAGGAAGGCCGCCGCCAAAAGAGGGACCAGGCGTCGGGAGGCCAGAGCCGGCACCTCCGGAGGGAGTCTCCCCCGGAGGTCGGCCCCTCATCCGGCGCCTTCGTCCGCGGCCGGCGGGCGGGACTCCGGCTCCCGCGCGTCCCGCCTCAGGCCTCGATGCGGGCGAGCTCCTCGTCGGAGATGGCGAGGTTCGTGTAGACGTTCTGCACGTCGTCGTGGTCCTCGAGGGCCTCGACGAGCGCGAGCGCCTGGCGCGCCTTCTGACCCGTCAGCTCCACCTCGGTCTGGGGCAGCATCGCGATGTCGACGTCGGCGAAGCGATAGCCCCGGCTTTCGAGCGCGGCGCGCACCTCGTTCAGGTCTTCGAAGGCCGTGATCACACGCACGAGCTCCTCGTCGTCGCGCACGTCCTCGGCCCCGGCCTCGGCGGCGGCGAGCAGGAGCTCGTCGAGGTCGACGGGCGTCTTCGCGCCGTCGATCGTGAGGAGGCCCTTGCGCTGGAACATCCAGCTCACGCAGCCCGACTCCCCGAGGTTGCCCCCGTGGCGGCCGAAGAGGTGGCGGATCTCGCCGGCCGTCCGGTTGCGGTTGTCGGTGAGGGCCTGGACGAGGAGCGCCACGCCCCCGGGGCCGTACCCCTCGTACCACACCTCCTCGTAGCTCACGCCCTCCTCGAGCCCGGCGCCGCGCCGGATCGCGCGCTCGATGTTCTCGTTCGGCACGCCGGCCTCGCGCGCGCGCTCGATCGCCATGCGCAGGCGCGGATTGGCCTGCGGCTCCGGCCCGCCGGCGCGCGCGGCCGCCATGATCTCCTTCGCCATCTTCGAGTACAGGGCGCCCTTCTTGGCGTCCTGGCGGCTCTTCCGGTGCATGCGGTTGTGCCACTTCGAGTGGCCGGCCACGCTCACCCACCCCCTTCCGCGCGGGCACCTGCCGGCAGCGTCGCGGGCGGCTCCGGCATCGGGGGCATCGCCCGCTTGTGGGCGCTCGCCTCGTGGAGCGAGAGGATGCGCTGCGCCACCTCGGCCGGGACGGCCTCGGGCCCCTCCCGGATGTACGCGTCGAGCTCGTCGTAGCGGAAGCCGAGCTCGTCCTCGTCCGTCTGGCCTTCCCAGAGCCCGGCCGTCGGCGTCCGTCCGACGACCGCCGCGGGAAGGCCGAGCGCGCTCGCGAGAAGCCGCACCTCCCGCTTCACAAGGTGGCCGATGGGGAGGAGGTCGACGCCGCCGTCGCCCCACTTCGTGAAGTACCCGACGTAGAGCTCGCTGGCGTTGCCCGTGCCGAGGACGAGCGCCCGGTGGCGCGCCGCGAGGTGGTTGAGCGCGATCATGCGGAGGCGCGCCCGCAGGTTGCCGCGCGCAAGGCGCGAGGGCTCGCCGGCGGCCGGCTCGAGCGCGGCAAGGAAGGCGTCCTCGACCGGCGCGAGGTCGACCGTCGCGAAGGGCAGCGCCAGGTGGCGCGCGACGAGCGCCGCGTCGCGCAGGTCGGCCTCGGAAGAGCGGCAGGGGAGCGCATAGGCCCACACGCGGCCCGGCACGGCGCGGGTTGCGAGGCAGGCGACGAGGGCCGAGTCGACCCCGCCCGAGAGCCCGACGACGAAGCCGGCCGCGCCGGCCGCCCGGACCTTGTCGACGAGCCAGCCGGCGATGCGCTCGGCCTCGCGCTCCGCCCAGGCCAAATCCGCCGCGCGCGCCGCCCCGTCCGCCACGTCCGCCACCCCCCGGCCGCGCCCCGTCGGGCCCTTGGCCGTCACGCGCGCGTAAGCCGCGCGAAGCGCCGCCGTCCCACCTCGAGCACGTCGCCCTCCTCGAAGGCGAGCGCCTCGTCGGCCCGCGCGACCCGCACCCCGGCCACCCGCACGCCCCCCTGTTCGACGAGCCGGCGGGCTTCCCCTCGGCTCCTCGCGAAGCCGGCGGCCAGGAGGGCCTCGACCGCCGTCGCGCCCGGCCGGAGCGCCACCATCGGGGCGTCGGCCGGCGCCTCCCGCCGCTGGAAGACGGCCCGGAAGCGCTCCTCGGCGCGCTCCGCCTCGCCGGGCCCCCATAGGAGCGCGACGAGCTCGCGGGCGAGACGCATCTTCACGTCGCGGGGGTTGACGCGGCCCGCGCGCATGTCCTCGGCCCAGCGTTCGACCTGGCCGGCCGGCACGTCGGTGAGGAGGGTCAGGTACGGGACGATGAGCTCGTCCCCGATCGACATCGCCTTGCCGTACACCTCGTCCGGCGGGTCCTCCACCGCGATGTAGTTCCCGAGGCTCTTGCTCATCTTCTGCACGCCGTCGAGCCCGACGAGGATCGGCATCGCGAGCATGATCTCCGGCTCCTGGCCGAAGTGGCGCTGGATCTGGCGCGCCGTGAGGATGTTGAACGTCTGGTCGGTGCCGCCGAGCTCGACGTCCGCCCGGATCGCGACCGAGTCGTACCCCTGCATCAAGGGGTACAGGAACTCGTGGAGCGAGATCGGCCGTCCTTCGGCGAATCGTTTGGCGAAGTCGTCCCGCTCGAGGAGGCGTGCGACCGTGACGGCCCCGGCCAGGTGCGCGACCTCGGCGAACGTGAGCGGCGCAAGCCAGCGCGAGTTGAACTCGACGACGGTCCGCTCGCGGTCGAGGATGCGGAAGACCTGGGACTCGTACGTGCGCGCGTTCTGCATGACCTCCTCGCGCGTCAAGACCGGCCGGGCCTCGTTGCGCCCCGTGGGGTCGCCGACCTGGCCCGTGAAGTCGCCGACGATGAAGTGGACTTCGTGGCCGAAGTCCTGGAACTGGCGCAGCTTGCGCAGGATCACGACGTGACCGAGGTGGATGTCCGGGGCCGACGGGTCCGCGCCGAGCTTCACCCGCAGCGGGCGTCGTTCGGCGAGGGCGCGGTCGATGCGGTCGACGAGCTCGTCCGGCGAGACGACCTGGGCGGCGCCGCGGCAGAGCGCCTCGGCTTGGGCCAGAGCCTCGCGGCGGCGCCCGGGGTCGGCGTCCACGCGGAACATCATAGCACGGGCGTTCGTCTCACCTGGAGGGAGCCGGGACCGCCCGGCCGAGGCCGCGCGAGGGGGCCGTGCGCCGTCCCCGGTATAATCGACGGCGGTCTCGAGGGAGGCGGCACGTGAGCTCCACGGGCGACAAGCGCGTGCGCCGGCGCAGACGACGGCGCGTCCGCTGGTGGCGCCTCGTCCTCCTCCTCGCCTTCCTGCTCCTCTTCGTCCTCGGCGCGTTCGGCGTCGGCTTCGTCGTGTCGGCCGTGCGCGCGATGCCGTCGATCGACAGCCTGCGCCCGAGCCCTGCCCTCACGTCCGTCATCTACGACCGCTACGGCCGGCCGGCGGTCGACATCCCCGCGATCGAGAACCGGCTGCCGGTCGACATCGACAAGGTGCCCAAGCACGTCCAGGACGCGTTCGTCGCCATCGAGGACAGCCGCTTCTGGACCCATCACGGCATCGACCTGTACGGCATCGCCCGCGCCGCCCTCCAGGACGTCCTCCACGGCAACCGCTCCCAGGGCGCGAGCACGATCACCCAGCAGCTCGCCCGCAACGCCTTCCCCATCGGGCGCGAGCGCACGTTCGAGCGCAAGGTCCAGGAGGCGATCCTGGCGATCGAGCTCGAGCGGACGATGACGAAGAAGGAGATCCTCGAGGCCTACCTCACCTGGATCAACCTGGGCGAGGGCGCCTACGGGATCGAGGCGGCCGCGCGCACGTACTTCGGAAAGCCGGCGGCCGAGCTCACGCTCGCCGAGGGCGCCCTTCTGGCCGCGCTCCCGAAGGCCCCGAGCGCCTACGACCCCTTCCTGCACCCGGAGGCCGCGCTCGCCCGGCGCAACCTCGTCCTCGACCGCATGGCCGAGCTCGGCTTCATCACCAAGGCGGAGGCTGAGGCGGCCAAGGCGGAGCCGCTCGGCGTGAAGCCCCCAGCCGAGCGTCCGTCGCAGGGCGACTACAAGTACCCCTACTTCACCGACTACGTCATCGACCAGCTCGAGGCGCTCGGCTTCACCGACCGGCAGATCTTCAACGGCGGCCTCCACGTCTACACGACGCTCGACCCCAAGGTGCAGGAGGCGATCGAGTCGGCGGTGGCCGACGACTTCGCGGCCCTCGCCAAGTCGGACAAGCGCTTCGCCCTCGACGCCGACCCGCGCCTCGAGGTGGCGGCCGTCATCCTCGACCAGAAGACGGGCGAGATCCTCGGCATGGTCGGCGGTCGTGTCCACGACAAGGCGCGCACCTTGAACCGCGTCTGGCAGGCCCGCCACCAGCCCGGTTCGGCCATCAAACCGCTCGCCGTCTACACGCCGGCCTTCGCCGTCGGCTACACGCCGGCCACCGTCGTCGACGACCGTCCGTGGGTCATCAGCCAGCCGGGCCAGAAGCCGTGGATCCCGGTGAACGACCCGCCGGGCTACCAGGGCCTCACGACGATCCGCGAGGCGGTGCGCCGGTCCGTGAACGCGGTCGCGGCCGAGACGCTTCAGATGATCGGCGTCGACACCGGCTTCGAATACGCGCAGAAGCTCGGCCTCACCAGCCTCGACCCGAAGCGGGACAAGGTGCCCTCGCTGGCTCTCGGCGGGCTCACGCACGGGGTGACGCCGCTCGAGATGGCGCGCGCCTACGCCACCCTCGCAAACGGCGGCGTGCGCACCGACCCGATCGCGATCCTCAAGGTGACCGACAGCGAAGGCCACGTGCTGAAGGACGGGAGCGGCCGGCCGGCCGAGTACTCGACGACCTACACGCCCGTCGTGAGCCCCGAGGTCGCCTACCTCATGACGGACGTCCTGCGCAGCGTGCCCGACGCCTACCCGAGCGCCACCGGCTGGCTCCAGAACTGGAGCACGGCGCCCAGGGCGCACATCGACGGCTGGCAGGTGGCCGGGAAGACCGGCACCACCGACGACCAGAAGGCCGTCTGGTTCGCCGGCTACACGCCCGTCTACACCGGCGTCGTCTGGGTCGGCTACGACGAGGAGCGCCGCATGGCGGGGTCCTCGGGGGGCCGCTGGGCCGCGCCGATCTGGCACGACATGATGGCGCGGGCGCTCGCGGGGGTGAAGCCGGTGCCGTTCACCGTCCCCGACGACATCGTGCACCGCGTCGTCGACATCAAGTCGGGCAAGCTCGCCTCGCCGCTCACGCCGCCCGCCTTCCAACGCGTCGAGACCTTCATCCGCGGCACCGAGCCGACCGAGGTCAGCGACGCGTGGGAGGAGGTCCAGGTGACGCCGACCGACCCGCCGATGCGCTGGTCGTGGGGCTGCCCCTACCCGCCCGTGACGAAGGTCTTCCTCAAGCGGCCGCCCCTCGGCTTCGACGAGGTGAAGCCGATCGCCCAGCTCAAGTACGGCTCCGCGTACACCGACGAGAAAGCCCTCGCCATGATCCCGGCCGACATGTCCCTTGTGGCCCCCGAGAAGGTGTGCGGCCTAGGCGTCCTCCCGCCGGGCGCGAGCGAGGCCGCGAGCGAGCCGGGCGGGCCGCCGGGGAGCGAGGGCGCGCCGCCCCCTCCCATCACGATCCCGGTCCGGGTGAAGTCGGGCCAGCTGCTCTCGCCTTCGGCGATCGACGCCCGGGTCGGCCAGGAGGTCACGCTCGTCTTCCAGAACGGCGACGACGCGATCGAGCACGAGATCGCCATCGAGGACTGGGGCGTCGACGTCAAGGTGCCGGCCGGCGGCACGGCGACCGTCACGGTCGTGCCCAAGGAGCCGGGGAACCCGATCATGCGCTGCATCGAGCCGGGACACAGCCGCGAAGAGGCCCGCTGGTTCGTGACGCGCTGAGGCGGCGCCCAGGCCCAAGCCGCCCTAGCGGAGCGTGCAGACGGTCGTCCCCGGCCCGCCTTCCGACGGCAACCCCGGCCGCCAGGCGGCGACCTGGGGATGGCCGGCGAGGAACCGGCGCACGGCGTCGCGCAAGGCGCCGGTGCCCCGGCCGTGGACGATGCGCACCTCGCGCCAGCCGGCCCGCACGGCGTCGTCGAGGTAGCGGTCGACGGCCGCCAGCGCCTCCTCGACCCGCAGGCCGTGCAGGTCGAGCGACGGGCCGACGGCAGGCGGCGGCGGGGCGGAGCGCCGGGGCGCCGGGGCGGAGGCGGCTTGGACGGGCTCGAGGTCGGCCTCCGGCACCGTCATCCGCATCACCCCGATGCGGACGACGACCTCGCCCTCCGGCCCCCGCTCGACGACCTCGCCGCGGAGGCGGAGGCTCTTCACGACGACGTGCGCCCCCGGCCGAAGGGCCGGCCTCGGCCCGTCGTCCCCTCCCCCCGCTTCGGCGGAGGCTCGGTCGCGCCCTTCGTCCCAGCGGCCGCCGCCCCACTCGTCGGCAAGCCTCGTCGCAGTCTCGGCCGCCGCGCGGCGCAAGGCGCGCACCGTCCGGCGCAGGGCGTCGTCGGCGTCGCGGAGCGCCTCGCCCTCCTCGGCCTCGCGCGCGAGCGCGGCCGCTTCCTCGAGCGCCTCGCGGGCCCGGCGGACGAGCGCCTCGAGCTCCGCCTCGGCGCGCCTCTGCCAGCGCTCGGCCTCCCGTTGCGCCGCCTGGGCGAGCTCCGCGCGCCTTCGCCGCACGTCCAGAAGCTCGCTCCGCAGCTCCTTCTCGAGCCGCTCGGCCTCGGCGCGGGCGGCGGCCGCCGCCTCCCGCTCCTGCAGTGCCTCGTCGCGCAAACGCGCGAGCTCCTCGAGGAGCTCCTCCGCCTCCCGCCGCTCGTCCGTCTGGCGGCGTCGGGCGTCGGCCAGCACCTCCTCGGGCAGGCCGAGGCGGCGGGCGATCGCGAAGGCGTGGCTCCGGCCGGGGACGCCCAACACCAGCCGGAACGTCGGCTGAAGCGTGTCGGGGTCGAATTCGACCGAGGCGTTCCGCACGCCCGGCTCGCGCTGGGCGAAGGCCTTGAGCTCGGCGTAGTGCGTCGTCGCCACGACGAGGGCCCCCCGCGCGACGAAGGCCCTCAGGATCGCCATGGCGAGAGCCGCGCCCTCGTCGGGGTCGGTACCCGCCCCCACCTCGTCGAGGAGCACGAGGCTCCCGGGAGTGGCCGCCGCGAGGATCTCGACGACGTGGCCGACGTGCGACGAGAAGGTCGAGAGGTTCTGCCTCACGTCCTGTTCGTCGCCCGCGTCGCAGAAGACCCCTGGGAAGACGGGGAGGCGGCTCCCAGGAGCCGCCGGGATGAAGAGCCCGCTCTGGGCCATGAGCGCGAGGAGGCCGAGCGTCTTGAGGCTCACCGTCTTGCCGCCCGTGTTCGGCCCCGTGACGACGAGCGCGCGCGTCTCCCCCCCGAGCTCGAGGTCGATCGGGACGACCTCGCCCGGAAGGAGCGGGTGGCGGGCGGCCCGCAGCTCGACCTCGTCCCCCGCGAGGCCCTCCGGCCGCGCGGCCTCCATGCGACGGGCGAGCTCGGCGCGGGCGGCGACGAGGTCGAGCTCGCCGAGCGCCGCGAGCGTCCGCTCGAGCGCGACCGCCTCGGCCGCCACCCGGCGCGAGAGGTCGCGGAGCACCTTCTGCTCCTCCTCGGCCGCGAGCGCCTCGAGCTGTCGGACCTCGTTCGCGAGCCCGAGGACGGCGAGCGGCTCGACGAAGACGGTGGCCCCGGACGACGAGACGTCGTGCACCACTCCCGCCACCTGGGCGCGGTGCTCGATCTTCACGGGCACGACCCAGCGCCCGGCGCGGCGCGTCACGATCGGGTCCTGCAGGAAGGGGGCGAGGGAGGGGTCGCGGACGAGCACCTCGAGGCGCTCGCGCAGGCGTTCGTTCGCCTGGCGGAGCGCGCGCCTCTGGCTCGCGAGCTCGGGGCTGGCATCGTCCCGCACGTCGCCTTCGGGCGTGAGCGCCCGCTCGACGGCGGCCGCGAGCGCTCCGTGGTCCCCGAGGCCTTCGGCGACGTCGGCGAGCCTGGGCACCGTCTCCCGCGCCTTCCGGATCCGGCGGCCGAGCCGATCCGCCTGCCTCGCCGTTCTCGCGAGTGCCACGAGCTCCGGCCCGTCGAGCGTCCCCCCGCGGCGGGCCCGACCGACCGAAAGGCGCACGTCGAGGACGTCCTCGAACGAGAGAGGCGAGCCCTCGCGCGCGAGCGCGAGCGCCTCCCCCGTCTTGTCCAGCTCGCGCTCGACGCGGAGCCGCGACGCGTACGGACGCGTGGCGAGTGCCCGCTCCCTGCCCATGGCCGTGGCCGTGAGCGCCGCAAGCCGCTCGACGACCGCAGGGAAGGCGAGCGCGACGAGCGTCCGCTCGGTCGTCCGCACGAAGGAGACCTGCGACGCCTACGCCCCCCCGGTGAAGGTATCCCACAAGAGGAGCGCGTTCGCGACGACGATCGTCGCCCCGGCCAGAAGCCCCGCCCAGAGGAGCGGCCCGCGGACCGGCCGCCCGTTCATCACCCGGCGCCGGGTCGCGAGGTAGAGGAGCGCCGCGACGGTGAACGGCAGCTGGAGCGAGAGGAAGACCTGCGAGAGGACGAGCACCCGGAAGGCGTCGACGCCGGCCCCGACGACGACGAGCGCCGGGATCATCGTGACGAGGCGCAGGACGACCACCGGCACCCGCCGGCCCACGAAGCCCTCGAGGATCGTCTGGCCGGCGAGCGTGCCCGTCACCGAGCTCGAAAGCCCCGAGGCCAGGAGCGCGACGGCGAAGGCGGCGGCCGCGAGCGGGCCGAGCAGCGGCGAAAGCGCCCGGTGCGCCGCCTCGATCGAGGCGATGGTGAGGCCCTTGCCGGCGAAGACGGAGGCCGACATGACGATCATCGAGGCGTTGATGAGGAAGGCGATGTTGAGCGCCACGGCCGTGTCGACGTAGCTCAGGCGGAGCGCGCGCTCGTTGTGCCGGTCGTCGGCCGCCCGGCGGCGGCTCTGCACGACGGCCGAATGGAGGAAGAGGTTGTGCGGCATGACGGTCGCCCCGAGCACGCCGATCGCCACAAGGAGCGCGCCGCCCGAGGGCACGCGCGGCAGAAGGAGCCCCTCGCCGATCCTGGCCCAGTCGGGCCGGGCGAGCCAGACCTCGACGAAGTAGGCGAGGCCGACGACGGCGACGAGCCCCACGATGACGAGCTCGAGCCGCGAGAGGCGGAGGCGCGAGAGCCCGAGGAGCACGAGCACGACGACGCCTGTGAGGAGCACCGCCGGAAGGAGCGGCAGGTGTAGGAGCAGGTAGAACCCGAGCGCCGCCCCCAGGAACTCGGCCAGGTCCGTCGCCATCGCGGCCAGCTCGGCCGTCGCGAAGAAGCCCCACGCGACCCACGCCGGGAGGTGGCGCTTCGCGTTCTCGGCGAGGGAGGCGCCGCTGCGGAAGCCGAGCGTGGCCGAGACGGCCTGCAGCACGACGGCCATCAGGTTGCTGGCGAGGACGGTCCAGAGGAGCGCGTAGCCGTAGTCGGACCCGGCTGCGATGTTCGTCGCCCAGTTGCCCGGGTCCATGTACCCGACGCTGACGAGGAAGGCCGGGCCGAAGAAGGGCAGCGAGCGGCGCAGGGCGCCGGCGATCCCCCCCGCGCCCGCGCCCGCCGTCGCCGGGCGGCGGACGGCGACCGCCTGCGAAGGGGCGCCGCCCCTCTCCCCGGGGCTCACGCCTCCACCTCGCCGTTCACGAAGACGGACGCCGCCGCGCGCGGCGAGACGAGCGTCGGGCGGCCGTTCACGGCGACGAGGAGCGCCCCTTCGAGCGGCTCGCGGTCGAGCACGGCGACCCTGCGGCCCGGTCGGAGGCCGCGCTCGGCGAAGTAGCGGAGAAGCTCGGGATCGCGTTCCTCGACCTGCAGGATCACGGCCTCCTCGCCCTCGGCCAGCGCCGAAAGCGGCCGCATGGCGCGCTCGGGCAGCTCGCCTTGCGCGTCCGGGATGGGATGGCCGTGAGGGCATGTGCGCGGGTGGTTGAGGAGGCCGTCGAAGCGCTCGATCACCTCGGGCGGGAGCGCGTGCTCGAGCCGGTCGGCGATCCGGTGGACGTCGTCCCAGGGCAGCGCGAGGAGGTCGGTGAGGAACCGTTCCGCCAGGCGGTGGCGGCGGACGAGCCCGATGGCGCTCGCCCGCCCAGCCTCGGTGAGCGTCACCCCGCCGTACTCGCGGTAGACGACGAGGCGCTCCTGCGCGAGCCGCTTGAACATCGAGGTCGTCGAGGCGGCCGAGACGCCGAGCTCCTGGGCGATGTCGCCCGTGGTGACGCGCCGGTCGTCCGACTCGAGGCGGTAGATCGCGAGGAGGTAGTCCTCCATGGCCGGGCTCAGCTCGCGCGGCACGTGTTTCGTCCCCTCGAAAGAAGGATTTAGACTCGTCTAAAAACGTCCCGTGCTAGCATATGGGGCGGCTTCGGGCGGCGTCAACGGGCCGTGGGAGGGGGTCGGGCGGGGT
>JADGHG010000043.1 GCA_019689585.1 Clostridia bacterium
GGCCCGCGCCCCTCGCACCGCGTCCCTGACAGCCTGGAAGTCCTGCCACACCTCACGCTTCCGGCTCGGGTCGCGCAGGAGCAAGGCCGGGTGGAACGTCGGCATGACGGGCCGCCCGCGGTAGTCGTGCCAGCGCCCGCGCACGGCCGTGATCCGGGCGTGCGGGCCGATGAGCGCCCGGGCGGCCGTCGCCCCGAGCGCCACGATGACCTGCGGGTCGACGAGCTCGATCTTGCGCTCGAGGTACGGCCGGCAGGCCTCGACCTCGGCCGGCTCGGGCGTCCGGTTCCCCGGCGGGCGGCACATGACGACGTTCGTGATGTAGACCTCCTCGCGGCGGAAGCCGGCCGCCGCCAGGATGCGGTCGAGGAGCTCGCCCGCGCGTCCGACGAAGGGGCGTCCCAGCTCGTCTTCGCGCGCCCCCGGCCCCTCGCCCACGACGAAAAGCCGCGCCTTGGGATCGCCCTCGCCGAAGACGACGCCGCGGCAGCCGGCGCGAAGGCCGCACCGCCGGCAGCCGGCCGCGAAGTCGGCGAGCGCCGTGAGGTCGGCGAACCCGGCGAGCTGCGCGCGGAAGGCGTCGGGCGAGGGCCCGCCCTCTGGCGGGTGCGCCTCGGCCGCTCTCGTCCGGCGTGCCTCGCGTCGGGAGGGCCACGCCGGCTCGTGCGGCGCGGGACTCAAGAGCGAGAGCTGGCCCGAGGGGGCGAGGGAGGGCTCGTCGTCCCGGATGGCCTCGGCCTCTTCGGTGGCGCCGGCGGATCCGGCGCCGTCGGCGGCAAAGAGGGAGAGCTGGCGCGGGTCGGGGAGCGCCGGCGCGCCGTCCTCGGCGGGGCCGCCCGATCCGCCCGTTCCCCGCGCCCCCGCCGGGCCGGCCGGGCGCCCCCGTTCACGAGCCCGGCCCAAGGCCTCGGCCATCGTGCGGCTCCCCCGACACGATCTCGACGTTCGCCCGCGGGATCGTGACCTCCTCGCCGCCCTCGAGCCGCACGCGCACGACCCGCACGCGCGCCTCGGTCTCGATCGGCACGAGCTCCGCCGGGAGCTCCGTCACGACCCCCAGCCGGCCGAAATGAGGTTCGCGGATGACGCGCACGGGCGTCCCGACCTCGAGTGCGGCGGCCGGCGCGGCCTGGCTTTCGGCCGTCTCCGGGCCGCGGGGCGCCTCGAGGCTGTCCGGCCCCTCGGCCGACGTCACGATCACCTCGGGGCGGAGCACCCCGGCCCGGATCTGCGTCGCCCCGTTGATCGACGCCTCACGCCCCGAAAGCTCCCTGAGGAGGCGGAACGTCCGCTCGGCCATCGGCATCGGGCCGAACCCTTCGGTGAGGATGAGCGTGAAGGGGACGTCCTCCTCGCCCGTGATGGCGACCCCGATGTCGTGGCCGACGAAGGCGACGAGGTCGGTGTCGACGATGCCGCCGACGACGATGCCGGTCACGCCCGCCTCCGCCGCGCGGCGGAGGGCCGCCGCCGTGACGAGCGCGCCCCCCACGAGCACGCGCCCGGCGTCGTCCGGCCGCACGTCGCCGGCGTCGAGCACGTCGTCCGGCCGCTCGACGGCGACCCGCAGCACGCCCGAGCGCTCGCCGCCCACGCCGAAGATGCCCTGGACCAAGGCGCCGCGCGCCTCGACGACGACGCCCTCGCGCGGCATCACCTCGGCGACGCGGCCGTGGATGTACGCGCGTACCTCCACCGGGACGGGCGGTTCCCGGAGCGTCACCTGGCCCGTGATCCCGGAGACGAGCTCGACGGTACCCGTGATCGGCGAGCGCACCTCGCGCGCGCCCAGCCCGAAGAGCCCGCGCGAGCGCGCGATCACCTCGCCCGCCTCGACCGGGTCGCCCTGGCGCTTCACCATGTGGCCCGGCACGTCCTGGGCCACGGCGCCGAGGAGGTTCGCCACGTTCACGGTGTGAGGGTCGCCCGGCAGAAACGCCCGCGCCACGACGTCCTCGGGCCGCACGCGATCGCCCTCCCGCACGAGCACCTCGCCTTCGATCGGCAGGCGCCGCACCTTGCGGACGACGGTCGCACGGGTGACGGTGAGGCCCGGCGTGTACGCGGATGCCATGGCGCCACCTCTCTCCGCTCGTTTCGGCCGCGCGCCCTAGGGCCGCCGGGCCAGGTGCGCGACCTGCGCCGGATAGGCGTCGAGCGCCTCGAACCAGCGGACGAGCCGCTCGCGCCGCGCGTCCGCGTCCGCCGGCAAGCCGAACGGCCGGCGGCCGCGGGCGTCGAGCACGATCCCCACCACGCCGCCGGCCAGACGGGCGCGCAGGCTCGTCCCCGCGCCGCGCCCGAGGTCGAGGCCGCGACCGGGCCGGAGTTCCGCCTCGGCCTCCTCGCCCACCCCGAGCGGCACGAGCTTCAGCTCGCCGTAGGCGAGCGACTCGCGCACCTCGCGGCCGTCGGGCAGGCGGATCTCGGCGACGAGCGCCGGCTGGCCCTGCGCCCCGGCCGGCGGCTGCCCGACCGGCGCCACGACCGTGCCCAGGCGGATGAGGCAGTCGCGCTCGAACACGTGCGCGGCCGCCTCCGGGTGCACGGTCGAGAGGACGCCGAGCTGCGGCATCATGAAGATGCTGTCGACGGCGAGCTCCGTCACGCCCTCGGGCTGGAAGGCGTCGATCATCATGAGCGCCGCCTGCGCCCGGCGCGGCGCGTGCGACAGCACCCCGCCCGAGCCGATGATGAGGTCGAGCGCCATGAGGTCGACGAGCGTCTGCCCCGAGAGCTCCTGGTTGAACGGGTCGAAGCGTTGCTGGTGGACGCCCTTCAGCCCGACGGCGAGCGTCTTGTGGTGCTCGAAGGCGAGGCGCAGGGCCTCGCGCGCCACGGCCTGCTCGACGAGCAGGTCCTCGAGCGTCTCCGGGATCGAGGTCGGGCGGATCATCTTGTTCCGGATGCGGTTGCGCAGGTCGGCCTCGGAGATCTCGAACGGCAGCCAGCGCTGGATGTTGGCGGCGCCCGCCTCGAGCAGCACGTTCGCCATGCTGTAGCTCATGCCGAGGTTGGCGCTCACCGTGCGGTTGAAGGTCCCGTCGAAGACGGAGAAGACGTCGGTCGTCGCACCGCCGATGTCGACGCCCACGACGTCGATGCCCCGCTCGCGCGCGACCGTCTCGATGAGGAGCCCGACGGCCCCCGGCGTCGGCATGATGGGCGCCGCCGTCCAGGTCATGAGCTTGGCGTAGCCGGGCGCCTGCGCCATCACGTGCTCCATGAAGAGGTTGTGGATCTCGTGGCGCGCCGGCCCCAGGACTTCGCGCTCCAACACGGGCCGGATGTTGTCGACGACGCGCAGGTCGACCAGGTCGCCCAGCGTGCGGCGGACGTGCTCGCGCGCGTCGCGGTTGCCGGCGTAGATGACGGGCAATTTGTAGCCCGCGCCGAGCCGCGGCTTCGGCTGCGCCGCCTTGAGGAGCTCGGCCATCTCGACGACGTGGGCGATCGTCCCGCCGTCGACGCCGCCCGAGAGGAGGATCATGTCCGGCCGCAGCGAGCGCACGCGCTGGATCTTCACGTGCGGCTTGCGCCCGTCGTCGATGCTGATCGCGTCCATGACGATCGCGCCCGCGCCGAGCGCCGCGCGTTGCGCGCTCTCCGTCGTCATGGCCTGGATGACGCCGGCCACCATCATCTGCAGCCCGCCGCCGGCGCTCGAGGTCGACACGTACGCGTCGACGCCGTCCCCGCGCAGCGTGCGGGGCGTCTCGATGCCCTCGCCGTCGGCCGTGAGGATGCGCCGACCGGCCAGTTCCTCGACCTCGCGGACGGCGTTGCGCACCCCGACCGTGACGTCCTCGAACGGTGCCTCGACCGTCGTCGGCGCCTCGCCGCGGACGACGAGCCGGTACTCGCCGCCCGTCTTCTCGATGAGGATCGCCTTGGTCGTCGTGCTGCCGCAGTCCGTGGCGAGGATCGACTGGAGGTCGGCTCGGCTCAACGCGTGCCTCCTAACGTGTCACGCGGCCCCGGACGGGGCGCTCGCCCCGGAGCCGGACGTCCCGCCTCGCGGGCCGCGACCGAAGGGCCACCACCAGGGCCGGCCGCGGGCCCGGCGCTCCGCCGCCTCGCGCTCGGCGTCGGCGCGGCCGAGTTCCTCCACGCGGCGGATGAAGTAATCGATGTTGCGCGGGTCCTCGAGGATGTATCCGATCTCGTGCCCGAGCTCCCCGGCGCCGAGGATGTGGGCGTACGGGGCCGCGAAGTGCGCCATCTGGCCGAGGATGTAGTTCATGGGGCGGAAGCCTTCGGCGAGTAGGATGGCCGGCGTGTACATGCGCCAGCGGTCGACGAAGGAGACGGCCCAGTCGAGGATCTGATCGCGCCGCTCCGCCGTGAGCTCGGGCACGTCCGGATCCGGAAGCGGCGACGGCGGCCTGGTCGGCGTGGGCACGCGGGTCACCTCCGGAGAACCTCGCCGGATTCGCTTTCGCCATTCGCGTCGGGCGGGCGCCGTCCCTGCAGGGACGCGCGCAAAGCCGCGCGGAGGTCGCCCGGCCGGCGGCCGGCGCCCGCCCGTGCCCTGCGTCGCGACAGCGTGAATCCGATCGCGCTAACAGGCCCATCGCCCGCTTTTCCCCCGCGATAGCGGGAATCGGGTCGTCCTATTCCCACCGGGTTGCCCCTGGCGGGAGCGACGCGTGCCCATAGGATGGGTGGATTCACTCTATCGGCCGGCGACCGGCCGGGTCCCGCCCGATAGGGCGACCAGACTCACGTTACGCGGGGGGCGCCCCGCCCGCCGCTCCCCGCGGCGCCTTTTCGTCGCCCGCCCGGCCGGCCCGAAGCCGCCGGCGGGAGCGCCTCAGCCCCGGTGCCCCTCGGCCTTCCGCCGCCCCTCCGCCTCGAGGGCGTCGACGAACCGCGCAAGGCGCGCCTGGTCCTCGAGGAAGGCGGCGAGCTCCGCGACGCGCTCCTCGCGCAGGGCCGGATGCAGGTACGAGGCGACGTCGAGGTGAGGGGTGAAGAAGTGGACGGTCTGCGCGAGGATCCACGCGACGGGCTTGATCGCCTCGAAGAAGAGGATTGCGGGCACCTCGAAATCGTGCGCCCGAAGCCAGCCGAGAAGCCGTTCCTCGAAGGGGGGGAGCTTCGCGGGCTCGCGGCCCGGTGGGGTCGCCCTCGGGCGCTCGCAGCCGGCCCGTCCCCCGCCGAAGGACGCCACCCTGGCCCTCCCGTCCGGGAGTGTGCCCGCCCGGGGCGCGCCCTAGCCCCCTTCCCCGTCCTCGCGCCGACCGGCCGCGGACGAGCCCTGGCCCCCCGGCGGCTAGAACGGCTCCATGTTCTTCCGCGGCACCGTGACGACCTGGCCGCCGACGTCGACCGTCGCGACCGGCACGCGCGCCTCCGTCTCGATCGCAGCCTCCTCGCGCGGCAGGCTCGCGATCGTCCCGACGAGGCCGAAGTAGGGCTCGTTGATGAGGCGCACGCGCTGCCCCACGTGGAAGTCCTCGTCCGCGAGAGGCGGCAGCGTGCCCTCGCCTTCGAACTCGGGGAAGGGCACGACGATCTCCGGCCGGATCGCCCCCGCCCGCACCTGCGTCGCGCCGTTGATCGACGCCTTCCGGCCGTCGAGGGCCTTCAGCGCCCGGAACGCCTCCTCGCGCATGGCGAGCGACCCGAAGCCTTCCATGAGGATGACCGTCATGTCGACGTCCTCGGTGCCGGTGATGCCGACGCCGAGCTTTACGCCGAGCGAGCGGACGAGCGTGAGGTAGTGGGCCGTGCCGGCCACCACCCCGGCGCAGCCGACCTCGAGCGCGCGGGCGAGCGCCTCGTCCGTCGCCTGCGCGCCCCCCACGATCACCTTGCCGGCGCACGACTCGTCGATCAGGTCGGGCGTGAGCGGCTCGTCGTGGCGCGAGGTGAGCACGCGGATCTCGCCGTGCCGCTCGCCGCCGAGTCCGAAGATGCCCGCGATGCGCACGGCCGGCGTCTCGATCACGGCCCCGCGCCCCTCCAGGCGCTCGACCACCTGGCCCTCGACGTACGCCCGCACCACGACCTCTTTGAACGGCCGGCTGATCGTCACATAGCCCGTCTGGTCGTCGACGGCCGAGACGATGCCGGAGACGGGCGCGTAGCAGCACTTGGTGAAGAAGGCCTGCGCCTCGCCCTTCTTCGCGATCATCGCACCCTTCTTCACTTCCTGGCCGATGTGGACGATGAGATGCTGCTTCACGTCGCGCGGCCGGCAGCCGATCTCGAACGCGACGTCGACCTTGACGGGCGGCTCCTCGCGGCCGAACTCCTCGCGGATGATGAGCCGGCCCGAGCGCGGCGAGATGTCCTCGACGACCCCGTCGATCGGCGACTCGTATTCCTTCATCCCGTAGAGCCCGCTCGCCAACGCGCGCGCGATCACCTGCTTCGCCTTCACCCGGTCGCCGACCTTGACGAGCATGCAGCGCTCGGTGTCCTCCTCGGAGACGCCGAGAAGGCGCGCGATGGGGATGACCCAGGGGATGCCCGGGCGCAGCGAGATGCGGGCGACCGGCTGCTCGGGCGTCACCCGGTCGCCGACGTCGACCAGCACCTCGCCCGGCAACGGCAGCTTGCGCGCGCGGCGCAGCCGGACGATCGGGTACTCAGCGTCCGAATAGGCGGAAACGGCCACGCTTCTCCTCCTTTCGCAGGCCGGCCTCGGCGCCGGCGAGGGGGTTCTCCTGCTGGTAGGCGCGGAGCGTCTCGAGCGGATAGGCGTTCATGGCCGCGATCCAGGCGGTGAGCTTCGCGACCCGCTCCGCCGCGGACTTCGGCAGCTCGATCGGCCGGCCGCGTCCGTCGAAGACGAGGCCGACGAGCCCGCCTTCCAGCTCGCCCGTCCGCGGCTTGCCCGGACCCTCGCCGAGGTCGAAACCCCGCTCGGGCGTGAGCGTCACCTGCGCCTTCTGGCCGACACCGAGCGGCACGCGCCGGATCTCGCCGTAGTTCAGCTCGAGCCGCTCCTCCCGCCCGTCGGGGAAGCGGATGTCGGCGACGAGGCAGCGTCGCCCGTCGCGGCCGCGGCCGACGGGCGCGACGCAGGTCCCGAGGCGCACCAGGCAGTCCTTGTCGAAGACTTCCGCCGCGATCTCGGGATACTCCGAGGCCAGCACGCCGAGGTGGGGCGTCATGAAGACGCTGTCGACGGCGAGCTGGGTGACGCCCTCCGGCTCGAAGGCGTCCATGAGCATGAGCGCCGCCTGCTCGCGCCGCGGCGCGTGCGAGAGCACCCCGCCCGAGCCGAGCAGGATGTCGAGGTCCTTCATGTGGATCACCTCGACGCCCTCGGCCTTGGCCACGGCGTCGAAGGAGGAGCGGCCTCGCCCGATCGCCGCCTCCTCCTCCGTCACGCGGCGCGCGAGGCTCCGGTGGTGGACGAACGAGAGGCGCAGGGCCTCGCGCGCGAGGGCCTGCTCGAGGACGAGCTGGTGCAGCGTCTGCGGGATCGCCGTCGGCCGCACCATCTTGTTGCTCACCCAGTCGGCGAAGGCCTTCTCGTCGATCGCGAAGGGGACCCAGCGCTGGACGTTGTCGAAGCCGGCCTCCTCGTACACGTTCGTGACGCTGTAGCTCATGCCGAGGTTGGCGCTCACCGTGCGCGTGAAGGTGCCGCCGAAGTCCGAGAAGACGTCGGTCGTGGCGCCGCCGATGTCGACGCCGATGATGTTGGCCTGGTAGTCGCGCGCCATGACCTGGATGATGCGGCCGACAGCCCCCGGCGTCGGCATGATCGTCGTGTCGACCCACTCCATGAGCTCCTGGTAGCCGGGCGCCTGCGCCATCACGTGGTTCATGAAGAGGTCGTGGATGGCCTCGCGCGCAGGCCCCAAGTTCTCCACGTCGTGGCGCGGCCTGAGGTTCGGCACGATGTGCACGTCGAGGTCCGGCTCGAGGATCGACTGGACCATGTCCTGCGCGTCCTTGTTCCCCGCGTAGACGACGGGCAGCCGGTAGCCCGAGCCGAAGCGCGGCTGGGGGTTGGCCTGCAGCACCGTCTCGGCGAGCGCGGCCAGGTACTGGACGGAGCCGCCGTCGACGCCGCCCGAGAGAAGGATGATGTCGGGGCGCAGCTGGGTGATGCGGGCGATCTGCTCGGAGGTGGAGCGGCCGTCGTCGACGGCGATCACGTCGAGCACGACGGCGCCCGCGCCAAGCGCCGCGCGGTGGGCGCTGGAGGCGCTGATCGTGCTCACGAGGCCCGCGACCATCATCTGGAGGCCGCCGCCGGCGCTCGAGGTCGAGACATAGTAGTCGACGCCCTCGTCGCCGTTCTTCGGCCGGATGAGGCGCCCGTCGGGGCCGAGGATGCGCCGCCCGGTGACCTCCTCGACCCGGCGGATCGCCTTCCGCACCCCGATCATCACGTTCTCCCACGGGGCCTCGACCGTCGTCTGCATCTCGCCGCGCGCGACGAGCCGGTACTCGCCCCCGACGCGCTCGATGAGGATGGCCTTCGTCGTGGTGCTGCCCACGTCGGTCGCGAGGATCGACTGCGGCGGCCCTTCGCGTCCCGGCATACGCGACCTCCTTCCCGCCGGACGGCGTGTTGCGACTTGATTCGCCGAAGCCGGCCCGATTCTTCTTTACGTGCGAAATGGCAAAACGTTCTGGCAGAGGGGCGACCCCCGCCTTCGGCGCAGGCTGTGCCCGACCCCGCGTACGCGAAGGGGCCCGCCCGGCCGGGCGGGCCCCTTCCCGTGCAGCATGCACGTGCGGCCCGGGCCTAGCCCCCGGCGATGTGCAGCCAGTCGCCGAGGATGTAGTGGAGCCGGCCGTAGAACAGGTTGTACCGGTAGAGGACCGTGTTCCCGAAGGCCGCCCCCAGGCCGACCATGATCGCCCACCGGCCGAGCCAGACCCCGCCCTTCATCACGGGGTTCGCGTCCCTGCGGATCGTGAAGAAGAAGTACATCAGCGTACCGAGCAGGCACAGCAAGAGGATCCAGTTGTTGATGCTGCTCGAGAGCTGCCCCGTCCACAGGTCGTAGAACGAGTTCGTGATCTGGCCCATGAAGATCGGCGGGTTGAACGCGAGGATGTAGCCGGCGCCCCAGCCGAGGACGAGCGACAGCGGGTAGCGCGCCACCCACGAGATCGAGGGGATGTAGCGCGCGTAGATGAGGAGCCCCACGATGATCGGGATGATGTACTCCCAGTGGCCGGTGCGCAGGCTGTCGACGTCCTTCCCGGTCCCGACGAACGTCGGCCCGATGTACGTGTACCAGTAGTATCCGACCGACCAGCCGTAGGCGAGCCCGATGTAGATGTGCTGGATGAGCTCCCAGATCGGGTTCTGGTTGTCGGCGAGGTACGTCCACACGGCGATCGTGCAGATCGCGCCGGCGAGGATGCCCCAGTCCATTCACTCACCTCCCCACGCGCGGCCGCGCGTCGGCGGCCGGGATGCCGCCTAGGCCGGCTTCTTCCGCGTCGTCACCCAGGCGATGTTCGCCAGGATGATGAGGAGCGTCACGTACATCGCGGCCAGCGACGCGCCGTCCTGCTGGGCGATGGCCGGGCCGGGGTGCCCGACGAGCGCCTCGTACTCGGCCGCGCCGCGCGAGCCGTCGAGCATCGCCTTGTACTGGCCGGCGGCCAGGAACGGCTTGTTCGTCGGCACCGACATCGTGATCGTCCCGACGACGAGCGGGATGCCCGTCGGCTGGGAGATCAGCGGCAACCACGCGTCCGTCGCGCCCGGCGTGCCGATGTCCATGCCGAACACGAGGGCGAAGGTGTCCTTGTCGACCTTCTGCACGCCCTGCATGATCGGCATGTCGGAGAGCGACTTACCGTTCTGGTCGACGCCCTTCGTCGCCGCCATGAGATCCTGGGTCATGAGCGTGTACGTCGTCGACGAGCCCGGCTTGTAGCCGAGGTTCACGTAGTCGACGCCGTACTGCTTGCCCATCTCCTTCGCCACCTGGTCGACGACCTGCGTCGCGAGCTTGGGGCCGTTCGTCCAGCCGGCGTCGAAGATGTAGAGCTTCAGGTTCTTCGCGAACGCCTGGTAGGCGAAGGCGCGGATCATCGGCAGGATCTCGCCCTGGGCGCCGACGTCGAAGCTCGCGCCGACCAGCACCCGCGAACCGTCCGGGAGCGCCTGGACCGTGTCGTAGAACTGCTGGGTGTCCGGGCTGATCGTGATCGGGAGCCCGAGCGGATGGATGATCACGATGCCGATGATGATGAAGATGATCGCCCAGATCCAGCGGCGGTCGATGTCAAGAGCCCACTGCACGAATGCGCACCTCCCTCCGCGGAGGGGTCAGCCCTCGATCGTCCACGTCAGCTGGCGCCGCCCAGGTGCGCCCGCTCCAGACCGAAGAGGATCCGGAGCGCGACCGCGAAGCCGCCCAGGTACGCGCCGATCTGGATGCCGCGCATCGCCGACGAGTTCGGCACGTCCATGAGCCAGTGGGCGAGCGTCCCCCAGCCGGGGATGATCGTGTCGCCGATGGGCGCCGTGCCCATCATGAGGATGACCGAGGTGATCATGAGCACCGTGGCCTCGCGCGTCCGGATGCGGAACGCCCGGTAGGCGGCCGACGTGATGAAGAACGCGAGCAGCGCGAAGACGGTCGAGTCCGAGGGGACGATGATGTTGTTGTAGATCCAGTTCGCCTCCGGCCCGTCGACCGTCTGCTCGAGCGTGAGGATCCCGTAGCCGTACATGCAGATGAGCAGGATGAGGCTGTAGACCCACTTCGAGCGGCGCCGCTGGACGTTCTTGCCGTGGACGATCGTGAGGCTCACGACGCCCAGGAGGAAGAACATCGCGTACACGATCTGGAACCAGCGGTTGCCCACCGTGAACCAGCCGAGCTGGTCGACCGCGTGCAGGTACTTCGCGACGATGACGAAGAGCCCGGCCAGCACCGTGAGCACCATGGGGACTTCCTTGCGCATCCTTACACCTCCCCACCGCGCGTCGTCGCAGTTGCGAGAGCCGTCCCCACGCCGCTAGCTCGTCATGAAGGTCGCGAGCGGGTTCGACGTCGCGAACGTCGCGATGAGCGTCCCGACGATGATGGCGGCGAAGATGAGGAACTTGAAGTAGTCCTCGCCCACCACCGTCCCGGTGATGATCGGCTCCTTCGAGAGATAGGCGCTGGCCGCGTAGATCTCCTCGCCGATCAGGGCGTAGTCGCACCCGGCGACGAAGAACGGCAGCTGCGCGGTCGAGGCCGTGCCGCCGACCTGGATCGCCCCCGCGAGCGCCCCCGCCTCGATGAAGATCATGGCCTCGGCGTAGAACGGCCCGGCGAAGAGGATCTGGGCGGCCGGCTTCTCGGCGGCCAGGATCTCGAGCACGCCCGCCACGTACGCGAACTGCCAGTCGGTGATGAAGCGGACGTCGTCCGGGTTGAAGGCGTCGGGCCGGCCCGCCTCGAGGTAGGCCTGCCGGATGATCTCCTCGTTGATGGCGTAGATGACGACGTCCGGCACCGTGTTGATGAGGCGCGTCTCGTACTGCGCGCACAGCTTGGCCACGTACCCGAGGACGGGGAAGGCCGCGATCGTCTGCGGGTCCGTGATCGACGGCAGCCCCATCGTGTAGTGCACGGGGCGGCCCATCTCGGTCGCCCGCCCGACCGCCTCGCTGATGGCGTCGAGGCCGGGGATCTTGTGGATCTCACGGATGCTCTGGCCGGCCCGCGCGCGCGTGATCATGACGTAGACGAGGATGGCGAAGATCGCGACCGCGACGAACGCGCCTGCCTGGCCGGCCGTGAAGATCCCCCAGACGGCCTTGCTCTCCTCCTGCGCCAGAAGGCTCAGGCCGAAGGGCATCGCTGACTCACCTCCTCTCCGCGAGAGAGTCGGTGGTCCCGGTCCGCGCGGGCCCTGCCGCGCCCCCGCGGACGGCGCGCGGGCCGGGGTCCGCCACCCACGGCATATTCGTTAGCGTCGCCGGTTATCCTGCCGGTCCCGCATCTGGTGTGCCGTGGGGCCGGAGTCCGCGCCGGGCCGGCCGCGCGGCTCCGCGCCGGGCGGGTCCGGAGGCCCGCCGGCGCCGGGCGCGTAGTACCCCTGCCCCGGGAGGTGTCGCTCGACGAAGCGGACGACCTCGTCGCGGTTGCCGTCGAAATAGAGGAAGACGCCCTTCGTGATGCGGTTCCGCAGGATCGCGGGGTCGTAGGCCAAGAGCACCCCGTCGGGGTACACCGTGTAGCCGACGAAGGTCTCCCAGGGCTTGACGCCCGAGCCGACGACGACTCTCACGGCGGCGCCTTCCTCGCTCAGCCGGTACTCGTTCGGGAAGAGGTAGTGCGCCATCGGCACGACGGTGGCCACGACGGCGAGGACGAGGCCCTCGGGGCCGAGGATGGCGTCGCTGCCGATCCAGATGAGGAGGAAGGCGAGGGCGAGGAGGAGGCCGCGGCGCGGATCCTTGACGATCGGGTGGACCGTCCAGGAGAGCGTCCGCGCATCGGGCCGGCTCAACCCGACCGCCCTCCCGGGCTTGGGGCCAGGCGGCGCGGCTCCGCCTCGGCGATCGCGACCTCGCCGACCTCGCGGCCGGCGACGGTCCGCACGGGCGGCCTCGCCCAGTCCGAGAGCGCCTCCCACTCGGCGGCCGCGGGGAGCTCGAAGGCGCGGACGGCCCAGAGGGCGGCGGCCGGAAGCGGGCGGGCGGCCCCGTCTTCGGCCTTGAGCGCCAAGCCCCAGCCGCCGGCCAGGCTCCCGACGCAGAGGACGCCGTCGGCCCCGGGCTTGGCGAGGCAGCTCGTCCGGCGCATCACCTCGACGGCGAAGTGGCGGTCGTCGCGGGTGAGGTGCGGATGCCGCCTCATGGCCCGGGCCACGCGGCGCGCGGCCTGCGCGACGGCCGGGCGCAGCCCCGGGGGCGCGCCGCGGCCGTCCGGCCCGGAGCCCGCCCCCGCCGCCGCGAGCCGCGCGTAGGCGAGCGCCATGCGCCAGAGCTCGACGGCGGGCGCCGGGAGCCCACAGCCGTCGACGCCGTACGGCACCGCGTCGGCGCTCGTGTCGAAGAACTCGGCCGCGACCTCGCGCACGAGGCGCTGCATGGGATGGTCCGGCCGGTCATAGCCGGCTGTGGGCCAGCCCGACCGACGGCAGGCGTAGAGCATGAGCGCGTGCTTGCCGCTGCAGTTGCTGTGGAGCCGCGTCGGGGGCCGGCCCTCGCGCGCGAGGCGCGCCCTCTCCTCCGGGTCGCCCGGCTCCTCCGGGCCACAGACGAGGTCCTCGGGCGAGAGGCCGACCCGGTCGAGGAGGCCGGCCACCACCGCCACGTGCTCGGCCGAGGCGGCGTGCGAGCCGCAGGCCACCGCGACCTCGCGGTCGTCGACGGCCGCCCCGCCCTCCGGCACCGCCCCGGCCTCCCCGATCGCGAGGAGCGAGGCCGTCGCCTGGACGGGCTTGAACGAGGAGCGCATGTACGTGAAGCGGCCCGCCGACCCGCTCGCGCCGATGAGCCTCCCGTCCGCGGCGACGGCGACGGCGTGGACCCGGTGCGTCGACTCGACGACCCCGCTCCGCCGGACGAGCGCGATCACAGGCCGGCTCCGGCCGCACCGCCGCCGGCGACGGCCGCCCGGGACGGCCCGCGCGCGGCGAAGGCGGCCGCCTCCGCGACGAAGGCGCGGAAGAGCGCGAGAAACGTCGGGTGGGCGCGGAAGAGCTCCTCCGGGTGGAACTGGACGCCGACGATCCAGGCCGGACCGTCCGCCTCGATGCCCTCGACGACGCCGTCCGGGCTCTGGGCCGAGACCCGCAGCCCCTCGCCGAGCCGGCCGACGGCCTGGTGGTGGAGCGAGTTGACCTTGAGGACCCCCGCGCCGAGGACGGCGGCGAGGCGCGTCCCCGGCGCGATCGCGACCTCGTGCGAGAGCTCGCCGCGCGCAAGCGGCGGGTCCAGCCGCGTCTGCCGGTGCTCGTTCACCCCGCTGAGGCAGGGGAGGTGCTGCAGAAGCGAGCCGCCGAAGGCGACGTTGATCACCTGGCAGCCGCGGCAGACGCCGAGGATCGGGAGGCCCAGGTCGCGCGCCGCGAGAAGGAGCGCGAACTCCAGCTCGTCGCGCTCGGCGTCCACCTTCGTTTCGCGGTGCGGCGGCTCGCCCCAGCGGGCCGGGTCGACGTCGAGCCCGCCGGTGAGGAGAAGGCCGTCGAAGCGCGCGACGAGGGCGGCCGCCTCGCCCTCGGCGAGCCTTTCGCCCGGGGCGGGCGGCGCGACGACGACGGGCGCGCCGCCGGCCGCCCGCACCGCCTCGACGTAGAGGCTCGCAAGCCGCACCTCCGGCCGCGCGCCCTCCCCGCGCCCAAGCCCCGCCGTGACGCCGATGACGGGCCGCTCCGCCCCACCCATGGCCATCCC
>JADGHG010000170.1 GCA_019689585.1 Clostridia bacterium
GCCCGGGCCGGCGGAGCGCGGGAGGCCGCGGGCGAGGCGGGCGCCGAGCGCAAGGCGGCGCAAGATGGCGCCGCGGCCGCCCGCAAGGGCGACCGCCCGGCCTACTTCCCCGAGACGGGCTTCGTCCCGACGCCCGTCTACGACCGCTACCGCCTCGCGGCCGGCGACCGCATCCCCGGGCCCCTCATCGTCGAGGAGCGCGAGGCGACGACGGTCGTGCCGCCTGGTTGGTCGCTCATGGTCGACGGCTGGCGGAACCTCGTGATCCGCCGCGAGGAGGCGCACGGCGCATGACGACGGGCTTCGACCCTGTGACGCTCGAGGTGCTCTGGCGCCGGTTGATCCAGATCGCCGACGAGTGCTGGCTCACGATCTGGCGCACCGCCTTCTCGACGATCATGGGCGACGCCAAGGACTTCGGCTGCGAGATCCTCGACCCGGCCGGCCACTCGCTCGCCCACGCCGAGCGCTCGATGCCCGTCTTCAACCTGAGCCTCCCCCTCGCCGTGCGGGCGATGCTCGAGCGCTTCCCACCCTCCCGGCTTGCGCCGGGGGACGTGCTCGTCACGAACGACCCCTGGCTCTGCGCGGGCCACCTCTTCGACATCGCCGTCGTGACGCCCGTCTTCCGCGGGGGGCGGCTCGTGGCGCTGGTCGGCAGCGTCGGGCACACCTCCGACATCGGCGGCACGAAGGACTCGCTCGCCGCGCGCGAGGTGTACGAGGAAGGGCTGCAGATCCCGCCGCTCAAGCTCATGCGGCGCGGCCGCCCGGACGAGACCCTCTTTGCGCTTCTGCGCGCCAACGTGAGGAAGCACGAGATGGTCGAGGGCGACGTCCACGCGCTCGTCTCGGCGAATGCCGTGGGCGCGCGGCGGCTTCTCGCGCTCATGGACGAGTACGGTCTCGAGGACCTCGAGCCGCTCGGGGCCGTCATCCAGGCGCGCTCCGAGGAGGCCATGCGGCGGGCCATCGGGAAGGTGCCCGACGGCCAGTACACGTTCGCGGTCGAGTCGGACGGGCTCGGCCGAGACCGCCTGCGCCTGCCCGTGTGCGTCACCGTCTCGGGCGAAACCGTCACGGTCGATTTCACGGGCGCGCCGCCCGAAGCCGAGCGGGGCGGCATCAACTGCACGTACAACTACACCGCCTCGCACACGGTGTACGCCTTGAAGTGCATCCTCACGCCGGAGGTGCCCTCGAACGCCGGCTGCTACCGGCCGATCCGCGTCGTCGCGCCGGAAGGCAGCATCCTGAACTGCCGGCACCCGGCCTCGGTGAACCTCCGCACGAAGACGGGCTGGTACATCGCATCGGCCGTCTTCGGAGCCCTGGCGCCCGTGCTTCCCGACCGCGTGAAGGCGCACACGGCCCAGCCGATCGGCGTGCCCGTCTACGGGCGCGAGGCCTCGGGCGAGACGTTCAACGACAACCTCCTTTTCTCGGGCGGCGCAGGCGCCTGGCGGGGCGGCGACGGGCAGAGCACGATGCTCTTCCCGACGAGCGCCGCAAACGTGTCGGTCGAGATGTTCGAGTCGCGCGCGCCGGTCGTCGTCGTGCGCAAGGAGCTGCGGGTCGACTCGGGCGGGCCGGGCACGTGGCGGGGCGGGCTGGGACAGGTCGTGGAGCTCCGGAAGCTCCGCGACGACGGCCGGCCGGTGCTCTTCGGGCCGCACGCAGAGGGGATGGTCACGTCGGTGCCGGGGCTTCTCGGCGGACGGAGCGGCGCGCGGGCGCGGGTGCGCGTGACGCGGCCGGGCCGGCCCGAGGAAGGGCTCCCGGATGACGGGACGGTCGTATTGCGAAGCCCAGACGAGTCGCTCGTGATCGAGCTCGCGGGGGGAAGCGGCTACGGCGAGCCGTTCGAGCGCGACCCCCAGGCCGTCGCGCGCGATGTGCGGCTCGGGTACGTGAGCCGGGAGGCGGCGGAGAACGAGTACGGCGTGGCCATCGGCCCGGACGGGGCGGTGGATGAGGCGCGGACGGCGGCCCTGCGTCAGGGGCGCGCGGCCCGGGTGTAGGGACGGGGGGCGCGCGGCTCGCGTGGAGGTCGGGGGCGCGCGGCCGGGGTG
>JADGHG010000044.1 GCA_019689585.1 Clostridia bacterium
GCGGGGGACGACGCGGCGGCGCGCGGGGACGCGCGAGGCCGAGGCACGGGCGGGCGCGGGAGGCGCGGGCAGCGCGGAGGGCGCCGGCCCAGCTGGCCCTCGTTTGCCGCGAAGGGTGTCAAAGCGGGTCGAAGTCACAGACTGTCCACAGGGTTATGCACAAAGGCGAGGCGCAAGGCAGGCCGATCGGCAGGGGGCAGGCGACCGGGCGGCGCCGTTCGCCTTGACAGGGTCTGGGACCGCCGCTAGACTCATTTCGACTCCGAGGCGGGCAGGCGCCCGCGTTTTTTTGCGAAGACGGCGCTCGCAGGAGGGGACCCGGCGGTGAAGCGGACCTACCAGCCGAAGAAGCGCACGCGGGAGAAGGTCCACGGGTTTCGGCGGCGCATGCGCACGGCGGGCGGCCGGCGTGTCTTGAAGCGGCGCCGCGCGAAAGGCCGGCGGCGCCTCGCTTGGTAGGCGGTGCTGAGGCGGGATCTGCGGCTCGGTTCGCGCCAGAAGGTGCAGGCGGTCTTCCGCCGGGGCGTGCGGGCGTCGCAGCCGGCGGTCGCCGTGCGGGTGCTGGTGAGCGGGGAAGCCGGCTCGCGCTTCGCGATCGCGACGGCCCGGGAGATCGGACATCGGCCGGCGAGGAACCGGGCGCGCCGGCGCGTGGCGCACGCGCTGCGCGCCCTCGTGCCCGAGGTCGGGGATGGGCTCGACGTGGTGATCGTGGCGCGGCGAGAGGCGCTCGTCGTCCCGTTCGCGGAGCTGCGCCGGCAGCTCTGGGAGGCGCTCCGGGCCGCGGGCGCCGGCCGGCCGTGACCTCGGGCGTGGGTCGCGGTCTCGCGGCGCGGGCGGCGATCGCGGCGATCGCGTTCTACCGGCGCTACATCTCGCCGCTCACGCCTCCGAGCTGCCGGTTCTACCCGACCTGCTCGGAGTACGGACTCGTCGCGGTCGAGCGCTACGGCGCCGCGCGCGGCCTCTGGCTCCTCGCGCGCCGCATCGCCCGCTGCCACCCGTGGAACGCGGGCGGCTACGACCCGGTGCCATAGGAGGCGGCCGATTGGCGGCGATGTGGCAGAGCCTCATCACCCTGTTCGAAGACCTGCTCAAGTGGATCGCGGGGCACACGGGCGACGACTACGGCCTGGCCATCATCGTCGTCACGCTCCTTGTGCGCGTCATCCTCTGGCCGCTCGCGCACTCGCAGATCAGCAACATGCGGCGGGTGCAGGCGATCCAGCCGGAGCTCCAGAGATTGCAGAAAAAGTATAAAAACGACAGGCAGCGCCTGACCGAAGAGACGATGCGGCTCATGCGGGAGCACCGCGCCAATCCGGCGGCCGGCTGCTTGCCGACGCTCCTGCAGGTACCGGTGCTCTGGGCGCTCTTCCTGGCCTTGCGGCACCTTCCGGAGATCGCCGGCCGGCCGTTCCTCTGGATGCCGGACCTCAGCAAGCCCGACCCCTACTACGTGATCCCGTTCCTCGCGGGCGCCCTCACGTTCGCGCAGTCGTGGATGACGACGCCCCGCAACCTGGCGCCCGACAACCCGGCGGCGGGCACCCAGCGGACGATGCTCTACGTCCTCCCGCTCGTATTCTTCTTCCTCTGTCTACGCTATCCGTCCGGCTTCGGCCTCTACTGGGTCGTCTCGAGCGCGCTCGCGGTCCTGCAGTACTGGGTGGCGTTCCGAGTGGAGCTGCCCCTCGTCGGAGCGGGGGCGGAGGGAGGCTCGTCCGGCGGTGCGCCCGGGGCGGTCCAAGGTGCGGGCGCGCAGAGGGGCGGAGGAGGAGCGGTGAGAGGCGGCGCGCCCGCCGCTCCGCGTCGCGGTCCGGACGGCGGTCGTGGGCGGGCCGGTGCAGGAGCTGCGCGGAGGATGCCGGGCCTCGACCGGCGGGTGAAGGCCAAGAGAAGCGCGAAGAAGAGGCCGGGGCCGAGAGCGCGCGAGGACGGTGGCGATGACGAGTGAGCGTGTCCCGAGACGAGTGGACGGCGGAGACGGTCGAGGAGGCGGTGGCGAGGGCGCTCGCCGAGCTCGGCCTGCCGCGCGAACGGGTCGACGTCGAGGTGCTCGAGGAGCCCTCGGCCGCGGGGCTCTTCGGCTTCGCGCGCCGGCCGGCGCGCGTGCGCGTGCGAGCCCGGCCCGGCTTCGGGGAGGCGGCCCGCGACTTCCTGCGCGCCGTCGTCGACTTCATCGGCCTTCCCGCCGCCGTCCGCGAGCCGGAGGCGACCGAACGCGGGTACCTCGTCCGGGTGGAGGGCGATGGGGCGGCCGAGCTGATCGGCCGCCACGGCCACACGCTCGACGCCCTCCAGCAGCTGGCCGAGGTCTACGCCACGCGTCGTTCGGGGGAGCGGGCGGCGCTCCTTGTGGACGCGAACGGCTATCGCGAGCGACGCGCCGCGCACCTCGAGCGGCTTGCGCGCCGCGCGGCCCGTCAGGTGGCGCGCGATGGGAAGGAGCGGCGGCTCGAGGCGATGACGCCCTACGAGCGGCGCATCGTCCATCTGGCGCTTCAAGGGTATCCGGGCGTGTACACCGAGAGCGAAGGGGAGGACCCGTTCCGGCGCGTCGTGATCCGTCCCGTCAAGGGGGAGGCGGCGGAGGCGGACGACGTCGGCTGACCGGAGCCGCGGCGAGGCGGACGTATTGCGGGAGGAAGCGGAGCGACTCGAGGTGGCGCTCGACCGCGAGGCGGCCGAGCGCCTCCTCGCGTTTCGAGAGGCGCTCCTCGACGAGGCAGCGCGGGTCAACCTGACGTCGGTCCGCGACCCGGAGAAGGTGCGGGAGATCCACCTCCTCGACAGCCTGGCGGGGGTTCGGGCGCTGCCGGACGACGCCCGGCGCATCGTCGACGTCGGGACGGGCGGTGGTCTCCCGGGGATCCCGCTCGCGCTCGCGCGGCCCGAGGCGCGCGTCACCCTGGTTGAGGCGACGCGGCGGAAAGTGGAGGCTTGTCGGCGCATCGTGGCGAGGCTCGGTCTCGCCGGACGGGTCGCGATCGTCTGGGCTCGGGCGGAAGAAGTCGGGCAGGGCGGCGGGCGGGAGTCGTTCGACGTCGCTGTCGTCCGCGCCGTCGCGGCGCTGCCCGTCGCGATGGAGCTCGCGCTGCCGCTCGTCGCCCCGGGAGGGCGCGCCGTGTTCTGGAAAGGGCCGGCTGCGGAGGAGGGGGACGAGCTCGGACGGGGGGAGCGGGCGGCCGCACTCCTCGGCGGAGGGCGGATCTGGGTCGACCGGTACAGATTGCCCGCGACCGGTGCAAGGCGCATGCTCGTGGTGGCGGAGAAGGCGAGGTCGACGCCGGCCGGATATCCGCGCCGGCCCGGCGTCCCGAGCAAGCGACCCCTCGCCTGAGGGGCCGAGGTCGGAGGGGAGCCCGTATGGCGGAGACCGGCATCTTGCACTCGGTGCCTCTCGACGACATCCGGCCGAACCCGTACCAGCCCCGTCGGCGCCTCGACGAGGCGTCGCTCGAGGAACTGGCGGAGTCGATCCGCGCGCACGGGGTGCTGCAGCCCGTCGTGGTGCGGCCGCGCGACGACGGCTACGAGCTGATCGCCGGGGAGCGGCGATGGCGGGCGGCGCAGATGGCTGGCCTCGCAGAGATCCCGGCGCTCGTCCGAGACGCGAGCGACCGGCAGATGGCCATGATGGCGCTTCTCGAGAATCTGCAGCGGAGCGACCTCCACTTCTTCGAGGAGGCGGAAGGCTACGCACGGCTTCTCTCCGAGTTCGAGATGACGCAGGAGGAACTGGCCCGGCAGCTGGGCCGGAGCCAGGGCGCCGTCGCGAACCGGCTGCGGCTCCTGCGGCTTCCCGAGTCGGTGCGGGAGGTCATTTCCCGGGAAATGTTGAGCGAGCGACACGCGCGGGCGCTCCTCGCCGTGGCCGACGAGAGGACGCAGCTCGAGCTGGCGCGGCGGAGCGCCCGCGAAGGTTGGACGGTGCGCGAGCTCGAGGGGCGCATCGAGCGAATGGGCCGGCGGGCGCCGCGCCAGCGCCGGACGGCCGTCGTCCGCGACGCGCGCATCTTCCTCAACGAGTTCCGGAAGGCGGCGGCCGCTGTGCGTCAGCACGGGTTCGCGGTGCAGATGCGCGAGTCGCTCGGGGAGGACTCGATCGTCCTCGAGGTGACGATCCGGCTGCAGCCGGGTCAGCGTCGGGTCGCGACCGGCGGCCGGCCGGCGGAAGGTGCGGGCGAGGGCGCGTAGAAGGACGCGGGGGGAGAGCGCATGGCCAGGATCGTCGCCATCGCCAATCAGAAGGGCGGCGTGGGCAAGACGACGACTGCCGTCAACCTGGGCGCGAGCCTCGCGCTGCGCGGAAAGAAAGTGCTCGTCGTCGACATGGATCCGCAGGGGAACACGACGAGCGGCTTTGGGATCAATAAGCGCACGGCGGCCATGACGATGTACGAGGTCCTCATCGAGGACGTACCTCTCGCGGAGATCGTCGTGCCCGTGGCTCAGGTGCAGGAACTGAGCGTCGCCCCCGCGACGATCGACTTGGCGGGGGCGGAGGTCGAGCTCGTGGCGGCTGTTTCACGTGAAACACGCCTCCGTCGGGCGCTGCAACCGGTCGCCGACGCGTACGACTTCGTGTTCATCGACTGCCCGCCGTCTCTCGGGCTCCTCACGGTGAACGCGCTCACGGCCGCTCAGGGCGTGCTCGTGCCGATCCAGTGCGAGTACTACGCGCTCGAGGGCGTGTCACAGCTCCTGCGCACGATCGACATGGTCCGCGCCAATCTGAATCCGGACCTCGCCATTGAAGGCGTCCTCCTGACGATGTTCGACGGCCGCACGAATCTGTCGATCCAGGTCGCCGAAGAGGTGAAGCGGTTCTTTCCCACGCAGGTCTATCGCACCGTGATCCCGCGGAACGTGCGGCTCAGCGAGGCGCCCAGCCATGGCCTGCCGGTCGCGATCTACGATCCGAAGTCGCGCGGCTCGGAGGTCTACGCGGAGCTGGCGGAGGAGGTGTTGGCGCGTGCCGGGGACGAGGCGCGGACTGGGACGGGGTCTTGAGGCCCTCTTTCCCCTGGGCGGCCCCCGGGAGGGAGAGCGGCTCGAACAAGTGGAGATCGACGCCATCCGGCCAAATCCGAAGCAGCCGCGCGCAGAGTTCGACGCGGCCTCGCTGGAGGAGCTGGCCGCGTCCATGCGCGCCCACGGGGTGCTGCAGCCGCTCATCGTGCGGGCCGTCGAGGGCGGCTACGAGCTCGTCGCCGGCGAACGTCGGTGGAGGGCGGCCCGCCTCGCGGGGCTGCGCACCGTGCCCGCCGTCGTGAGGGCCGTCGACGACCGCCGCGTGGCCGAGATCGCGCTGATCGAAAACCTTCAGCGCGAAGACCTGACCCCCCTCGAAGAGGCCCGCGCCTATCGCGAGCTCATCGACGTCCACGGCCTTTCCCAGGAGGAGGTCGCGCAGGCCGTCGGCAAGAGCCGCTCCGCCGTCGCGAACGCCCTCCGCCTCCTCGCGCTCGAGGAAGACCTGCAGCAGATGGTCCAGCGCGGCGATCTCACCGAAGGTCACGCGCGTGCGCTCCTCGCGGCGCCGGCGGGCGCCCCCCGTCGAGCCTTGGCGGCACGCGTGCGCGAGCGCGGCCTCACGGTGCGGGAGGCGGAAGCCCTGGCCCGCCGCGCTGCGCAGGAGACGGGCCGCGAGACGGCCGCAGGCGGAGGCGGCGCGGCCGCCCCGTCGCGCGCGCAAGCCGCTCGCCCCTCGCCGGACGTGGCGGCCCTGGCCCGCGAACTCAGCGAGGTCCTGGGCGCGCCCGTTCGGATCCGCGAAGGCGCGCGCAAGGGCACGATCGAGATCGACTTCTTCGACGACGAGGACCTCGCGCGCGTGGTCGAGCTCTTGCGAGCGGCGGGAAGCGTCGCCGTTCCACGTGAAACAGGTCGATAGCGCTTGTTAACCGGGACGCTCGCGAACACGGCCGCCGTCGTCGTCGGGACGACGCTCGGCCTCACCGTGCTCCGAGGGTCGCCGAAGCGGTGGCACGATTCCGCCTTCCAAGCCGTCGGCACGGCCGTCATCCTCCTCGGGGTCGCGACGGCCCTGCCCTCCCTCACGGACTGGGCCGTCGTCGTGATCCTTTCCCTCGTCGCGGGATCGCTGGTGGGGGAAGCGCTCGACCTCGAAGGGCGCATCGATCGCCTGGAAGAGCGGGCGGAACGCCGCTTCGGCGCAGGGGGCCGCGGCGCGGCCCGTGCGGCCGTGACGGCGGCCCTCATCTTCTGCGTGGGCCCGATGACCATCCTCGGGGCCATCCAGGACGGGCTCGGCGGCTCGCACGACCTCCTCTTCGCGAAGTCGGCCCTCGACGGGCTCACGAGCATCGCGCTCGCGGCCACGCTCGGCGCGGGGGTGTACTTGGCCGCGGGCGTCGTGCTCTTCTACCAGGGAGGCCTGGCCGTGGCCGCCCACTTCCTCGGTCACGGACTGAGCCAGGGGGCCGTCCTCGCCATGAGCGGAGCAGGCGGGGCCGTCATTCTCGCGATCGGCCTCAACATGGTCGGCGCGACCCGCTTGCGCACGGCCGCCATGCTCCCTGCCGTCGTCTTGGCCCCGGTCGGGGCGTGGCTCGTCGCGATCGCGGGGCGGTCATGAGCTACGGGCCCGAGCTTCTCGCCTCCGCCTCCGCCCTCGCGCTGGCGCTCGTCGCGGCGCTCCTCGCCCTCGCTGCCTGGGTGCGCGCCTCGCGCCTCTTCCGCCGCGTCCGCCGCGCGCTCGCGGGCACGGGCGCCGACGCCCCCGACCTGATCGCCGTCCTCGACCGGCTCGCGACGCGCCTCGCCGACTGCGAGGCGGCGATCGCCGAGCTCGGTGCCGGCCAGGAGGTGCTGCGAACGGACGTCGGCCGCCGCTTGCGCGCCCCGGGCGTCGTCCGGTTCGACGCCTTCGAGGGCATCGGCGGCGCGTTGAGCTACGCGGTCGCCTTCGTCGACGCCAACGGCGACGGCGTCGTCCTGAGCGCGATCCAGGGCCGCGAGGCGACGCGCGTCTACGCGAAGCCCCTCTCCGCCTGGCGCTCGCCGCAGCCCCTCTCACCCGAGGAACAGGCGGCGCTCAAGGCAGCAGGATTGGCGTCCACCCGGGAGAAATAGCAGACGTCACCATCAGCGCAGGAGGCCCCGGTGTCATCCGAGCGGGAGACGCGTCACATCACCGTCCTCATCGTGCCCGACGGCGCGGGCCGCTCGTACTCCCTGCGCATTCCGACCTGGCTCCTAAAGTCCCTCGCCCTCGTCTTGAGCTCGGGGCTCGTGGCGCTTGCGGCCTTCTCGGAGACCTACGGCGAGCTCGCGCGCCGCGCGGAGCGCCTTACGGCCGTGGAGGCCGCGAACGCCCGCCTCGCAGCCGACTTCGCGCAGGTTGAGACGCAACTCTCGCTCGTGCGCGCACGCCTCGACGAGCTCGCGCGCCTTGACGCCACGCTCCGCTCGGAGGTGTCGCTGCCGCCGCCGACGCCCCAGTCGGCCGCGCCGCAGGCCGGCTCCTCGGCCAAGCTTCCCCGCACGCCCTCGATGGCGAGCTCGGCGCCGCGCACGCCGCGGCTGCCCGTCGCCGTGGCCGGGCTCTTCCCCGTCGCTGCCCTCGCGGGCCTTCCGGCCGTCTCCATGGGCGCGTCGAGCGAGACGACCACGACTCTGGGCGGCCTGCTCCCGGCCGAGGCCGGCGACCGGGCCCTCGCCGAGGCCACGGCTCTTGCGGGCGAGGCGGCGCTCCGCCTCACGAGCCTCACGGAAGTGCGCGAGACCGTCGAGGCGCGCATCGTCGAGGCCGAGCACTACCCCGACGCCTGGCCCGTCCTCGGCCGCGTCACCTCTCGCTTCGGCGAGCGCCACTCGCCGTTCGACTGGGGCATCGAGTCGCACGAGGGCATCGACATCGCGGCCCCCTACGGCACCGCCATCCACGCCGCGGCGGCCGGCGTGGTCATCGAGGCCGGATGGGTGGCCGGTTTCGGGCGGGCCGTCAAGATCGACCACGGGAACGGGCTCGTGACGCTCTACGGCCATCAGTCGCGCGTCCGCGTCCACGTGGGGGAGACGGTCCGAAAGGGAGAGGTCATCGGGTACATCGGGACGAGCGGGCTCAGCACCGGCCCGCACCTGCACTTCGGCGTCTACCGGAACGGCGTCGCCGTCGACCCCTTGCGCTATCTTTTGAGCGACCGCTTCGACTACCTCCGCCGTTGAGTCCGGAACGGAGGAAGGCCCGTGCGTCCACGAGACGGAACCTCCCCCGATCGCGTCGAGACCGTCATCGGCCGCGGCACCCGCTTGAGCGGCAAGATCCACTCCCAGGGGACGCTGCGCATCGAGGGGCAGGTCCAGGGCACCGTCGAAGCTCAGGGCGACATCGTGGTCGCCGAAGGCGCCGTCGTGGAGGCGGAGCTCCGGGGTCGCCAGATCTCGATCGCGGGCCAGGTGAAGGGGAACGTGTTCGCCCAGTCGCGCCTCGAGCTCGTCGGCTCCGGCCGGCTGGTCGGCGACTTCCACGCGCCGAAGTTCGTCGTGGCCGAAGGCGCCACCTTCGAAGGCCACTCGCACATGCTGGACGCCGCGAAGGCCGTTCCCGCCCAGGCGTCCCCCGCCCCGGCCGCAGGCCAGCTCGCCGCGGCGCGCGACCGCTGAGCCGGAGCCCGCGCGTGCGGAGGCGAGCGCTCGTCCTCGTCAACCCGAAGGCCGGCGCCGGCCGGGCCGTGAAGGCCTGGAAGGCGGCGCGCCCGCTGCTCGCGGAGGCCTTCGCCCTCGAGGAGTGGTCGAGCGAGCGGCCGGGCCACGCGACCGAGCTGGCCGAGCGGGCTCGGAAGCTCGCCCCGGACGCCGTCCTGGCCGTCGGCGGCGACGGGACGGTCCACGAGGTCGTGAACGGCCTTGCCGGGAGCGACGTCCCGCTCGCGATCTTCCCGTTCGGGACGGGCAACGACTTCGCGCGCGCCCTAGGCGTGCGGCCCGACCCACGCCAGGCCGCGGCCGTGCTCCTCGGGGGCCGGACGCGCCGCGTCGACCTGGGCCGCGTCCACGGCCACTACTACGTGCAGGTCGCGGGGACCGGCTTCGACGCTGTCGTCGCCGCCCGCGTGAACGCGAGCGGCCGCGCCGGGACGGGTGCCGTCACGTACGTCCGCCACCTGCTCGCGACGCTCCTCGCCTACCGAAACCGTCCCGCCGCGCTCCGTCCCGCCGGCTCGGCCGCCCCGCCGGCCGCCGGGCCGATCCTCCTCATCGCCGTCGCGAACACGCCCTACTACGCCGGCGGCATGAAGATCTGCCCCGAGGCGTCTCCCGAGGACGGGCTCCTCGACTGGTGTCGCATCGGCGACCTGACGCGGATCGAGGTGTTGCGCGCGCTACCGCTCGTCTTCTCCGGACGGCACGTCCGGCTGCCGAAGATCGACACCGGCCGCGCTCCGGCCGTCGAGGTGGACGGCCCTCCCGACCTTCCCGTCCACGCCGACGGCGAAGTCGTGGGCCACCTGCCCGCCCGCTTCGAGTGCGCGCCAAAGGCCCTCACCGTCTTCGTGCCCGGCGGCTGAAAGCGCTCGGGGCGCGGCCCCGGCCCGGGCGGCCAAGGCCGCCGCCGACGCGACGAAGGGCTCGGCCGGCCGGGCCGCCAACGCGAGCCCGTCGGCGATCGTCCGCGCGAGGCGCAGGACGACGGCGAGCCGGGTGTTCTGCAGGATCAGGTACTCCATGAATCCCCCGACGTTGACCGTGCCCGTGACGGCGACGTCCCCGACCGCAGGCAGCGACTTGTGCACGCCTGCGCCCGGGGCGAGGGGACCGGGCGCCACGGCGATCGTGCCGACGTTCTCCGCCCGGCCGAGGCAGGCGTCGACGGCGACGACGAGCTTCTCCCCTCCCGCGCGCGCGAGGTCGCGCAGCACCTCGGCCAGGTTCGTGGCGTGGACCGGCTCGTCGACCGTCCCGAACACCTGCCACGGGACCCCGGCCTCGACGAGATAGCTTCCGACCAGCGGGCCGAGGGCGTCGCCGGTGGAGCGGTCCGTCCCGATGCAGAGGACGACGACCTCGCGCCGCCGGTCGCGCCCGACCCCGGCCATGCGGAGCCGGCGCGCGAGCCAAGCCGGCGCTTCCGGATCCGACGCCGGCCGGCGCGCCTCCCGCGGGCGGCGCTCCCGCAGCCAGGCCGACACGACCGTCTCGCCCACGGCCCCGCCTCCCGTCGACGCCGACGCAGTATATGGAAGAGCCGGCTCGCGTATGCATGCCGCCGGGGGCGGTCGCCCCTGGCCAAAGCCGGCGGCGAGGTGGCCCTCGTCTTCCTGGGCGCCGTCGTCGGTGGCGGCTTCGCCTCGGGCCGCGAGCTCTGGCTCTTCTTCGCCGGATACGGCGGTCTAGCCGTGTGGGGCGCATGCCTCGCGGGCGCCATCCTGGCCGTTTCGGGCTTCGCGGCCGTCCGCTGGGCGGCCTCGAGCCCCCCGGGCTACGGCGGGCTCCTCGGGGCCGTGCCTCGCGCGCTCGCGCGCCCCTTCGACGCGCTCGTGTTCGCCTTCCTGTTCGCGAGCCTCGCCGTCGTCCTTGCAGGAAGCGGGGCCATGGCGCGGGACGCGCTCGGCCTTCCGTACGGGGCGGGCGTCATGGCGCTCGCGCTTCCGCTCGCCGCCTGCCTCGCCGCCCGCGAACAGGGCCTCCTCGCGGCGAACGCCCTCCTCACCCCGGCCCTCGCCTGCCTCATCGCCGGCCTCTCGCTCTGGCACCTCGCGAGAGGCCTGCCCCTCGGCCCGGGGGCGAGCCCGCCCGCGGGCGCCGGCGGCGACCTCGGCTGGGAGGCCGTCCGCCTCCCCGTCCCCTGGTGGTGGTCGGCCTCGCTCTACGCGGCCTACAACGGCGTCATCGGCGTCGTCGCCCTGGCCTCGCTCGAGCGCGCGCGCCTTCGCCGTCGCGGCGCCGCCTGGGGCGGCGCCCTGGGCGGGCTCCTCGCCGGAGGCCTGGCCGCTCTCGCGACCGCGGCGCTCCGTTCCGTCCCGGAGACGAGCCACGACGCGCTCCCTCTCCTCGCCCTCGCGGCCCAGGCGGGCGGCCTCTGGGTGCCGGCCTACCTGGCCGCGCTCTATGCTGCGCTCTTCACGACCGGCCTCGCGGCTGGCTTCGGCATGGCCGCGCGCCTCCCCGGGCGGGGGGCCGTGCGCGCCTGGGCGCCGTCGCTCCTTCTCGCCCTCGCCCTTCCGCTCACGCGGGCCGGCCTCCCGGCGCTCGTCCGCGCCGTCTACCCGCTCGTGGCCTACGCCTCCCTCGCGCTTCTCGCGTGGGCCGCAGCCCATCGGCTGGCGTCGTACGCCCGACGCCGCGCCTGACGCCACCTGCTATCGTGGGGGGGAGGTGACGCGGCTGCCCCAGGGCCCGGTCGACTGGATCATCGCCGTCTATCTCCTCCTCGGCGCGCTCGCGGGGCTCCGGCGCGGCTTCCTCGCCAGCGTCCTCGCCATCCTGACGGCGATCGTCGCGCTCGCGGCCGGCCTCTTTTCGGCGGGGCCGATCGTCGGGTGGCTCGACCGCACCTGGCGCCTCGCCTCGCGCGCCGCCGACGCGATCGCCGCGTACGCGCCCCTGCCGCCGGGGGTCGCAGACCAGCGCCTCACACCCGACACGATGGCCCAGGTGCTGCGCTGGCTCGACGGCCTCCCGTGGCCCGCCGCGCTCCGCGACCGCGTCGACGCGCACATCCAGGCCCAGGCCAAGGGCGCGATGGCGGAGCCCGGCGCCACCGTGGGCGACTTCGTCTACCACCTCGCCGCGACGGCGGCGCTCGAGCTCATCGCCTTCGTCTTCGTCTACCTCGTCGTCGTCGCCATCCTGCGGCTCGTCTTCGGGGCGCTCCCCACAAGCGTCGCGCGGCTCCCGCTCGTGGGCGCCCTCGACCGGCTGACGGGGGCGGCACTGGGGGCCGCCACGTCGGCCATCACGGTGGCGGTTGTGCTGACGGCCCTTCTGAGCCTCGGCGCCCTCGCGCCCTTCGCCTGGGAGGACGCGATCAGGGGCTCCGCCTGGGCGCGGTCGCTCGTCGACCTCGTCGACCGCGTCGCGAGGACGGCGGTCGGAGGCGGGTCGGGATGACGCGCCGAGGGGCCGTCGGGAGCGGAGGGCGCGGCCCAGGCCGCTGCCGGGCTCCCTCGCCCCGCGGGGGTCCTGGGCCGTGAGGCCGCCTCTCGAGCTTCACCTCGGGGACGTCGTGCGCCTGCGCAAGCCTCACCCGTGCGGCTCGGACCGCTGGGAGATCGTGCGCGTCGGGGCTGACCTGCGGCTCCGCTGCCTCGGCTGCGGCCGCCTCGTGCTCATCGAGCGGAGTCGCGCCGAGCGACGCATCCGCGAGATCGTCTCGCGCGGAGCGGCCGATCGGCCTCGCACGCCCGGGCGCGATCTGGTATGATGCGGGTTGCTTTGCCTTCCTGCCCGCCCTCCGGGGGCGGGCCGACGTCCGAGGGAAGGGGGTGCGTCCGTGCGCACCTATGAGGCGATGTTCATCCTCGCGCCCACGCTCGACCTCGAGGCCGCGGACGACTTCGCCCGGCGCATGGCGGAGCTCGTGCAAAGGGCGGGCGGCGAGGTGCACGGGATCGAGCCGTGGGGCAAGCGCCGGCTCGCCTACGACATCCGCCACCACCGCGAGGGCATCTACTACGTGATGCGGTTCTCCGCCGAGGTCGAGGTGCCGCGCGAGCTCCGGCGCGCGCTCGGCCTGGCCGAGCCGGTCCTGCGCTACCTCGTCATGCGGCTCGACGAGCGCGAGGCTGAGGCCATCCGCGCGAGAGCCGAGCGGGCGGCGGAGGCGGAGGAAGAGGAAGAGGAGGCCGACGGGCCGGCCGGCCGGGCCGGAGCCGGGGCGCCGGCCGAAGCGTCGGCCGGAGAGCAGCCTTCGGCGCGGGAGGTCGAGCCGCTCGGCGCGGCTCGGGAGCCCGAGGCGTGCTGAACCGCGTCATCCTCATCGGCCGGCTGGTGCAAGACCCGGAGCTCCGCTACACGCCCCAAGGCGTGGCCGTGAGCTCCTTCACGCTCGCCGTCGACCGGCCCTTCACGGGCCGCGACGGCCAGCGGCAGACCGACTTCATCGACATCGTCGTCTGGCGGCAGCTCGCCGAGACCTGCGCCAACCACCTCTCGAAGGGCCGGCTCGTGGCCGTCGAAGGGCGGCTTCAGGTCCGCCAGTACGAGGCCCAGGACGGCCAGAAGCGGCGGGTGGCCGAGGTCGTGGCGAGCGACGTACGCTTCCTCGACCGGCCGCGCGAGTCCCAGGCCGCCGCGTCCGGCGAGCTGGGGGAGCCGCTCGCGCGCGAGGCGCCGCCCGACGACGAGGACGTGCCGTTCTAACCGCAAGAGGACGCGCGCTCTGAGAGGGGGAGTCGCGATGGCTCGCCGCGACAAGCGGCGCCGGCGCAAGGTCTGCGCCTTCTGCGTCGACAAGATCGCGTTCGTCGACTACAAGGACACCGGCCGGCTCCGGCGCTACATCAGCGAGCGCGGCAAGATCCTGCCGCGCCGGGTGACGGGCAACTGCGCGCGCCACCAGCGGCAGTTGACGCGCGCCATCAAGCGCTCGCGCTACATGGCGCTCCTGCCCTACACGGTGGAGTAGGCGTTGACGCCCCGGCCGAGCGCGCGCATGGTGGCCGAGGGCGCCGTGATGGCCGCCCTCACCGTGGTCCTCGCGCTCGTCACGTTCTACGTGCCGGTCGTGGGGACGGTCCTCACGTTCTTCCTGCCGGCGCCCGTCGCGCTCGTCACGGCCCGCCACGGGCCGGGCCCGGCCCTCGCGAGCATCGTCGTCGCCGGGCTCGCCCTCGTCCTCTTCGTGGGCCCGGTGCAGGCGCTCGGCCTCGCCGTCGTGTTCGCCTTCATGGGGCTCGCCCTCGGGTACGGCATCGGGCGCCGGTGGGCGGCGGGGCAGACCATCGCGCTCGGCGGCGTGGCCTTCCTCCTCGTCGCCGCTACGTTCGTCGCGCTCTCGCGCTTCGTGCTGCACGAGGACGTTCTGACGCTCTTCCTCTCGACGCTCCGCGAGGCGGCAACGACGGCCGAGGCCTGGCACCTGCCCGGCGGGGCCCAGTACGCGGCCACGCTCCGGGCCGTGGCCGACCAGCTCGCGAAGGATCCGTTCGTCCTCGCCGCGCCCTTCGCGCTGGCCGTGCTCGTCTTCTCGGCGCTCTTCTACAGCGCCCTGCGGCCGATCTTCCGTCGACTCGG
>JADGHG010000045.1 GCA_019689585.1 Clostridia bacterium
ACCCCCCCGCCCCCGGCCAACGGCGGGCCCGTCTCCCGCGCGGCCGCGGCCTTCGGGGCGGCCGGGGCGGTCGTGGGGCCGGGCGCGGCCGACCCCTTCGGCCCGAAGGCGGTGCGCGGCTCGGCGGGCGCCGCCCTCTGGTGGCCGGTGGCGGAGGTCGACGATCTCGCCGCGGCGCTCGCCTCGGCCCGGTCGGCCGGGCGGCCCCTCATCGTGCTCGACCCGCGGGGCGAGCCGCTCGAGGCCGCGCTTTCGCGCCTCCGGGAGCCGGCGGGCAGGCCGGCGCCCGTCTTCGTCCTCGGGAACGAGGGCCACGGAGCGGGAAAGGACGTGCGCGCGCGGGCCGACGCCGTGGCCGCGATCGACCGGGCCCGGGGCGTCGAGTCGCTGAACGTGGCGACGGCCGCCGCCCTCGCTTTCGACGCCTGCGCCCGCCTCGGCTGGCGGTGACCGACCGCGGCCTCGGGCGGGCGTAGGCGGCTTCGCGCGCGGCGGCTACACTTCTCGCGGGGATCCTGAGAGGGAAGGGCGGGAGGGACGCGTGAGCCTCGGCCGGCACATCCTCCTCCGCATGGCGGAGAGCCCGACGGCCCGCGAGGCGGCCGAGCGGGTCGGCGCCCGCGCGGCCCGCCGCTTCGTGGCCGGCGACACGCTGGAGGAGGCCGTGGCGGTCGCCCGCTCGCTGAACGGCGAGGGCTTCGCCGTCAGCCTCGACCACCTGGGCGAGAGCGTGCGGGACCTCGAGGCGGCCGAGCGGGCCGTGGCCGAGTATCTCGAGATGGCGCGGGCGATCCGGGCCTCGGGCCTTTCGGCCGGCGTCTCACTCAAGCTCACGCAGCTCGGCCTCGACGTCGACCGCGAGGCCGCCTACCGGAACCTGGCCCGGGTCGCGCGCCAGGCCGCGGACGAGGGCGTCTTCGTCCGGATCGACATGGAGAGCTCGCCCTACGTCGAGCCGACGCTCGCCATCTATCGGCGCCTGCGCGACGAGGGGATCGACAACGTCGGCGTCGTCCTGCAGGCCTACCTGCGGCGGAGCCTCGAGGACCTCCGCGCCCTCGCCCCCTACCGTCCGAGCGTCCGCATCGTCAAGGGCGCGTACGAGGAGCCGGCGGCGATCGCCTACCAGGGGCGCGAGGAGATCCGCCGCGCCTACCGGGAGCTGCTCGAGGCGGCCGCGACCGCGGCCGGCCGGGTCGCCGTCGCGACGCACGACGACGACCTCGTCACCTTCGCGCTGGCCCTCCTTCGGCGCGGACGGCTCGACCCGGCGCGGACCGAGTTCCAGACGCTCTACGGCGTGCGGCCCGAGCTCGCCCGGCGCACGCTGGCGGCCCACCCGCGCGTGCGCATCTACCTGCCCTACGGGCGCGACTGGTTCCCCTACTTCATGCGCCGCCTGGCCGAGCGCCCCCGCGACGCCTGGACCTACGCGCGGCTCCTCCTGCGGGCGGCCGTCGGGGGCTGAATGGCGAAGGCGCGGGCGGACCGCAGGGGGGGCCGCGCGCCCGTCAGGCGCCCGTCAGGTGGAAGCCCGTGTCGACGTGGACGACCTCGCCCGTGACGGCCGAGGCCATGTCGCTCAAGAGGTAGACGGCCGTCTCGCCGATCTCGCGCCCTTCGACGTTCCGGCGGAGCGGCGCCCTTTCGGCGTGGAGCTTCAAGGCCTGGGAGAACCCGGCGATGCCGCGCGCGGCGAGCGTGTTCATCGGACCGGCCGAGATCGCGTTCACGCGGATGCCGTCCGGGCCGAGGTCGGCCGCCAGGTAGCGCACGGCGGCCTCGAGGGCCGCCTTCGCCACGCCCATGACGTTGTACTGCGGCATCACCTTCTCGGCGCCGTAGTACGTCATCGTGAGGACGGCGGCGCCCGGAGGAAGGAGCGGCCGCGCGGCCCGGCAGAGGCCGACGAGCGAATACGCGCTCACGTCGAGGGCGATGCGGAACGCCTCGCGCGAGGTGTCGAGGAATCGGCCGGAGAGCGCCTCGCGCGGCGCATAGGCGACGCTGTGCACGAGGAAGTCGAGCCGGCCGAGGAGCCGGTCGAGCTCGCGCACGAGCCGGTCGATCTCGTCGTCGGAGGTCACGTCGCAGGGGAGGGGCGGGTGGCCTCCGAGCTCGCCCGCAAGCCGTTCGACGCGCGAGCGGACGCGCTCCGACTCGTACGTGAGCGCCACTTCGGCCCCTTCGCGCACGAGGGCCTTCGCGATCGCCCAGGCGATGCTGTGGTCGTTCGCGACGCCGAGGATGACGCCCCGCCGCCCGTGGAGGCGGCCATGAGGGGCTGGGTTTCGTGTCCCTTCGTCCATGCCCACCACCCTCGCCCTGCGCGCGCCGGAGGCCTTGCCGCCGCGCGGTCCCGCGTTTCTTCGCGGCGGACGGGCCCGGCTCCTCGCGTCGGAGCTCGACTAGAATGGAGTGCGTGCGGAAGGAGGCGGCTTCGCTGCTCGACCTCGCGATCGTCGGCGCCGGCCCCGCCGGGCTCGCGACGGCCATCGCCGCCCGGCGCGCCGGGCTCCGCTACCGCGCCTTCGACAAGGGCGGGGTCGTGGCAGCGCTCGAGCGCGTGCCGCTTCACATCGTCTTCAGCAGCACCTCGGAGCGGCTCGAGATCGGCGGCATCCCCTTCATCACGCGCGGGCCGCGCCCGACCCGCGACGAGCTCCTCACCTACTACCGCACGGTCGCGTGGCGCGAAGGGCTCGACCTCGCCCTCTACACCGAGGTGACGTCGGTCGAGCGGGCCGACCCGCGGCCGGCGGGCGGCTTCCGGCTCCGGCTGCGCGGGGTGCTGAACGGGCGCGAGGACGAGGTCCTCGCGCGCGCCGTCGTCGTCGCCACAGGCTACTTCGACCACCCGAACCGCCTCGGCGTGCCGGGCGAGGACCTGCCGAAGGCGTCGCACTACTTCACGCACGGCCACCCCTACTTCGGCCTCGACGTCGCCGTCGTCGGCGGCCAGAACTCGGCGGCCGAGGCGGCGCTCGAGCTCTGGCGCGCGGGGGCGCGCGTCGTCCTCATCCACCGCGGGCCCGACCTCTCGCCGAAGGTGAAGCCGTGGGTGCTCCCCGACATCCGCTCCCGCATCGAAAAGGGCGAGATCAAGGCGCTCTTCTCGACCCGCCTTCTCGCCATCGGCCCGGACCGCCTCTGGCTTCGCCTCGACGGCGAAGGCGGGGAGGAAGTCGAGCTTCCGAACGACTTCGTCTTCCTCCTCACGGGCTACCGCGCCGAGGCGCCGCTCCTTGGGGGGCTCGGGGTCGGGCGCGACCCGGTGTCGGGCGTGCCGCGCCACGACCCGGACACGCTCGAGACGGAGGTGCCGGGCGTGTACGTGGCCGGGGTGGTGGCGGCCGGGTTCGACGCGAACGCCATCTTCATCGAGAACGCGCGCTTCCACGGCGAGCGGATCGTCTCGCACCTCCTCCGCCGCCTGCGCAGAGAGGTGCGGGCCGGCGGCTGAGCGGCCCCTCGGCGCCGCGCCGACCTGCGTGCCCGGGGCGGCTCGGACCTGGAACGGCCGGAGCCGGGATGGTATCATGTCTCGCTAGTTGGACGAGCAGGCCGGAGGGAGCGCCTCCGGCCCGAATCGGCGATGCGCGAGGAAAGTAGCGCCGAGGCGAGGCCTCCAGAGAGGGCGTCCCCGGCTGCGAGCGCCCGGCGGAGCGCGGCGCGAAGTTCCCTCGCAAGCCTGCCCGCGGAACGGCGGCTCCCGCCGGGAGCCGCCCAGTAGGCGGCACGCGATCCCGCGTTATCGGGAGACAACGAGGCGCGCCGGTCGCGCGGCGCGCGAACCTGGGTGGTACCACGGGCCACCGTCCCAGCGGGATGGTGGCCCGCTCGCGTATCGGGGCCGAGGGAGGTCGGCGGTGGCGGGGGAACGAGTCCAGGCGGGCGGCGGCCCGGGGACCAGGGCCGAGTGGGCCCGCCGTCTGGAGGAGCTCGAGGCGGCGGCGACGGCGAGGCTCGCGCGGGCCGGCTCGCCCGCCGACGTCGAGGAGGTGCGGGTCGCCTACCTCGGGCGGCGGGGGGAGCTGACGCTGCTTCTGCGCTCGCTCTCCTCGCTCGCGGCCGAGGAGCGGCCCGAGGCGGGCCGGCTCGCGAACGAGGCGCGCGCGAGGCTCGAGGCGGCGCTTTCCGAGGCGCTCGCGCGCCTCACGCGGGAGGCCGAGGAGCGGCGGCTCGCCGAGGAGACGGTCGACGTGACGCTCCCCGGCGTGCCGGTCGCCTGGGGACACCGCCATCCCGTGAGCCGCGTGCTCGAGGAGATCGAGGACATCTTCCTCGCGCTCGGCTTCGAGGTGGCGCGCGGCCCCGAGGTCGAGACGGAGTTCTTCAACTTCGAGGCCCTGCGCATGCCGGCGGGCCACCCGGTGCGCGACATGCAGGATTCGTTCTACATCCGGCCGGGCGTCCTCTTGCGCACCCACACCTCGCCGATGCAGGTGCGCTTCATGCGAAGCCGCGCCCCGCGCCTGCCGGTCCGCGGGGTGGGGCCCGGGCCCGGGGCCCGGCCGGGCCGCCCCCCCCCCCCGCCGCCCCGGGGGCGGCGGGGCGGGGGGGGGCGCCGGGGCGGGGGTCCCGGGGGGGCCCCCCCACGCCACCCACTCGCCGATGTTCCACCAGGTGGAGGGGCTCTTCGTCGACCGCGGCGTCCACTTCGGCCATCTGAAGTGGACGCTCGAGGAGTTCGCGCGCCGCATGTTCGGCCGCGAGGTGAGGACGCGCCTCAGGCCTTCGTACTTCCCGTTCACGGAGCCGAGCTGTGAGCTCGACGTGTCGTGCACGATCTGCGGCGGTTCGGGCTGCCGCACCTGCAAGGGCACGGGCTGGCTCGAGGTGCTGGGGGCCGGCATGGTGCACCCCGAGGTGATCCGGAACGGCGCCTACGATCCGGCCGAGGTCTCGGGCTTCGCCTTCGGCATGGGGCCGGACCGCATCGCGATGCTGAAGTACGGCGTCGACGACCTCCGCCTCTTCTTCCAGAACGACCTCCGCTTCCTGGAGCAGTTCTGATGCGCGTCTCCTACCGCTGGCTCTCGGAGTTCGTGCCGGTCGCGCTCTCGCCCGAGGAGCTGGCCGAGAGGCTCACGCTCGCCGGGCTCGAGGTCGAGAGCGTCGAGCGTCCCTGGCGCCTTGTGCGGGACGTCGTCCTCGCCCGGGTGCTCGAGGTCGCGCCCCATCCCGAGACGGCGCGGCTCCGCATCCTCGCGGTCGACGACGGCGCCGGCCGGAAGCCGGTCGTGACGGCGGCGCCGAACGCGCGGGCGGGGATGTGGACGGCCTACGCGCGCGTCGGGGCCCGGCTCCCCGACGGGCGCACGATCGGCGTCGCGCGGTTCGAAGGGCAGGAGTCGCACGGGATGTGCCTCTCGGCCGCCGAGCTCGCCCTCCCCGAGTCGCCGGGCGAGGCCGGGCTCCTCGAGGTCGAGGCCGAACCCGGGCTCCGGCCCGGCCTGCCGCTCGAGGACTTCCTCGAGCTCGACGACGCCGTCATCGTCCTGAGCCTCACGGCCAACTACGCCGCCCACTGCCAGAGCGTGCTCGGGGTGGCGCGCGAGGTGGGGGCGCTCCTCTCGCTTCCGGTGGGACGGCCGGCCAGGGGTCCGCTCGCGCCCGAGGAGGCTCCGTGGCCGGGCGAGCCGCCCTTGCCCGAGGTGGTCGTGGCCGACCCGGAGGGCTGCCGCCGCTACGTCGCCCGCTTCCTCACGGGCTTCGAGGTGCGGCCCTCGCCCCTCTGGATGCGGCGCCGGCTGCACGCGGCCGGGGTCCGCCCGCACTCGAACGTCGTCGACGTGACGAACTACGTCATGCTCGAGCTCGGCCAGCCGCTGCACGCCTTCGATCTCGCGCGCCTGCGGGGGCCGAGCGTGGGGCCGCGGGCGGCGCGGGCGGGCGAGCGCATCACGACGCTCGACGGCGCGACCCGCAGCCTCCAGGCCGGCGAGCTCGTGATCGCGGACGGGCGCGGCCCCGTCGGGATCGCGGGCGTGATGGGCGGCGAGGAGACGGAGGTGCGGGGCGACACGCGCTCGGTGCTCCTCGAGTCCGCCTGGTTCCACCCGCGCCGGGTCGGGGGCGCGGCGCGCCGGCTCGGCCTTCTCAGCGAGGCCTCGAGCCGCTTCGAGAAGGGGGTCGACGTCGGCGGCTGCCGCCAGGCGGCCGACCGCGCGGCGGCGCTCATCCAGTGGATCGCAGGCGGGGTCGTCGCCGACCTGGTCGCCGACGTCGCGCCCGAGCCGGTCCGCCCGCGCCGGCTGCCCCTCGACGCGCGGGCCGTCGGCCGCCATCTGGGCCTCTCCCTCACGCCGCGCGAGGTGACGTCGCTCCTCGCCCGCGTCGGCATCGCAGCCGACGACCCCGAGGCGCCCTGCACGACCGTCACCGTCCCGACCTACCGGCCCGACGTCCAGGAGCCGGTCGACCTGGTCGAGGAGGTCGGCCGCATGTACGGGCTGAACCGCATCCCCTCGGCGCCCTTGCCGGGGGGCGCGGGGGAGCCGTCCAAAGGCGCCCGCGAGCGGATGCTGTCCGAAGCGGTCGAGATCGCCCGCGCAGCCGGACTCGACGAGGTCGTCACCTTCTCCTTCCACCCGGCCGAGTGGCTCGTCCGGCTCGGGCTCCGCGAGGACGACCCCAGGGCTCGGCCGCTCCGGGTGAAGAACCCGCTCTCCGAGGCGCAGGAAGTGATGCGCCCTGTCCTCCTGCCGAGCCTGCTCGAGGTCCTCGCCCACAACCGGCGCGTCCGTCGGCCCGAGGCGGGGGTCTTCGAGCTTGCGCGCGTCTACCGGGACCGGCCGGATGGCGGGGCCGGGGTCTCGGGGGACGACGACCGCGAGCCCGCAGAGGAGAGGCTCCACCTGGCCTTCGCGGTCCACGGCCCGCTCGCACCGAGCCACTTCAGCCGGAAGGATGTGCGGCCCGCCGGCTTCCTCGAAGCGAAGGGCGTCGTCGAGACGGTCGCGCGGCGGCTGCGCGCGGGCGAGATCCGCTGGACGCGGGCCGAGGAGCCGTTCCTCCACCCGGGGCGCGCGGCGCGGGCCTGGCTCGGAGAGGAGGCGCTCGGTTGGGTCGGGGAGGTGCACCCGCGCGTCCTCGCCGCCTGGGATTTGGCCGAGCCGGTCGCGGCGGGCGAGGTCGACCTCGACCGCCTCGTCACGCTCGCCCGCGAGCTTCCCGAGCTTTCGCCGCCGCCGCGCCACCCGTCGGTCGCGCGCGACCTGGCCGCCATCTTCCCGCAGGAGGTGACGCACGCCGAGGTCGAAAAGGCCATGCGGCGGGCGGGGGGCGAGCTCCTTGCGCGCGTCGAGCTCTTCGACGTCTACACCGGCGAGCCGGTCCCGCCCGGATGCCGGAGCCTCGCCTATCGGCTCGTCTACCAGGACCCGCGCCGGACGCTGACCGACGAGGAGGTCGAGGCCGTCCACGCGCGCGTCCGCGCGGCCGTGAGGGACGAGCTGGGCGGCGTGCTACGCTCCTAGTGTGAGCGTGCTCCGGGCCTCGCACGTCTCGCTCGCCTTCGGCGCGCAGGAGGTCCTGCGCGACGTGTCGGTCGCGCTCGAGAGGGGCCAGCGCGTCGGCCTCGTCGGCGCGAACGGCGCCGGCAAGTCGACGCTCCTCCGGGTGCTCGCCGGCGAGCTCGCGCCCGACGCGGGCGAGGTGCGCCGCGCCCGGGGGACGACGGTCGGCTGGCTCTCGCAGGAGCCGCGCTTCCCGGAAGGGGCCACCGTGCGGTCGGCGGCCCGCGAGGGGCTCGCCGCGCTCGAGGCCGAGGCCGGGCGGCTCGCGCGCCTTCTCGAGGAGTTGGAGCGGCGGCCGCCCGGGCGCGAGGCGGAGCTCGTCGCCGAATACGGCCGCCTCGAGGACGACTTCCGTCGGCGGGGCGGGTACGAGCGGGACGTGCGCCTCGGCCAGGTCCTGGCCGGACTCGGCTTCGACCCGGACGACGAGCGACCGGCCGCCTCCCTCTCGGGCGGAGAGCGGGTGAGGCTCGGCCTCGCGCGCCTTCTCCTCGCAGAGCCCGACGTGCTCCTCCTCGACGAGCCGACGAACCACCTCGACCTGGCCTCGATCGAGTGGCTCGAACGCTTCCTCCGGGACCGCCACCCCGGGGCCGCCGTCATCGCCTCCCACGACCGCGAGCTCCTCGACCGGGCGGTCATGGCCGTGTGGGAGCTGGAAGATGGCCGGCTCACGCCCTACCGCGGCGGCTACTCCGCCTACGCGCGCGAGCGCGCGGCGCGCCTTCGCCGCGAGGATGAGGAGTGGCGCCGCGTCGAGGCGGAGCGGGCGCGGCTTGTCGAGTTCGTCCGGCGCTACCGGGCCGGGTCCCGCGCCGGCCAGGCGAGAAGCCGCGAGAAGGCGCTCGCGCGCCTTCCAGAGGTGCGCCGTCCCGCCGCGCCCAGGCGGCTCGGGCTCGACTTCGCCCCGGCCGCCGCGTCCGGCCGCGAGGTCCTCGAGATCGCGGGGCTTTCGAAGCGGTTCGACGGCCGGGCCGTCTTCCCGCCGTTTTCTGCCACCGTACGGCGCGGCGAGCGGATCGGGCTCGTCGGCCCGAACGGCTCGGGCAAGACGACGCTCCTGCGCATCCTTTCCGGCGAGCTTCCCCACGACCCGGTCGCCGACGGTGGGGAGTGGCTCTGGGGCGAAGGCGTCGAGGTCGCGTTCCTGCGCCAGGACCTTTCCGGGCTGCCCGACGGCGGCACGGTGCTCGAGGCGGTCCTCACCGCCGGCGACCTCACGCTCGGGGAGGCCCGGTCGCTCCTCGCCCGCTTCCTCTTCCGCGGGGACGACGTGCACAAACCGGTCGCGACCCTCTCGGGCGGCGAAAGGACGCGGCTCTGGCTCTCGCGGCTCGCCGTCTCGGGGGCGAACGTCCTCCTCCTCGACGAGCCCACGAACCACCTCGACATCCCCTCGCGCGAGGCCCTCGAAGAGGCGCTCCGCGCCTTCCCGGGGACGCTCCTCCTCGCAAGCCACGACCGCTACTTCCTCCGCCTCTGCACGCGGCTCTGGGTCTTCACGCCGGACGGCATCCGAGACGTGGCGGGGGGCTACGCGGCCTGGGAGGCGATGCGCCAGGCCGAGGCCGAGGCGAGGGGCGGGCCCGGCGGCGCGACGAGGCGGCGGGGCCCGGCCGCCCGCACGCCGGAGGGCGGGCCGGCGCCCCGGGCCGGCGCGTCCGTCAGCAAGAACGAGAGGCGTCGCCTGGCCGATCGCCTTGTGAGGGTCGAGGCGGCGATCGAGGAGGCCGAGGCGGAACGGGCGGAGGTGGTGCGCTCCCTCGCCGACCGCGAGGTCCTGCGCGACGGAGGGCGCGCGCGGGAGGCCCGGCGGAGGGAGCGGGAGCTCGCGCAGGCGCTCGACGCGCTGTACGAGGAGTGGGGCCGCCTTCTGGCCGCCTCGTCGGAGGCGGAGGAGTCGGCGCACGGCCGGCAAAGTGAAGCGGCCGAGGAGGCGGCCCGGTGGAGCCGCTGAAGCGGGTGACGGTCGAGATCTACAACGAGCGGTACGTTGTGCGCGGAAACGCCCGCGTCGAGTACATCCAGGCCGTCGCACGGGAGGTCGACGAGCGCATCCGCGCGCTCGCGGTCCAGCACCCGCGCGCGAGCCTCAACCGGCTCGCGGTCCTGGCCGCCCTCCACTTCGCCGACGAGCTCGCCCAGCTCAAGGAGCAGCACGAGCGGGTCGTCGGCATGCTCGAGCGCGAATGGCAGCGCCGCGGCATCGCCCGGGAGGCGCCTCGGGGCCCCGACGAGGCGGAGGCGCCGGGCGGGCCGCCGGCCGGGTGAATCCGCTCTACGACTTCCGCTGGGTGGCTCACGCGCTCCGCGAGATCGCGGACCTCTCCGAGGTCCTCGGCGACGGGGCGGAGAAGGCGCCCGCCTACCGGCGGGCGGCGCGCGCCGTCCTGGAGGCCGGGCCGGGCCTCGGCGAGCTCGCCCGGCTCGGCCGGCTCGAGTCGCTCCCGGGCGTGGGACCGGCGATCGCGCGGAAGATCGAGGACATCCTCGCGACCGGCACCTGCCCGCTCCTCGAGAGGCTCCGCGACCGGACGCCCGAGGAGGTGGTGGAACTTCTCGAGCTCCCCGGGATCGGACCGGCGACGGTCGCGCGGCTTCGCGCCGAACTCGGCGTCTGCGACGAGGAGTCGCTCGAGGCGGCTCTGCGCGCGGGTCGGCTCCGGGCGCTCCCCGGTTTCGGGCCGCGGCGCGAGGCGGCGCTGCTGCGGGCGATCGAGGAACGGCGGGAGCGGGCGGGCCTTGGGACGCTCGGCGAAGCCTGGCCGATCGCCCGCGAGCTCGCGCGCCTCGCGCAGGTCGCGGGCGCCGAGGCGGCGCTCGAGGTCGGCGCCCTCCGCCGGCGCGAGGCGGCCTTCTCGCGGGCGGAGCTGGCTGCGGCCGTCCCGGGGCGGGACCGGGAGAGGTGGCTCGCCTCGTTCCGCGCCGCGCTCCCGCAAGGGCTCGCGCTGGCGGACGTGGGGACGGGCGAGCCGGACGCGGGCCTTCAGGGGCTTCCGGCCGGGCTCTCCGGCACGGTCGCGGGCCAGGTGGTCTGGGGCAGGCGTCCAGGTCAGCGGATCGCGCTCTGGCTCGTCGAGCCGCGGGACTTCGGGGCGGCGCTCCTCGCGCTCACGGGACCCGAGGCGTACGTGGAGGACGTCGTGCGCCCGGCGGGGGGCTGGCCCGAGGCGCTCCGGCGGGTCGAGGCCGCCGGAGCCCGCTCCGCGGCCTACGCGGCCCTCGACGCGGAAGCCGTCGCCCACGATCCGTATGGCTACCGGCCCCTGCCCTCGGAGGCCGCCTTCTTCCACGCCCTCGGGGCCGAGCCCGTGCCCCCTGAACTTCGCGCGTTCCCGGAACGGCGGGCGCGGCTTTCCGGGTGGGATCGGCTCGTCACCAGCGAAGGCTGGACGAGCGAGCTGCACGCGCACACGGCCTGGAGCGACGCCGCCGGCACGGTCCGCGAGATGGCCCAGGCGGCCCGGGCCCGCGGATATCGCGTCCTCGCCATCACCGACCACTCGCAGGCCCTCGCCGTCGCCCGCGGGCTCGACGCCCAGCGCCTTGTCGCCCAACGGCGGGAGATCGCCGAGGTCGCGGCCGACTTCCCCGAGCTCCGCATCCTCTGCGGCACCGAGGCCGACATCCTGCGGGACGGCCGGCTCGACCTGCCGGAGGGCGTCGAGCTCGACTGGGTGGTGGCCTCGGTGCACTCGTCCTTCCGGCTCGAGCGCGAGGCGATGACGGAGCGGGTGTGCCGCGCCGTCCGGACCGGCCGGGTGCACGTCCTCGGCCACCCGACCGGCCGGCTCCTCGGCCGGAGGGACGGCTACGCGATCGACCTCGAGGCCGTCTTCCGGGCGCTCGCCGAAACCGGCACGGCCGTCGAGGTGAACGCGAGCCCGGCGCGGCTCGACCTCGGCGACGACGACGCCTGGCGGGCGATCGCGGCCGGCCTTCTCCTCGCCGTCGACACGGACGCCCACGCTCCGGCCGAGCTCGACGACGTCGTCTACGGCGTCTGGACGGCTAGGCGGGCGGGCGCGCGCCGCGAGGAGGTCCTCAACACCTGGGAGCCTGAAGCCCTCCTCGCCTGGGCGTCGCGGCCGAGGTGAGGCGCGACCCCCTCTTCTCGGCGCTCCTCCTTGCGAACTTCGCGGCCCGGCTCGCGAACGAGCTCGTGCGAAGCCCGGTCCTGCCGCTCCTCGTCCTCTCGCTGGGCGGCGGCGCCGCGTGGGTGGGGCTCGTCGGGTCGATGTCGGGCCTCGTCGGGACGGCGCTGCGGCTTCCCATCGGCTCGCTCGTCGACGCGTGGGGCGCCGGCCGGCTCCTCGTCGCGGGCGGCTTGGTCTTCGCCTTGGCCCCGCCTCTCTACCTCCTCGCGCCGGGCGTCGGCGCCGTGGCGCTCGTCCGGTCGGTCCACGCGCTCGGCCCCGCGCTCTTCTCGCCCTCTTCGATGAGCCTCGCCGCCCGCAGCGACCCCGAGCACGCCGGCTGGCGCGTCGGCTGGGTGGACGCGGCGAAGGCGCTCGCGTCGGTCGCGGGGGGAGCCCTGGCGGGCTGGATCGTGGGGTGGCAAGGCCCGAGGCTGGCCTTCTGGGCGTCGGCGGCGTGCGGCCTCGTCGCGCTCGGGACGGCGTGGGTCGTGGCGGAGCGAGCGGGGCGGCGGGCAGCGGGGCGACGGGCGCAGGCGGCCGCCCCCGCTCGGGCGGGCGGCCTGCAAGCGGCCGTCGTGCGGACCGCGCTCCTTCTGGCCTGGGACGGGAGCCTCTGGCGCGCGGCGCTGCCCGGCGTCTGGGCGATGGTTCTGCAGTCGACCGCGATCGTGTTCCTCCCGGTCGTGGGGGCCGCCTACCGGTGGCCGCCCGTCTGGATCGGGGCGCTCGTCGCCCTGCACCATGCGACCTGCGCGGTGGCCGGGCCTCTGGGCGGGCGGCTCACCGACCGCGCGGGGCCGAGGGCGTCGTCCGCGGCCGCGCTCGCCCTCGGCGCGGCCGGCACGGGAGCGCTCGCGCTCTGGCCGTCGGCCGCGGCGGCCCTCGGGGCGGCCGTCGCATCGGGGGTGGCCGCCTCCTTCACCGGACCGGCTGCGCTCATCGCGATGCGGCGCGCGTCGCGTCACCCCGAGGGGGCGACGATCGGCCTCTGGAGCACGGCCATGGACCTCGGCGAGGCGGTGGGCGCCTTGGGCTCCGGGGCGGTGGCGGCGTTCCTCGGGGTGAACGAGACGTTCGGCGCCTGGTCCCTCGTCTCGCTCGCGCTCTTCGCCTTCACGGCGGCGACGGGGAGCGGGCGGCCGAGGGGGCCGGCGCGGGCCGCGCCGCCGCGGCCGGGGGGAGGCGGCGCGGCGAGAGGAGCTCGGACAGGGTGAGAGGCCGGAGCCCGCGCGCGCCGAGGCCCGAGAGGATGCGGTCGAGGGCGGCGGGCGTGCGGGGCGTCGGGTGCATGAGGACGAGGGCTCCGGGTCCCGCGCGCGCCAAGACCCGCTCGACCATCCAGTCGACGGGCGGGTTCATCCAGTCGACCGTGTCGACGGTCCACATCACCGTCTCGTGACCCAGCTCGCGCGCGACGCGGAGGATCTCCGGGGAGACGACGCCCTTGTGGGTGCTGAACCAGAAGGGCCGCACGCCGGTGGCCCTTTCAATCGCGGCGTCGGCATCGCTCACCTGGCGCAGCATCGCCGCCCGGTCGAGCGCGCCCCACTCGACGGCCGAGTCGCCGTGGCTCGCGATCTCGTGGCCGCGGGCGGCGATCTCGCGCGCGAGCCCGGGGCTCCGTCGCGCCCAGTCGCCCATGAGGAACCAGGTCGCCTTCGCGCCGTGGTCGTCGAGCACGCGAAGGAGTTCCGGGATCCACTCGTCCCCCCAGGCCACGTTGATGAGGATCGCGAAGGCCGGTTTGGCCGGGTTGCCGCGGTAGACGGCGCCGAGGGGCAGGTCGGCCAGGGTCTTGCGCGGGGGCACGGCGCGCATGCGGTAGGCGACCGTCTCCCCGGGCGCGGCGTGGAGGAGGGCGTCGAGCGTCGCCTCGACGTCGAGCTCGAGGCCGTCGAGCCCCGGGACGAGGCCCCTCGTGTCCGGGTCGACGCGCGGCTCGATCGGTGCGACGCGGAGACCCGGCGCCAGCGAGGCGAGGAGGGTCCGCACCTCGTCGGCCGAGAGGCCGGAGACGTCCGCCTCCTCGAGGTGCACGCCGGCTGCGACCCGCTGCGGCTCGCCGGGCGCGCGGGCGAGGAGCGCAAGCGCCAAGGCAGCGCAGGCGGCGGCCGCCAGGCCCAGGGCGACGCGAGCCACCCGGCGTCGGCGCATAACGCCCCCTCTCGAGGGCTACGCGCGCGCCCGCGCGGCGATGCACGGGGGCCTGGCCTCGGCGCGGCTTGGCCCCCGGAGTCGCAGGCGGTTTGCGCTGAATGGGTCGTCTTATCCGGCGAGGCAGCGGGGCTCGGGGGGAGATAGCGTGAATGCGGCATGCCTATTCCGGCGTACGTCGAGCCGGATTCCGCCAGCCGAGCGGTCAGCGTGATCCGATTCACGCTATGCCCCGCGCCGGGCCGGGACGACGTCCGATAGCGTGCTC
>JADGHG010000171.1 GCA_019689585.1 Clostridia bacterium
GGCGGCCGCCTTCGCCCTCGCCCCCGTCTTCCTCGCCGAGCTCGCGCTCCTCGGCGGGCTCCTCGGGGTCGCGATCGGCGCGCCCGGGCTTCTTCCGGGGGAGGTGCTGCGCCTTGCGCCGCTCCACATGGCGGCGGCGCTCGGCGGCTGGCTCGGCCTCACAGTCGTAGGTGCCGCCTACCGGCTCGTGCCGCTCTTCTTCACGACCGCCCGCGGGTACGACGAGCCGCGCTTCGGCCCCTGGGCGCCAATCCTCTTGGCCGTCGGGGTCACCCTCCTTCAGACGGGCGCGCTCGCACCGGGGACGGCCGGCGCCGCGGCGGGCCGACTCGGGCTGATCGCCGCGCTTACGGCCGCCGCCGCCTTCGGACTCGAGATGGCTCGCATGATCCGCCGCCGCTCGCATCGGCTGCGCGACCCGGTGACGCTCCTCACGTCGGTCGCCTTCATCGACCTGGCCGCCGGGCTGGCCGCGGCAGCCGGCGCGACCGCGCTGGCCCTGGCCGGTCGGAGCCCTCTCGCTCCGGCCTCGCCCGCCGCGCCGCTCGCGCTCGCGGCCTTCGTGCTCGCGCTCTTCGCCGGCCCTTCCCTCCTCATCGTCGGGCAACTCTCCCGCATCCTCGTCTTCCTCACGACGCTCGACCTCGCCGAGGCCGCGAGGGCGCGGGGCGAGGTGCGCAAGACGTGGAACCTCTCGCGGCCGGGGACGCTCACCGCGGGCCTTGTCGCCTTCGAGGCCGGGGCCGCCTGCGTGGCGGCGAACCTCGTCGCGCAGGCCCTGGGCCGGCCGCTCGGCGCAGGTCTCGTCTCGGCCGGCGCTTTCGGCTGGGCGGTCGCGGCGGCGCTTTTCGCCGCCGGCCTTGCGCCCGCCGTGCTCGCCCGCCGCCACCTCGGGCGCGACCCGGGGCGGGTGCCGGACGGCTCGGGCTACGATGGTCGCGGGGGGGCTATGCGTGCCGAAGGTGGCGTCGATCACGGCCGCTGACCTCCGACGCGTCTCGATCTTCGCCCAGCTCGACGACGCCGCCCGCGAGTACCTCGCGCGCCACACGCGGCTGCGCTCCTACCCGCGGGGCACGTTCCTCTTCTTCCAGGACGAGCCGGCGGAGAAGCTCTACTTCGTCGTCTCGGGCGCCGTGCGCGTCTTCGAGGCGCTCCCCGACGGGCGCGAGTTCACCTACGAGCACCTCGGCCCGTGGGAGGTGCTGGCCGCCGTCTGCTTCTTCGACGGCGGGCCGTATCCGGCCACGGCGCAGACGCTTGCGGCGTCCGTGATCGGCGAGATCGAGGAGAAGGCCATGGAGCGGCTCATCGCCGAGCGGCCCGAGGTGGCGCGCGCCTGCCTCGTGATGCTCGGCGAGCGGCTCAGGCGCGCGCATCGCCGCTCGACGGACCTCGCGGTGCGGGATGTGCACGAGCGGCTGGCGGCGGTGCTCCTCGACCTCGACGAAGGGCTCGCGCAAGGGCCCGGGCGGGAGCTCCCCGGCCGCTCGGGCGACTTGGCGCTCATGATCGGCGCCGCGCGGGAGACGGTCGCGCGGGCGCTGCAAGATTTCGCCCGACAAGGCGCGGTCCGCGTCGAACGGGGGCGGGTCACCGTCCTCGACCGGCGGAAGCTCGCGCTCTGGACCGAGCCTCGCCCGCCCTCCGGAACGTGACGCAGATCACAACCTCGTGTGACGCGCGTCCGGACGGCGAGCGCCCCGGCGCGCGACGATCGCGCCGGGAGGCGGGGCGCGGTGCCGACCTCGCTCGCGCGCGGGACGATGGCCTTCTTCGCGTCGGCCACGACGAGCTTTCTCCTCGCGCAGCTCGCCGTCGTCGTGGGGATGGCCGACCCGGTCGGGCAGCCGGCCGCCGGCTCGACGTTCGCCGCCGTCCACCTGGTCACCGTCGGTTGGCTCACCGTCCTCGTCCTCGGGGCACTTCGGCAGTTCCTCCCCGTCATCACCGCGAGCCGTCCCGTCGGGGACCGGCTCGCCCTCGCGTCGCTTGTCGCCGTCGACCTCGGGCTCGGCGGCATGGTTCTCGGCTTTCTC
>JADGHG010000172.1 GCA_019689585.1 Clostridia bacterium
GCCGGGCCGGCCGCCCGATAGCGCGACCGGACCCACGCTATCCTTCGGCGGCAGGTCCGCGCCTTCCCGGGGCGCGCCCGCTGTGCTATCGTGCGAGCAAACGTCACGCGGGGGCGGGTGCCACGCCCGAGCGAAGCGACACCGCCAAGGCCGCCCGGACGGCCGTCGACGACGCGTCCCTTTCGGCGCGCGCCGACGTCGACGGGCGCGTCCGCCAGCCGGTCGACATCCCGCTCGCGCTCACCTTCGACGACGTCCTGCTCGTGCCCGGTGCGTCGGACGTCGTCCCGCGCGACGTCGACGTGCGCACTCGGCTCACCCGGGAGCTCTCGATCCAGATCCCGCTCGTGTCCGCCGCCATGGACACCGTCACGACGGCGCGGCTTGCGATCGCGCTCGCGCGCGAGGGCGGCGTCGGCGTCATCCACAAGAACATGCCCGTCGACCGGCAGGCCGCCGAGGTCGACAAGGTCAAGCGCTCGGAGCACGGCGTCATCAGCGACCCCTTCTTCCTCACCCCCGACCGCAGCATCCAGGAAGCGGCCGACCTCATGGCCCACTACCACATCTCCGGCGTGCCGATCGTCGACGACGCCGGACGGCTCGTCGGCATCATCACGAACCGCGACATCCGCTTCGTCGAGGACTTCTACCGGCCGATCCGCGAGGTGATGACGAGCGAGAACCTCGTGACGGCGCCCGAGGGGACCGACCTCGAGAAGGCGCGCGAGATCCTCATGCGGCACAAGATCGAGAAGCTGCCGCTCGTCGACCAGGCCGGACATCTGAAGGGGCTCATCACGATCAAGGACATCGAGAAGGCGCGCAAGCACCCGAACGCGGCGAAGGACAGCCGCGGCCGCCTCCTCGTGGGCGCGGCCGTCGGCGCGGCGCCGGGCGAGATGGAGCGGGCGGAGGCGCTCGTCGCCGCGGGCGTCGACGTCCTCGTCGTCGACTCGGCGCACGGGCACTCGCGCAACGTCGTCGAGGCGGTCCGGCGGCTCAAGCGGCGCTGGCCGGACCTGCAGGTCGTGGCGGGGAACGTCGCGACCTACGAGGGGGCGCGCGCGCTCATCGAGGCGGGCGCCGACGCCGTGAAGTGCGGCGTGGGGCCGGGCGCGATCTGCACGACGCGCGTGGTGGCCGGCGTCGGCGTGCCGCAGTTCACGGCCGTGATGGAGGCGGCGCGCGCGGGCGAGGAGGCCGGCGTCCCCGTCATCTCCGACGGAGGCGTCCGCCACTCGGGCGACATCGTGAAGGCGCTCGCGGCCGGCGCGCACAGCGTGATGATCGGGAGCCTCTTCGCCGGCACCGACGAGAGCCCGGGCGAGCTCGAGATCTACCAGGGGCGGTCGTACAAGTCGTACCGCGGCATGGGCTCGCTCGGCGCGATGGCGCACGGCTCGGGGGAGCGCTACTTCCAGGGCGGCGTCGAGAAGTTCGTGCCCGAGGGCGTCGAGGCGCGCGTCCCCTACCGCGGGCCGCTCAGCGAGACGGTCTTCCAGCTCGTCGGGGGTCTCAGGGCGGGGATGGGCTACGTCGGGGCGGCCGACGTCGAGGCCCTCCGGCGCCACCGGCGGTTCGTGCGCGTGACGGCGCAGGGGCTGCGCGAGAACCATCCGCACGACGTCTTCATCACGAAGGAGCCGCCGAACTACCGCATCGACGACTAGCGCCGCCTAGCCGCTCGACGACCGGTGCGGGAGGAGACGCCCGCCCGGCCCCGGTAATCCTCACGGGGTGAGGCCGATGCGGGTCGCGGCCCTGGCGCCGGTCGCCGGAAGCGACGCGTTCCTCGCCGCCTCGCTCCTCCTCGCGCTCTTCCTCGCGCTCATCTTCGTGTGGCAATGGCAGATCGCCCGCTTCGACCCGGCCCGCAGGCGGCCGTCTCCGCTCCAGGCGCTCCTCGGTGTGCGCTGGGGCGCCTGGGACGCGATGGCGTGGGAGGAGAAGATGGCCGTCTACCGCCGCTACCGGGCGGTGAACTGGGCCTGGGCCCTCCTCACGCTGGCCGCGTTCCTCGC
>JADGHG010000046.1 GCA_019689585.1 Clostridia bacterium
ATTTAGGGTGTTGGTCGGACGGGCCGCCCATGCGCGGACGGCGCACGCACGCGGCCTCGCGCGCACGTCGCCGCGCGGGGGCCGCGGCCGCGGCGGCCCGCTCCTTCGCGCCCGAGGCGCCCCCGCATCGCCGGCCCGGCCGCGTCCGCGCGGCGAGCCCACCCCCAGCCACGGGTCGGCGCGGAGAGGAAGCGAGGCATGCACGACTACGCCGTCCTGGAGGCCTACATCTTCGCGCTCGCCGTCCTCATGGGCTTCCAGCTCATCTCGAAGGTCCCGTCGGTCCTGCACACGCCGCTCATGTCGGCGACGAACGCGGTCCACGGCGTCATCCTCGTCGGGGCGATCGTCGTCGCCGGCGAGGCGCGCGGCACGGCCGAGGTCGTGCTCGGGTTCTTCGCCGTGCTGCTGGCGACGATGAACGTCGTGGGCGGCTTCGTCGTCACCGACCGCATGCTCGGCATGTTCCGGCGGCGCGAGCCCGAGAAGGCCGGCGGGGAGGCGCGGGCGTGAGCCTCGCGGTCGAGATCGCCTACCTCGTCGCGGCGCTCCTCTTCAGCCTCGGCATCATGCTCCTGCGGTCGCCGGCCACGGCCCGCAACGGCAACCTCGTGGCCGCCCTCGGGATGCTCATCGCCCTCGTCGCCACCTTCGTCCGCGGCGGCGTCACGCAGTGGGGCGTCGTCGTCGCCGGGATCGCGATCGGCGGCGTCATCGGGGCCGTGGCGGCACGGCGCGTCGCGATGACGGCCATGCCGCAGATGGTGGCGCTCTTCAACGCGATGGGCGGCGGCGCGGCCGCGCTCGTCGCGACGATCGAGATCCTGCGCGCGATCGGGGCGGGCGAGGTCACCCTCGCGGCCCTCGCCGTCGCCTTCTTCACCGTCCTCATCGGCTTCGTCAGCTTCTCGGGGAGCATCGTCGCCTTCGCCAAGCTGCAGGACCTCATCCAGAGCCGGCCGATCGTCTTCCCCGGCCAGAAGGTCCTGAACGGCCTCATCTTCCTCGCCCTCGTGGCGCTCGCGGCCGACGACCTCGTGCGAGCCGCGGGACCGTCCGGCGCGAGCGTGGCGATCCAGCTCGTCTTCGGCCTGGGGGCGCTCCTCATCGGGGCGCTCCTCGTCCTTCCCATCGGCGGGGCCGACATGCCGGTCGTCATCTCGCTGCTCAACGCCTTCACCGGGCTCGCCGTCGCCGCCGAGGGCTTCCTCATCGCGAGCAACATCCTCATCATCGCGGGCTCGCTCGTCGGCGCCTCGGGCACGATCCTCACGGTGCTCATGGCGCGCGCGATGAACCGGTCGATCGGCAACATCGTCTTCGGCGCCTTCGGCCAGGTGCAGGCAGGCCGAGGCGGCGAGGTCGGCGACCGGACGGTGCGGTCGACCAACCCGGAGGACGTGGCCGCGCTCCTCAAGTACGCGGAGCGGGTGATCATCGTCCCCGGGTTCGGCATGGCGGTGGCCCGCGCGCAGAAGGAGGTCGCGGAGCTCGCGGCCAAGCTGGGCGCGGGCGGGGTCGACGTGCGGTTCGCCATCCACCCGGTGGCGGGGCGCATGCCCGGCCACATGAACGTGCTCCTCGCCGAGGCGAACGTGCCCTACGACCAGCTCTACGAGATGGACGCGATCAACGGCGAGTTCGCGTCCACCGACGTGGCGCTCGTCATCGGCGCGAACGACGTCACGAACCCGGCCGCGCGCAACGACCCCTCGAGCCCGATCTACGGCATGCCGATCCTGAACGTGGACCAGGCGAAGACGGTCGTGGTGCTGAAGCGCAGCATGAACCCGGGCTTCGCCGGCATCGAGAACGAGCTCTACTACAACCCGAAGACGCTCATGCTCTTCGGCGACGCGAAGGACTCGGTCACGAAGGTGCTCCGGGCGCTCGACGAGATCTAGCGCTTAGCGCTCGCCGGCCGGGCCCGCCCCGAGCCCGAGCTGCCAGGCGAGGAAGCCCCACCACTCGGCCTCTTCCGCCACCACGGCCGACAGCGGCTTCCCCACGCCGTGGCCGGCCTGGAACTCGATCCGCAGCACGACCGGCCGCTCGGCCGGGTCGGACGACGTGGCGTGCTGCAGGCGCGCCGCCATCTTGCGCGCGTGGAGCGCGTCGACGCGCCCGTCCGACATGGCGGCGAAGAAGTAGACGGCCGGGTAGGCCGTGCCCTCGCGCACGCGGTGATACGGCGAGTAGGCGTAGAGGAACGGAAACTCTTCGGGATCGTCGGCGGTGCCGTACTCCGGGATCCAGGTCGAGGCGATGAGGAACCGGTGGTAGCGCACCATGTCGAGGAGCGGCACCCCGCACACGACGGCGCGGAAGAGGTCGGGCCGCTGGGTGAGCGCCGCGCCGACCAGAAGGCCGCCGTTGCTGCGGCCGTAGGCGCCGAGGTGCTCGCGGTCGGTGTAGCCCTCGCGGATGAGAAATTCGGCCGCCGCGATGAAGTCGTCGAAGACGTTCTGCTTCTTCTCCAGCATGCCGGCCCGGTGCCAGCGTTCGCCGTACTCGCTTCCGCCCCGCAGGTTGGCGACCGCGAAGACGCCGCCCGCCTCGACCCACGCCAGCGCCCCGGCCGAGAAGGCGGGCGTGCGCGCGAGGCCGAAGCCGCCGTAGCCCGTGAGCACCGTCGGCGCGCGGCCGTCCGGCCGGAAGCCGCGGGGGACGAGGACGAACATCGGCACGCGCGTGCCGTCGCGCGAGGCGTAGAACACCTGGCGCACCTCGATCGACCCAGGCCGCGCGCCGGGCGCCTCCCCGGCGATCCAGCGCTCGACGCGCCGCCGGGCGACATCCAGGCGGAAGACGGCGGGCGGGGCTTCGAACGTGTCGAACGTGAAGGTCACTTCGCGGCCGGGGAATCCGGCGAGCGCGGAGAGCGTCCCCATCGCCGGAAGCTCGACTTCCACGAGCTCCACGGGACCCTCGGAGGCCGGCTCGGCCGAGACGAAGAGCCGGGCCTTCGCGTCCTTTAGCGCCGCGACGACGAGCCGACCGTCCGGCGCGAAGGCGAAGTCCGAGAGGATGCGATCCGGCGCCTCGGGAACGAGGTCGACCCAACGGCCGGGGTCCGGGTCGGCCGGGTCAAGGGCGGCGATGCGGAAGTTCGGCGCTTCGTGATTCGTGAGGACGACGAGCCGGCCCCGCCGCATCTCGCCCACAAAGAGCGCGTCGAGCCCCGCCACGACGGGCGCCGGCGGCCCGGCCAGAAGGCCGTCGGGCCCGACGGGCGCAAGCCACACGTCCGTCCTCCGCCAGCCCTCGTGCACCCAGAGGACGAGGAAGCGGCCGTCGTCCGAGAGGGCGGCGTGGGGGATGTGCGTCCTCGGCTCGGCCGCCTCGAAGATCACGGGGTCCCGGGCGGGATCGTCGCCGAGGCGGTGGTGCATCACCCGGCGGATGTAGTACTCGTCGCCTTCCGCGACCTCGCCGCGCTCGGGGTAGCGGGTGTAGTAGAAGCCCCGCTCGTCGGGATGCCAGGCGACGGAGCTGTGCCGGGTGCGCGGGATGCGCTCGGGGAGGACGCGGCCCGTCGCCACCTCGACGACGTGGAGGACGCTGTCCTCGCTCCCGTCCGCCGAGAGGCCGTAGGCGACGTACGTGCCCCGGGGCGAGGGGTACCACCAGTCGAGAGCGACCGGATGCCGGCCCCCGAGGCCGTTCGGGTCGACGAGCGTCCCGTCGGCCGCTCCCCCGGGGAGGCCCGGCCCGTCGGCCGTCGCGCGCACGCGAAGTGCCGCCCCTTCCTCGCCCGGCTCGCGCGACGTGTAGAAGAGCCGCCCGCCCCGCTCGCGGGCCTCCTCGACCGAGCGACCGCTGAGGAGCTCGGCGATCCTTTCGCGAAACCGCGCCACTTCCGGCCGTCCCAGGACGACGGCGTCGGTGTGCCGGTTCTGCGCCTCGATCCAGGCGCGCGTCTCGGGGGAGGCGGCGTCCTCGAGCCAGCGGTACGGATCCTCGACGGGCACGCCGTGGAGCACGTCGACGACCGGGTCGCGCCGCGTAGGCGGCGGCGCGGACGCCCCGGCTCCGGCCGGGGGACGGCGGCCCGGCGCGCGTCCGGCCACGGCGGCCTAGGCCTTCGCGGCCGCCGGCTGAAGCGGCGGGAACACGACCTTGCCCTCGTGCGTGACGCACGAGCTCTTCACGATCTCGTCGTCGAAGTCGGGCGCGAGGCCGTCCTTTCTCGCGATGAGCGAAAGGAAGGCCGCGACGTTGCGCGAGTACATCTGGCTCGCGTGATAGGGCATCGTGGCCGGCAGGTTCGTCGGCCCGAGCACGGTGACGCCTCCGACCTCGACTTCCTCGTCGGGCTTCGTCAGCTCGCAGTTCCCGCCGGTGCTGGCGGCCACGTCGACCACGATCGAGCCCGGCTGCATCGCGCGCACCATCGCCTCGGTGACGAGGCGAGGCGCCGGCTTGCCGGGGACCTGCGCCGTCGTGATCACGACGTCCGACGCCTTCACGTGCTCGTGCAGGAGCTCCTGCTCGCGCCGGTGCGTCTCCTCCGAGAGCTCCTTCGCGTAGCCGCCCTGGCCTTCGCCGCTCTCGCCGAGGTCGACGTGGACGAAGCGCCCGCCCAGGCTCTCGACCTGCTCCCGCGCGGCCAGGCGCACGTCAAAGGCCTCGACGACGGCGCCGAGGCGGCGCGCGGTCGCGATGGCCTGAAGCCCCGCCACCCCCGCCCCGAGGACGAACACCTTCGCCGGCGGGATGCTGCCGGCGGCCGTCATCATCATGGGGAAGAACTTGCCGTGGCGCGCGGCGGCGATGAGCACGGCGCGGTACCCGGCGACGGTCGCCTGCGAGCTCAAGACGTCCATGCTCTGCGCGCGCGTGATGCGGGGGATGGCGTCGAGGCTGAAGGCGGTGACGCCGCGCTCGGCGAGCCGCTCGACGAGCTTCGGGTTGCGGAGCGGGTCGAGGAGGGCGACGAGCGCCTGGCCGTGCCCGTAGAGCGCCGTCTCGTCGGGGTCGGCGAGGCTCGGCGCGTTCACCTTGAGGACGACCTCGGCGCCGGCGAGCGCCTCCTCGGCGCTTCTTACCAGGCGCGCCCCCGCGGCCTCGTAGGCCTGGTCGACGAAGCCGGCGGCGAGGCCGGCGCCCCGCTCGACCACGACCTCGAAGCCCGACTTCTGAAGGCGCGCGACCGACTCGGGCACGAGCGCCACGCGCCGCTCGCCCGGCAGGATCTCCTTCGGCACCGCGATTCGCATGGAACCCTTCCCTCTTCCCTGAGGCGGATGGCGACCTGGACGGGTCCGGTCGGCGGCCTCTCGCCGCCACCCGTCCAAGGTACACCATGGCGGCCGCACGGCAAAGGGCGGGAGGCCGGCCCTCGGGCTGCGTGCGCGTCAGTCCTCGCGCCCGCCCTCCGCCAAGGCGAGGAGCCCCTCGAGGTCGAGGGCGCGCGTGTACATGGCGACGCCGCCCCGCGCGTCCCGCGGCCAGGCCTCGCGCGGTCGGTCGCAGTAAAGCTCGAGGCCGTTGCCGTCGGGGTCGCGCAGGTACACGGCCTCGCTCACGCCGTGGTCGGCCGCCCCCTCCAACGGGTGGCCGGCTTCGAGCAGGCGCTGTACGGCCAGGGCGAGCGAGCGCCGGTCGGGGAAGAGGATGGCGACGTGGTAGAGGCCCGCCGCGCGGCGCGGGGCGGGCGGGGCGCCCGCGCTCTCCCACGTGTTGAGGCCGATGTGGTGGTGGTAGCCGCCGGCCGAGAGGAAGACGGCCCCGGGCATCCGTTGCGTCACCTGGAAGCCGAGGACGCCCGCGTAGAACGCCTCCGCGCGCGCGAGGTCCGAGACCTTCAGGTGGACGTGGCCGATCCGGGTCTCGGGGGGAACGCCTGCCACAGCTCCATCATCCCTTCCCTGCATCGTCCGGGCCGCCGCCGGAGAGCCCCCGGCCGGTCGGCCGACGTACAAGCCAGGCCTCCCACGCTTCGGCGCGCTCGGCCCGGCCGTGTCGGCGTAGGAGCTCGAGCACGCGGTCGGCCGGGAGCCGATCGGCCCGGTGGCCGTCTCGGCCGACGGTCGTCTCGGCCCGCAGGAGCGCGCGCCAGACGGCCTCGGCGACGCAGTCGGCCGTCGCCTCGAAGAACGGGGCGAGGTACGGCCCTTCGTCGTCGAGAAACGGCGGGTAGGCCCGGGCGGTGCTGAAGGCGAGCGCGAAGTCCCCGCTTCCGTGCGCGTGGACGCCCCCCGTGCGCGCGAGCCCCACCCCCGCGCGCCGGGCGAGGCGGGACAGCTGGCGCGAGGTGAGAGGCGCGTCCGTCGCCAAAATGGCGACGACCGAGCCGCCGGCGACCGGCGGCTCGGGGCGGCGATCGGCCGTGAGGAGCTTCCCGACCGGCACGCCCTCGAAGACGAGCGCGCCCGGCCGGCCGAAGTTCGCCACCACGAGGCAGCCGAGACGCACGCGACGCCCGGTGAGGGGGTCGTCCCAGCTGCGGCTGGACGTGCCCACGCCACCCTTCCAGCCGAAGGCCACCATGCCGGTCCCTGCGCCGACCGACCCTTCGGCCACCGGACCCGCCGAGGCCACGGCGAGTGCCCGCAGGACGTGCTCCGGCCGGACGTGGAGGCCGCGGATGTCGTTGAGCCAGCCGTCGTTGCACTCGCCGACGACCGGGTTCACCGTCGGGGCCGTCACGCCGACCTCGGGATGGCGCTCGAGGACCCACGTCGCGACGGCCTCGGCTGCCCGCCAGACCGAGAGCGTGTTGGTGAGGACGATCGGCGTCTCGAGGCGGCCGAGTTCGGCAAGCTGGGCGAGGCCCGTCATCTTACCGAAACCGTTCAGGACGGCGAGGCCGGCCGCCAGGCGTCCGGCGTAGGGGTCGTCCCCCGGCACGATGGCGGTGACGCCCGTGCGCACGGGTCCCCGCCCCGGCGCGAGCGGCCCCTCCCCCGCGACGAGCGTGACGTGCCCGACGCGCACGCCCGGCACGTCGGTGATCGCGCCCGACGGCCCCGGCTCCACCGACGGCCTCTCCCCGCGCCGCCTTCGCCGACGGCAGGCGCCGATCCTCCGCCCTCGGGCCGCGAGCGCCGCGCGGCCTCTGGGCCGGCGCCCGGCCCCTTATTCGAGGAAATCCTTGAGCTTCCGGCTGCGCTGCGGGTGGCGCAGCTTGCGCAGCGCCTTCGCCTCGATCTGGCGGATGCGTTCGCGCGTGACCCCGAAGTGGCGGCCGACCTCCTCGAGCGTACGCTGGCGGCCGTCGGTGAGCCCGAAGCGGAGCCGCAGCACCTCCTGCTCGCGCTCGGTGAGCGTCGAGAGCACGTCCTCGAGCTGGCCCTTCAGGAGGCTGAAGCTCGCCGCCTCGGCCGGCGCGAGCGCGTCGGTGTCCTCGATGAAGTCGCCGAGGTGGCTGTCCTCCTCCTCGCCGATCGGCGTCTCGAGCGAGACGGGCTCCTGGGCGATCTTCAGGATCTCCCGCACCTTGTCGGCGTCGATCCCCATCGCCTGCCCGATCTCCTCGGGCGTCGGCTCGCGGCCGAGCTCCTGCAGGAGCTGGCGCGAGACGCGCGTCAGCTTGTTGATCGTCTCGACCATGTGGACCGGGATGCGGATCGTCCGCGCCTGGTCGGCGATGGCGCGGGTGATCGCCTGGCGGATCCACCAGGTCGCGTAGGTGCTGAACTTGAAGCCCTTGCGGTAGTCGAACTTCTCGACCGCCTTGAGGAGCCCGAGGTTGCCCTCCTGGATGAGGTCGAGGAACAGCATGCCGCGGCCCACATACCGCTTCGCGATCGAGACGACGAGCCGCAGGTTGGCCTCGGCCAGCTTGGCCTTGGCCTCCTCGTCCCCCTGCTCGATGCGCTTGGCGAGCTCGACCTCCTGCTCGGCCGTGAGGAGCGGCACGCGCCCGATCTCCTTCAGGTACATGCGCACCGGGTCGTCGATGGCGACGTCGTCCGGGACCTCGAGCGCCCGTTCGGGCGACTCCTCGGCCTCGGCGCCGCCTTCGCGCGCCGAGCGCTCGGCGGCCGCCTCGTCGTCCTCCTCCGGCCCCGCGGGGCCGCCCGTCGCCCGGGCGTCCGTCGCGCGCGCCTCGGCCTCGTCCTCCCCGGCCTCGCCCGTCTCGGCCGCGACGTCGTCGGGGTCGCCGACGAGCCGCACGCCCATCGCCTGGATGTTGCGGTAGATCTCGTCGATCTGCTCGGCCGTGAGCGGCACCGACTCGAGCGCGTCGGCGATCTCGTGGTAGGTCAGAAGCCCCTTGGAGCGGGCCTGGGCGAGGAGGTCGCGGACTTCCTCGATCTGGTCGACCTGTTCCCGGCTCATCGCGTCACCCCCTGACTCGCTCCGATCGTGCGCATCTCGCGCAAAAGCTCGTTCAGCTCGACCAGCCACTCGCGCGGCACCGGCCGACGGGCGGCCTCCAAGGCCCGGACCTCCCGGAGCCGCTCGCGGTACCGCCGGCGCACGCGGTGCGCCGCCATGACGGCGAGGCAGTCCTCGAGCGCGCGCCGGTCGAGCGGACCCTGGGCCTCCTCGAGCGAGAGCCGCGCGAAGAGCGCCTGGGCCTCGGGCCCGAGCCCGGCCGGAGGCCCGCCCCCCGGGGCGCCCTCGGCCGCGGCGAGCGCCTCGGCCAATTCCCGCGCCGGGCCGGGGCGGAACCAGTCCGGCGTCGCCCGCGACCACACGGCGCGCCGCTCCTCGGCGCCGCCGTGCACGAGGTGCGTCAACACCACTTCTTCCGCCATGTCCAGCTTCCGTTCTTCCGGCGCGATCCGCCTCTGTGCCAACGTATTCCCGCGTCCGGGCGGAAAATCGCTCCTATTATGCCGGTAATCGCTGGGTTTATGCCCTGTGGCAGCCTCTCCCGGCGCTTGCCGCGCTGCATCGTTCACGGCGGTCCGAACTGCGTCGTCGGAGACGCCCAGGACGTGCGCGTACCGTTGGACATAGTAGTCGCGCCGCACCGGATCCCGTTCCCCCAAAAGCGCCGGTGCGATCCGGCGCACCGCCTCGGCCTTCCCCTCCACGCTCGCGAGGTCGAGCTCGCGCGTCGCCGTCTGGAAGAGGTATTCGACGAGCGGAAGCGCCGATTGGAGCGCCTGGCGGAAGGCCTCGGGGCCGTCCGCGCGCAGGCACTCGTCCGGGTCGCGCCCCTCCGGCAGGGACACGAGCCGCACGTTGAGCCCGGCCTCGCGGAGCCGCGCGAACCCGCGCAGCGTGGCGGCTTGTCCGGCGGCGTCGGCGTCGTACGCGACGAACGCCTCCCCCGTGAACCGCGCGAGAAGCCGCGCCTGCTCCTCGGCGAGGGCGGTGCCGAGCGAGGCGACCGTCTCCGGGAACCCGGCCTGGTGCGCCGCGACGCAGTCGAGGTAGCCTTCGACGACGACGGCGCGGCCGGCCCGCCGGATCGCCTCCCGCGCGAGGTGGAGGCCGTACCAGACCGCGCGCTTGCGGAACACCTCGGACTCCGGCGAGTTCAGGTACTTCGGCCCTTCGCCCCCCGGGAGCGCCCGCCCGCCGAAGGCGACGACGCGTCCGCGCTCGTCGCACACCGGGAAGGTCACCCGGCCGCGGAGGAGGCTGTACGCCCGGCCCCGCGCCGTGCGGCGTACGAGCCCGGCCCGGCCCAGGACCTCCGGGCCGTGCCCGCGGCTCCCCAAAGCTGCGACGAGCGCGTCCCACGAGCGCGGGGCGAAGCCGACGCGGAAGCGCCGGAGCGTCTCCTCCTCGAGGCCGCGGGCCTTGAGGTACGCACGCGCCTCCTCGCCCTCGGGGCTCCAGAGCTTGTCCACGAAGAACGCGGCCGCCGCCTCGAGCGCGGCGTAGACGGCCTCCTGGCGGGCCGCGCGGCGCGCGTCGCCGGGCACGACCGGCGGCAGCTCGAGGCCGGCCCTCCCGGCCAGCTCCTCGAGCGCCTCGCGGAAGGAGAGGCCCTCCTTCAGCTCGACGAAGCGGATGACGTCGCCGCCCGCGTGGCAGCCGAAGCAGTAGAAGAGCTGCTTCTCCCGCGAGACGTGGAACGACGGCGTGCGCTCCTCGTGGAACGGGCAGAGGCCGAGGAAGTCCCGCCCCACCCGGCGCAGGGTGAGGTACTGCCCGACCACGTCGACGATGTCGACCGCGGCCTTGACGCGCGCGACGACGTCACGGTCGGACGACCACCCGCCTGCCACGCCGGCACCGCCTTGTCCACCATTTCACAAGCCATTCGCCGCCCGACGCGTCAACACCTTCCGGCCGAGACCGATTGACGAAATTACGTTCGGCGCCCCGGCCGCCCGCCCCTTCCGGCGTCAGCCGGCCGCGCCCGCCGCCTCGCGCTCGCGCGCGCCGCGAAGCGCCGCCTGGGCCGCGGCGAGCCGCGCGATGGGCACGCGGAAGGGGGAGCAGCTCACGTAGTCGAGGCCGACCTCGTGGAAGAAGGCGATCGAGCGGGGATCGCCGCCGTGCTCGCCGCAGACGCCGACGACCAGGTCCGGCCGCGTCCGCCGCCCGGCCTCGACCGCCATCCGCACGAGCTCGCCCACGCCTTGGACGTCGACGACGGCGAACGGGTTCTCGGGCAGGATCTTCTCGTGCAGGTAGTGGTGGAGGAACTTCGCCTCGGCGTCGTCGCGCGAGAAGCCGAACGTCATCTGCGTGAGGTCGTTCGTCCCGAAGGAGAAGAACTCCGCCTCGCGCGCGATCTCGCCGGCGGTGAGCGCGGCGCGCGGGACCTCGATCATCGTGCCGACGGGCGCCGAGAGCTCCACGCCCGTCTCCCGCGAGACCTCCGCCCTCACGCGCTCGACGAGCCGGCGCATCTCCGCGAGCTCGCGCACGTGGCCGACGAGCGGGATCATCACCTCCGGCCTGGCGTCGACCCCCTCGCGGAGAAGGCGCGCCTGGGCCTGGAAGATGGCGCGGGCCTGCATCTCGTAGATCTCGGGCATCGTGATGCCGAGCCGCACCCCGCGGTGGCCGAGCATGGGGTTGGCCTCGCGCAGCGCGCGCGCCTTCCTCAGGATCTCCTCGCGCCGCGCGATCTCGGCCGGGTCGGCGCCCTGGGCCTTGAGCTCGGCGATGCGCCGCGAGAGCTCCTCGGTGTCGGGCAGGAACTCGTGGAGCGGCGGGTCGAGGAGCCGGATCGTCACCGGATAGCCGGCCATCGCCCGCAGGATCCCTTCGAAGTCGCCCTCCTGCATGGGCAGGAGCGCCGCGAGCGCCTCCGCCCGCTCCTCGGCCGTCTCGGCCATGATCATGGCCTGGACGATGGGGACGCGGTCGGCCGCCATGAACATGTGCTCGGTCCGGCAGAGCCCGATGCCCTCGGCGCCCAGTTCGCGCGCGCGGCGGGCGTCCTCGGGCGTGTCGGCGTTCGCGTGCACGCCGAGCCGGCGGGCCTCGTCGGCCCAGCGCATGAGGTCCCGGAACTCCGGCGTCAGCTCCGGCTCGACGGTCGGCACCGGGCCCAGGTAGACCTCGCCGAGGGCGCCGTCGAAGGTGATGACCTCGCCCTCGCGCACGACCCGCTCCCCCGCGCGGAAGGCGCGCGCCGCGAGGTCGATGGCCAGGGCCTCGCAGCCGACGATGCACGGCTTGCCCATGCCGCGCGCCACGATCGCCGCATGGCAGGTCATGCCGCCCCGGCTCGTCAGCACCCCGGCCGCGGCCACGATGCCGTGGATGTCGTCGGGCGTCGTCTGCGGCCGGACGAGGATGACGGAGCGGCCTTCGGCGCCGAGGCGCGCGGCTGTGTCGGCGTCGAAGACGACCTCGCCCGTCGCCGCCCCCGGCGAGGCCGGCAGACCGCGCGCGAGAAGCGTCTTCGGCGCCTCCCGGTCGACGTTCCGGTGGAGCAGGCGCACGACGTCCTCCGGGTCGACGCGCAGGACCGCCTCCTCCTTCGTGAGGACGCCCTCGGCCGCGAGGTCGTGCGCGATGCGGACGGCGGCCCGCGGCGCGCGCTTGCCCGACCGGGCCTGCAAGAGGTAGAGGCGCCCTTCCTCGACCGTGAACTCGATGTCCTGCATGTCGCGGTAGTGCCGTTCGAGGAGGCCGGCCGTCCGCTCGAGCTCCGCGTACGTCTCGGGCTGGCGCGCCTTGAGCTCGCCGACCGGAAGCGGCGTGCGGATCCCGGCCACGACGTCCTCGCCCTGGGCGTTCGGCAGGTACTCGCCGTAGAGCACCGGCTCGCCCGTGTTCGGGTCCCTGGTGAAGACGACGCCCGTGCCGGAGGTCGGCCCGCGGTTCCCGAAGACCATGGCCTGGACGTTGACGGCGGTGCCCAGGTCGTCGGGGATGCGGTGCAGGCGCCGGTACACGACGGCGCGTTCGTTGTTCCACGAGCGGAAGACGGCTTGGATGGCGAGCCCTAGCTGCTCCCGCGGATCCTCGGGGAAGGGGCGCCCGGTCGCCTCCCGGACGAGCCTCCGGTACCGCTCGATCACGTCGGCGAGCGCCTCGGCGTCGAGGTCGGTGTCGAGCCGCGCCCCGCGCCGCGCCTTGACCTCGGCGAGGATGTCCTCGAAGCGGTCGTGCTCGATGCCGAGCACGACGTCGCCGAACATCTGGATGAACCGCCGGTAGGAGTCGCGCGCGAAGCGGAGGTCGCCCGTCCGCCGCGCCAGCCCTTCGACGGAGCGGTCGCCGAGGCCGAGGTTGAGGACGGTGTCCATCATGCCCGGCATCGAGATCGCGGCCCCCGAGCGGACGGAGACGAGGAGCGGGTCGTCCGGGTCGCCGAGCCGGCGCCCGACCTTGCCCTCGAGCTCGCGCAGCCGTTCCTCGACCTCGGCCTCGATCTCGCCGAGGAACGCCTCGCCGCGCCGCAGGTACTCGACGCATGCGGCCGTCGTGATCGTGAAGCCGGGCGGCACCGGGAGACCGATGGCCGTCATCTCGGCGAGCGAGGCGCCCTTGCCCCCCAAGAGCTCGCGCATCCCGGCCCTGCCTTCCTCGAACGCGTAGGTCCAGCGCCTCGCCGCGCCGGCCGCCTCTCGCGCCATCGTCACTCCCCCTCGCCGAACGCGATCTCGATCACTTCGCGCGCCGTCTCCTCGACCGCCTTGTGCGTCACGTCGATGACGGGACACCCGAGGCGCGCGAAGACGCCCTGGGCGTGTCGGATCTCCTCCTGGATGCGGGCGAGATCCGCGTAGCTCGCGTCGGCCTCGAGGCCGAGCGCGCGCAGGCGTTCCTGGCGGATCTCGCGGAGCTTCTCCGGCCGCACCGTGAGCCCGATGACCCGATTCCGCCGGAGGAGGCCCAGTTCCTGCGGAGGGGGGATCTCCGGCACGAGCGGCACGTTCGCGACCTTGTACCCGCGGTGGGCGAGGTACATCGAGACGGGCGTCTTCGAGCTGCGCGAGACGCCGACGAGCACGATGTCGGCGCGCAGGAGCCCGCCCGGGTCGCGGCCGTCGTCGTACTTCACGGCGAACTCGACGGCCTCCACGCGACGAAAGTACTCGGCGTCGAGCTGGTGGATGAGGCCCGGCTCGAGCCGGGGCGGCCGGTCGGCGACGCGGCTCATGGCGTCGATGACGGGGCCGAGCACGTCGACGGCCGGGAGGCCGATCCGCTCCGCCTCCTCGCGTACGAACGCGCGCAGCTCCGGGTCGACGAGCGTGAAGACGAGGGCGGCCCGCCTCTCCCGGGCCTCGCGCAAGACCTTCAGGATCGACGCGCGGTCCTGGGCGTAGGCGACGCGGTGGAACTCGACGGCCGCGCCGTCGAACTGGCTCGCGCCCGCGCGGGCCACGACCTCGGCCGTCTCGCCGAGGGCGTCCGAGAGCACGTAGACGACCACGGCCACCCTCCTCGGCCCGGCTCGCGTCGGCCGGGCTAGCCGTCCCGGCCGGCCGCGCCCCGGGCGCCCCTCGCCGCCCCGTCGCCGGCCGCCTCGGCTCCGCCCGCCCGCGCCCCCCCCCCCCCCCCGGCGCGGCCGCCCCGGCCGCCCCCCACGCCCCCCCACCCC
>JADGHG010000173.1 GCA_019689585.1 Clostridia bacterium
CGGACGGCCCAGCTTGCGGTGCGCGCCCGCTACGAGCTCCCGCTGGGCGAGCGCCTCGCCTGCACGGCGCCCGGCTGCCCGCCGCCCGGGCGGCTCGGGCCGACCTACGTGCAGCCGACCCGGCCGACCCGCGACGTCTTCGTCCCCTGGAGCGAGTGGCTCGCGCTCTGGCGGCAGGCGGCCGGCCCGGAAGTGCCCGCGGCGCGCGAGTGGGCGGTACGTCTCGGCGACCCCGGGCGCGCCCGCGACTTCGCGGCCCTCGTCCGCGCGACGGGCTTCGGCACGGCCGCGACCGTCCACGACCTCTGGGCCTCGGCCACGGCGCGCGCGACGTTCGTCACCCCGGACGAGGCTCGCGACCTCGCCGCGCAGGGGGAGCCGGTCGGCCGAGTGACGGCGCAAGGCGAGGGCGGCGCGGGCCAGCCGGGCGCCCCGACGGGCGGGCTCGGCCCGTCGGCGGGAGCCGGAGGCGGGCTCCCGCCGGTCGTCTGGCACGCCGTCGGGCCGGCTCATCTCGCGCTCCCCTCCCCTTGGCTCGGCTGGCTTTCGATCCTCCTCGCCTCGCTCATCCTCGGCGGGCAGATGGTCGCGCTCGTCGGTCGCAGGCGGAAGGAACTCGGGGTGCTCCTCGCGCTCGGCGCCTCGCCCGCGGCCGTCGTCGGGCTCGTCGCCGCCGAGGCCCTCGCGTACGCCGTCCTCGGCTCGCTCGTCGGCTTCCTCGCGATGACGCTTCTCACGCTGCCGAGCACCGCCTACGGCGCGTCCGCGGCCGGGTGGCTCGCCCGGGCCGCCCTCCGGTTCGGCGAAGTCCTCCTCGCCGCAGCCGGCCTGGCGCTCGTCGCCGCGATCGCCCCGGCCGGCCTCGCGGCGGCGACGCGCGTCACGGAGGTGATCCGCGATGGGTGAGGTGGAAGGCGACAGGCCGCCCGCCGCGCTCGAGGTCGAGGACGTCTCGAAGGTGTACCTCGTCGGGCCGGGCGTCCGCGCCCTGCGGCGGGTGAGCCTCGCGATCCCGGCGGGGTCGTTCCTCGCCCTCACAGGTCCCTCGGGCTCCGGCAAGAGCACGCTCCTCCACCTCATGGGCGGCCTCGACCGGCCGACCTCCGGGGAAGTGCGGCTCGAGGGCCGGCCGTACTCGCGCCTCGGGCCCTTCGGCCTCGCCAGGCTCCGCCGGCGGGCGATCGGGTTCGTGTTCCAGCAGTTCCACCTCGTCCAGGAGCTCACCGCCCTCGAGAACGTCGAGCTGCCGATGCGGCTCCTCGGCCGCGAGGGGCCGGCCGTGCGCCGCGAGGCGGAGTCGCTCCTCGCGCGCGTGGGCCTTGCGAGCCGGGCCCACCACTTCCCGTACGAGCTCTCGGGCGGGGAGCAGCAGCGCGTGGCCGTGGCCCGCGCCCTCGCCAACCGGCCCGCCGTGCTCCTCGCCGACGAGCCGACCGGGAACCTCGACCGCGCCTCGGCCGAGACGCTCGTCGCGCTCTTCCAGGAGTTCCACGCGGCGGGCCAGACGATCGTCGTCGCGACGCACGACCCGCTCGTCGTCCGAGCCGCGGCGCGGGTGGTGCGCCTCGAGGACGGCCGCGTCGTGGCGGACGGCCCGGCGGCGGGAGGCGACGGGCGATGACGGGCGCGGCCGTGGGCCGGCCGAGCCTTCGCTCGCTGACCTTGTACGCGTTGCGGCTCGGCCTTCGCAGCCCGCTGCCCTGGGCCGTGACGGCGGCGCTCGTCGCGGGCGCCTCGCTCGCCTTCGGGGCCGGCTGGGGCGGCCTCGCCGAAGGGCGCGCCTCGTGGGAGCGCGCGGCCCTGCCGCTCGCCCTCCCGCCCGGCGTCGACCTCGCCCTCTGGGACCCGGCCGGGCTCGCAGGCTGGCAGGCGCTCGCGCGCGACGTGCGGATCGCCCACATGACGCCGCTTCTCACCTACCGCGCGCCGTCCTCCCGGGGCGAGGCGACGCTCGCCTGGCCGGCGCCTGGCTACGGCTGGCCCCGCGGCGGTTTCCCCGCCCCCTCC
>JADGHG010000047.1 GCA_019689585.1 Clostridia bacterium
CCCCCCCCCCCCCCCCCCCCCCCCCCCCCCCCCCCCCCCCCCCCCCCCCCCCCCCCCCCCCCCCCCCCCCCCCCCCCCCCCCCCCACTTTTTTTTTCAACCAGAAGACGGCATACGAGATTAGCGAGTGTCTCGTGGGCTCGGTTGAGCGAGGCGACCCGGCTGGTCGTCGAGACGGGCGTCGTGGCCTTCGTCCTCGCCCTCGCGCTCACGCCCCTCCTCCGGCGCATGGCGCTCCGGCTCGACTACGTCGCGCGCCCGAACGAGCGCAGCGTCCACCGGCGACCCGTGCCGTACATGGGCGGGGTCGCGATGTTCCTCGCGTTCGTCCTCGCCGTCCTTGCCGCCGGCCTTCTCGAAAGCCCGGAGATGGGGGCGCTCGTCGCCGGCGGCGCCGCGATCGTCCTCCTCGGGGCGATCGACGACTACCGGCCGCTCCCGGCTTGGGCCAAGGCGGTCGGCCAGGCGGCCGTCGCCCTCGGCGTGGCGCTCATGGGCATCCGCATCGACCACGTCACGAGCCCCTTCGGCGGGCTCGTCCCGCTCGGCGCCTGGGGCGTGCCGATCACGGTCGTCTGGATCTGGGTCGTCGTCAACATCATCAACCTGGCCGACGGGCTCGACGGGCTCGCGGCCGGGATCACGGCGATCGCGGCGACGACGATGCTCGTCGCGGCGATCATCACCGACCAGCCCCTCGCGGCGGCGCTCCTCTGCGCGGCGCTCGCGGGCGCGAGCCTCGGCTTCCTGCCTTACAACTTCAACCCGGCCAAGATCTTCATGGGCGACGCCGGCTCGATGTTCCTCGGCTACGTGCTCGCGACGATCTCGATCCAGGGCTCGCTCAAGTCGCCGGCCGCCATCACGCTCGCGGTGCCGCTCCTCGCGCTGGGCGTGCCGCTCTTCGACTTCGTCTTCGCCGTGGTGCGGCGCTGGCGCGCCGGCCGGCCGATCGCCCTCGCCGACCGCGGTCACGTCCACCACCGGCTCCTCAACCTGGGCCTGTCCCAGCGCGAGACGGTGCTGCTCCTCTACTGCGTGAGCGGCTGGCTCGCGATCGGCTCCCTCGCGATCGTCCGGCTGCCCGTCCTCGTCTCGACCCTGGTGCTCGCCTTCGTCGGCTTCACCGTCTACGTGGCGGCGACCGTCCTGCGCCAGCGCGGGCGCGGCGCCGGCTCCTGGGAGGACGGCCCGGGCGGGCGGAGCGCGGGCGCGTGACGGCCGTCCGGGTGGCGGCCGTCTTCGGCACGCGCCCCGAGGCGATCAAGATGGCGCCCGTCGTGCGCGCGCTCCAAGAGGACCCGTCGTTCGAGGTCCGGCTCCTTGTGACCGGTCAGCATCGGGAGCTCCTCGACGCCGTGCTCGCCTGCTTCGACCTCGCGCCCGACGCCGACCTCGACCTCCTCGTGCCCGGCCAGCCGCTCGCCGAGCTCGCCGCGCGCGCCCTCGACGGCGTGGCGCGCGCGCTCCGCGCCTGGGGGCCGGCGCTCGTCCTCACGCACGGCGACACGGCGACGACGGTCGCAGCCGCCCTCGCCGCCTTCTACGAAGGCATCCCCTCGGGTCACGTGGAGGCCGGGCTGCGGAGCGGCGACCGCTGGGAACCGTACCCGGAGGAGATGGACCGGCGGATCGCCGACCAGTTGGCCGACCTCCTCTTCGCCCCGACGGAGCGGGCGCGCCGGGCGCTTCTCGCCGAGGGGGCGGAGCCGGAGCGCGTCTTCGTCACCGGCAACACGGCCATCGACGCCCTTCTGCACACGAAGGAGCGCGTCGAGCGCGAAGGGGAGCGCGCCCCCTGGCCGGCGAGCCTCTCGCGCGTCGACTGGTCGCGCCGCGTCGTCGTCGTCGAGACGCACCGGCGCGAGAACTGGCAGGGCGCGATCGCGGCCGTGGCCAGAGCCGTGGGGGCCGTCGTGCGGGCGCGGCCCGACGTCGAGGTCGTCTACTCCGTCCACCCGAACCCGGTCGTCCGGGAGGCCGTGTCGGGGGCGCTCTCCGGCACCCCGCGCGTCCACCTCTGCGAGCCTCTCGACTATCCGACCTGGGTGCGGCTCCTCTCGCGCTGCGAGGCGATCGTGTCCGACTCGGGCGGCCTCCAGGAGGAGGCGCCGGCGCTCGGGAAGCCCCTCGTCGTGACGCGGCGCCGCACCGAACGGCCCGAGGCGGCCGAGGCCGGGACGGCGCTCCTCGTCGGGACCGAGGCGGACGACGTCCGCGACGCCCTCCTCCGCGTCCTCGACGACGACGAGCTGCGCCAGCGCATGAGCCGGGTCGCGAACCCGTTCGGGGACGGGAAGGCGGCCGCGCGCATCCGCGACGCCATCCGCTTCCGCTTCGGGCTCGGGCCGCGGCCTCGCGACTTCCGGGTCGAGGGCGGGGCGGGGGCGGCGCGAAGGGACGAGCGGGCCGGGCCGGGCCGCCCCCGGGAGGCCGGGGTCTCGTCGTGAGGGCCGTCGCCTTCGGACTCGGGATCGGCGTGACGATGGCGCTCCTCATCTCGCTCGGCGTCGTGCTCGGCCGCTCCGTCGACGCGAAGCTTGGCACCGATCCGGCCTTCACCGTCCTCGGCCTCCTCCTCGGCCTCGGCGCCGGCATCTACGCCTTGATCCGCCAGGTCGGCGCGATCGCCTCCGACGAGCGGCGGGGAGGCGGGACGGGCGGTCCGCCGCCGCCCGATGCCGCCTGATGCGCCGCCTCCCGCGGGGCGCCCTGCGCTGGAGCCTCGTCTTGGCCTCGTTCCTCGCCGGACTCGCCCTCGTGGGCGCCTGGCCGCAGGTGACGGGCGCGCTCGCCTTCGGGCTCGCCCTCGGCGCCTTGGCGCAGGTGTTCTTCTTCCTGCGCCTCGACCTCGCCGAGCGCCTTCCGCCGGATGCGGGCGTGCGGGCGCTCGGCTGGGGCACGCTGGTCCGATTCGCCTGGATCGTCGCCGGCTTCTGGTTGTTGCAAAGGGTATGGCCCGCTGCTAACATGATCGCGGCTTTAGCGGGGATTTTCGCTGCGTGGGGCGCATTTGCGCTCGCACTCGCGAGGGACCGGGGACGTTCGGCGTAGGGCGCGCGAAAGCGCGCCCGCGCTTGCGAGAGGGTGACCGCGCGTGCCCGAGCGACACCACCTCATCTGGCAAGTTCACGGTTTCACATTCGACGGCACGACGCTCATCTACACGTGGGTCGCGATGGCGATCGTCCTCGCCCTGGGGCTCCTCGCCGTGCGCGGCGCCTCGCCCACAAGGCCTCGCCCGCTCCAGAACGCGTTCGAGACGATGCTCGAGGTCTTCGGCCGCTTCGTCGGCGAGCAGATCCAGCCGCGGCAGCGGGCCTTCATGCTGAACGTGCTCTGCGCCCTCTTCTCCTTCATCCTCGTCTCGAACCTCATCGGCCTCATCCCGGGCCAGACCTCGCCGACGGCGAACCTGAACACCTGCCTCGCGCTCTCGATCGGCGTCTTCTTCCTCGTCCAGTTCTCGGGCGTGCTCGTGCGCGGGCTGGGCGGGTACCTGCGCCACATGAAGGGGCCCGACCTGCCGTACGTCTGGCCGTTCTTCGCCGTGATCAACGTGATCGAGGAGCTCTCGAAGCCGATCACGCTCTCGTTCCGGCTCTACGGCAACATCTTCGCCGGCGAGATGCTCATCCTCGTCCTGGCCCAGATCCCGATCTGGTTCGGCGGCTTCATCCCGGGCGCGGCCTGGTACGCGTTCAGCATCTTCGTCGGCTTCATCCAGTCCTTCATCTTCGTGATGCTTACGCTGGCGTACGTCGGCATCATGACGAGCGCCGAGCATTGACGGCCGCCTTGGGCGGGCCTCGAGGGGGGTGACCGGATGGACGCGGGCGTCGCACACATCCTGGGGGCGGGGGTCGCGTTCGGGCTCGCCGCGATGGGCGCGGCGATCGGCGACGGCCTCATGATCGCCAAGATGCTCGAGGGCATGGCGCGCCAGCCCGAGATGCAGGGGACGCTCAGGACCAACATGTTCATCGGCCTCGGCCTCATCGAGGCCCTGCCGATCATCGCGGTGGTGCTCGCCGGTTTCGTGATCCGGTAGGCGGCGCCGCAGGGAGGGGCGGCCGGGCGGCGGGCGACCGCCCCCGGCCTCGGCCCGACGGGGGTTCAAGGAGCGATGTCGCTCGCAGACGTGCTGCACAACCTCGGCATCGACGCGACGCTCCTCGCGGAGCTCGCGAGCTTCATCGTGCTCCTCGTGCTGCTCGCCCGCTTCGTGTTCAAGCCGCTCGGCCGCATCATGGACGAGCGCGCCGAGCGCGTGGCGCGGAGCCTCGAGGAGGCGGACCGACGGCGCGAGGAGGCCGTGCGGCTGCAGGAGGAGGCGGCCGAGGCGCTCGCCCGGGCCCGCGACGAGGCGCGGGAGATCCTGGCGCAGGCCGAGCGGACGGCCCAGGCCGAGGCGCGCCAGATCGTGGCGGAGGCGAAGGCGCAGGCCGAGCGCCAGCTCCAGAAGGCGCGCGAGGACATCCAGCACGAGCGCGACCGCGCGATCGCCGAGCTCCGGCGCGAGGTCGCGGAGCTCGCGATCGACGTGGCGGAGAAGGTCGTGGCGACGTCGCTCGACGACCGCATCCAGCGCGAGCTCGTCGAGCGCTTCGTCGCGGAGACGCAAGGGACGGGGGGCCGCGGGTGAGCCGGGCGGCGAGGCCGTACGCCGAGGCGCTCTTCGCGATCGCCGCGGAGCGCGGCGATCGGGAGGTCGCCGAGTGGGACGAACGGCTCTCGGCGACGGTCGCCCGGCTCGAGGCCTCTGGCCTCTGGCAGGCCGCGAAGAACCCGACCCTCCCGAAGGACGTGCGCCGCGCGGTGCTCCTACGCGCGGCCGGTGAGAACGTGCCCAAGGAAATCGCGAGTTTTCTCCTCCTTCTCGTCGAACGCCGCCGGGTGGCGGAGCTGCCCGAGATCGCGCGCCGCTTCCACGAGCTTCGGCGGCGCCGTTCGGGCGAGGTCGAGGCCGTCGTCGAGACGGCCATCCCGCCGGACGCGCGCTTGCGCGAAGAGCTCGAGCGCGCCGCCGTCCGGCTGGCCGGTGGCGAAGGGCGCCCGCTCCGCCTCGAGGTCCGGCACGTGCCGGAGCTCGTCGGCGGAGTGCGCCTTGCGATCGGCGACCGCGTCTACGACGCGAGCGTCGCAGGAAGACTGGAGCGCCTGCGGGGCGCCGTGAGCAGAGGGTGAGGACATGAGCATCCGGCCGGAGGAGATCACGTCGATCCTGAAGGAGGAGATCGAGAAGTACGACCTCCGCACGGAGGTCGCCGAGGTCGGCACCGTCCTGAGCGTCGGCGACGGCATCGCCCGCATCTACGGCCTCGGCCGCGCGATGGCGAGCGAGCTCCTCGAGTTCCCGGGCGGCGTGTACGGGATGGCGCTCAACCTCGAGGAGGACTCGGTCGGCGCCGTCATCATGGGCGACGACCGCGCGATCAAGGAAGGCGACCAGGTCCGGCGGACGGGGCGCGTCGTCGAGGTGCCGGTGGGGGAGGCGCTCGTCGGCCGGGTCGTGAACGCGCTCGGCCAGCCGGTCGACGGCCGCGGCCCGATCGAGACGAGCGAGTCCCGTCCGGTCGAGTCGCCGGCGCCCGGCGTGATCGACCGTCAGAACGTGCACGAGCCCCTGCAGACGGGGCTCAAGGCCGTCGACGCCCTCATCCCCATCGGGCGCGGCCAGCGCGAGCTCATCATCGGCGACCGCTCGACGGGCAAGACGGCGATGGTCGTCGACACGATCCTCAACCAGAAGGGCGAGGACGTGATCTGCATCTACGTCGCCATCGGCCAGAAGGCGTCGAGCGTCGCCTCGGTCGTGCGCACCCTCGAGGAGCACGGGGCGATGGAGTACTCGATCGTGGTCTCGGCCCCGGCCTCGGAGCCGGCGCCGATCCAGTTCCTCGCGCCCTACGCCGGCTGCGCCATGGGCGAGTACTTCATGTACAAGGGCAAGCACGCGCTCGTCGTCTACGACGACCTCTCGAAGCACGCCGTCGCCTACCGCGCCATGTCGCTCCTCCTGCGGCGGCCGCCCGGGCGCGAGGCCTATCCGGGCGACATCTTCTACCTGCACTCGCGCCTTCTCGAGCGCGCGGCCAAGCTGTCCGACGCCCGCGGCGGCGGGAGCCTCACGGCGCTCCCGATCATCGAGACGCAGGCGGGCGACATCGCCGCCTACATCCCGACGAACGTCATCTCGATCACCGACGGCCAGATCTTCCTCGAGACGGACCTCTTCTACGCCGGCATCCGACCGGCGATGAACGTCGGCACCTCGGTCTCGCGGGTCGGCGGGGACGCGCAGATCAAGGCGATCAAGCAGGTCGCGGGCACTCTCCGGCTCGAGCTCGCCCAGTACCGCGAGCTGGCCGCCTTCGCCCAGTTCGGCTCCTCGCTCGACCGCACGACCCAGGCGCGGCTCGCGCGCGGCCAGAGGCTCACGGAGCTCCTCAAGCAGCCGCAGTACCAGCCGATGCCGGTCGAGGAGCAGGTCGTCGTCATCTACACGGGGACGCACGGCTACCTCGACGACCTGCCGGTCGAGGCCGTCCAGTCGTTCGAGCGCGCCTTCCTCGCCTACATGCGGAGCGACGGCCAGGACGTGCTGCGGGCGATCCGCGAGGAGAAGCAGATCTCGGAAGCGACCGAGGCGCGGCTTCAGGCGCTCGTCGAAGCCTTCAAGAAGGGCTTCGCAGGAGGCCGGGAGGGCCATGGCGGGCGCTAACCTGCGCGACATCCGCCGGCGCATCCGCAGCGTCACGAGCACCGAGCAGATCACGCGCGCCATGAAGATGGTGGCGGCGGCGCAGGTGCGCCGCGCCGAGGAGCGCGCGCGGGCGGCGCGACCGTACGCCGAGGCCATCTCGGAGGCGCTCGCCGAGCTCACGCGGCGCGCCGGACGGCTCTCCCACCCGTTCTTCCTCGTGCGCGAACGGAAGAGGCCGCTCTACCTGGTCCTCACGGCCGACCGCGGCCTGGCCGGACCGTACAACGCCCACGTCCTGCGCCTCGCCGAGCGGACGATCGCGGCGGGCGGCGGGACGCCGCTCGTCATCGCCGTCGGCCGCAAGGGCCGCGACTTCTTCCAGCGCCGCGGGTGGGAACTCCTCGCGACCTTCACCGAGGTCGGCGACCACCCGACCTTCGCGGTCGCGGAGGCGATCGCGCGACCGGCCATGGACGCCTTCCTCGCCGGGCGCGCCGACTCGGTGACGCTCGTGTGGAACGCCTTCCTCGCGACGGCCCAGTACGAGCCGAGGAGCCGAGACCTGCTCCCCCTCGCGCCGACGGGGCGCGAGGGCGAGGCGAAGGCGGAGGCCCCGGGCCCCGAGGTCGAATTCGAACCGGACGCCGAATCCGTCCTCGGCGCCCTCCTGCCGCACTACGTCCGCGCCGTCGTCTTGGGCGCCTTGCTCGAGGCCAAGGCGGCCGAGCACGGCGCGCGCATGATGGCGATGGACACGGCGAGCAAGAACGCCGAGGAGATGATCGAGTTCCTCACGCTCGTCCGCAACCGCCTGCGGCAGGCGGCCATCACGAAGGAGATCGCGGACATCGTCGGGGGCGCCGAGGCGCTCAAGGGTTGAGGAGGGAGCGGAAACGAGCGTGAATCACGTGAATCCCAAGGTCGGACGCGTCACACAGGTGATCGGCCCCGTCGTCGACGTCGAGTTCCCGGAGGGCGAGCTCCCCCGCATCTACGACGCGCTCAAGGTGCTCGACCTCGACCCCGAGGCACCCCTCGAGGAGGCCGTAGCGGAGGACGGCGTGCGCACGCGCGTCGTCTTGGAGGTCTTCCACCACATCGGCGACAACCGCGTGCGCGCGGTCGCGATGGCCTCGACCGACGGGCTCGTCCGCGGCATGCCCGTCTTGAACACGGGCGGGCCCATCAGCGTGCCGGTGGGCCCGGAGACCTTGGGCCGCATCCTCGACGTCCTGGGCGAAGCCATCGACGGCAAGGGCCCGGTCGAGGCCCGGCTGCGCCAGCCCATCCACAAGCCCGCGCCCGAGTACACGGAGCTCGCCGGCACGACCGAGGTGCTCGAGACGGGGCTCAAGGTCATCGACCTCCTCACGCCGTACCCGAAGGGCGGCAAGATCGGCCTCTTCGGGGGCGCCGGCACGGGGAAGACGGTCCTCGTGCAGGAGCTCATCCACAACGTGGCCATGGCCCACCAGGGCATCTCCGTCTTCGCCGGCGTCGGGGAGAGGACGCGCGAAGGGACGCAGATGTACCTCGAGATGCAGGCCGCGGGCGTCATCGACAAGATGACGATGGTCTACGGCCAGATGAACGAGCCGCCCGGCGCCCGTATGCGCGTGGGCCTCACCGGCCTCACGCTCGCCGAGTACTTCCGGGACGTCGAGGGGCGCGACGTGCTCCTCTTCATCGACAACATGTTCCGGTTCGTCCAGGCCGGCTCCGAGGTCTCGGCGCTGCTCGGGCGGCTGCCGAGCGCGGTCGGCTACCAGCCGGTGCTCGCGACCGACGTCGGCACCCTGCAGGAGCGGATCACCTCCACCCGCAAGGGCTCGATCACGTCGGTGCAGGCGATCTTCGTCCCGGCCGACGACCTCACCGACCCGGCGCCGGCGACGCTCTTCGCCCACCTCGACGCCGTGACGACGCTCGACCGCGGGCGAGCCGCGCAGGGCCTCTACCCGGCCATCCACCCGCTCGAGTCGAACTCGCGCATCCTCGACCCGCGCATCGTGGGGGAGGAGCACTACGAGGTGGCGCGCGGCGTCCAGCAGGTCCTGCAGCGGTACAAGGACCTCCAGGACATCATCGCCATCCTCGGCATGGACGAGCTCTCCGACGAAGACAAGGTCATCGTGCAGCGCGCCCGCAAGATCGACCGCTTCCTCACGCAGCCCAACTTCGTGGCCGAGCAGTTCACCGGCCAACCGGGCAAGTACGTGAGCGTCAAGGACACGGTGCGGGGGTTCAAGGAGATCCTCGAGGGCAAGCACGACGACCTCCCGGAGATGGCGTTCTACATGGTGGGCACGATCGAAGAGGCGGTCGAGAAGGCGGAGAAGATGAAGGTATGAGCGAGCGCACGCTCGCCGTCGAGGTCGTCACGCCCGAGAGGCGCGTCTACCGCGGACGCGCGCGCATGCTGGTGGCGAAGGGCGTGATGGGCGAGCTCGGCGTCCTGCCGGGCCACATCCCGCTCGTCACGCAGCTCGTCGACGGCGACGTGCGCCTCCACCAGGCCGAGGGCGAGGTGGCGGCGGACGGACCGGACGAGGACGGATCCGGCGCCCGCGCGCGCCAGGTCCTCGGCGATCTCACCTTCCGCTGCGAAGGTGGCTTCCTCGTCGTCGACGGCGAAGGCGCACGCGTCTTGGCCGAGCGGGCCGAGGCGCCGGCGGCCGGCCGCCCGGCGCCGCGCGAGCCGGGTGGCGCGTCGGCCGCGAGGGGATAACATGGTGCGCGGGGAGGGCGAGGCGGCGTGGCGACCGAGGCCGACATCATGAAGGCTCTCGAGGAGGTCTACGACCCGGAGCTCGGCATGAACATCGTCGAGCTCGGCCTCGTCTACGACGTCGCCGTCGCGGGCAAGGCGTGCACGATCACGATGACGCTCACCGCGCCCGGCTGCCCGCTCGCCTTCACGATCGACCAACAGGTGCGCTCCGTCGTCGCAGCGCTCGGCTTCGAGGACGTCGACGTGCAGATCGTCTTCGACCCGCCGTGGACGCCCGACCGCATGAGCGACGAGGCCAAGATGAAGCTCGGGTTCTTCTGACGACGGCTTCCGTCGCCGGAATCCCCCCTCAACTTCCCCGGCCGGAGGACGAAGTCTAGAAGTGGGCCGGTCCGGCGCGGCCCCGGGCGAGGCGGACGGCCGGGAGAGAGGTGCCGACGTGGACTGCATCCGTGTGCGCGGCGGCCGACGTCTCGGCGGGACGGTGCGCGCGGTGGCGGCGAAGAACGCCGCGCTGCCGATCCTGGCCGCTACGCTGCTCACGGGGGCCACGTGTCGCCTGCGCGAGCTTCCGCCCATCCAGGACGTCGCCACCATGATGCGACTCCTCGGGGAGTTGGGCGTGCGCTTGACGGAGCGCGAAGCGGGCGAGTGGGAGATCGAGGCGCGCGACCTCGCAACGTACGAGGCGCCGTACGAGCTCGTGCGGCAGATGCGGGCCTCGTTCCTCGTGATGGGCCCGCTTCTCGCCCGCACGGGCCGCGCCGTGGCTGGGCTCCCCGGCGGCTGCGCGATCGGCGTGCGCCCCATCGACCTGCACCTGAAGGGCTTCGCGGCGCTCGGGGCCGAGATCGACCTCGCCCACGGCCGCGTCTCCGCGCGCGTCCCCGGCCGGCTGAGGGGCGCCCACGTCTACCTCGACTACCCGAGCGTCACGGCGACCGAGAACATCATGATGGCCGCCGTCCTCGCCGAGGGGACGACGACGATCGAGAACGCGGCCGAGGAGCCGGAGGTCGTCGACCTCGCCAACTTCCTCAACCACCTGGGCGGGCGGGTGGCTGGCGCCGGCACGCGCGTCGTGCGCGTGGAGGGCGTGCGCGAGCTCGCGGGGCCGAGTCAGGCTGGGGCCGCCTACACGCCCATCCCGGACCGGATCGAGGCCGGCACCTTCCTCGTGGCCGGCGTCATCACCGGCGGCTGGGTCGCCGTCGAGAACGTGGTGCCCGATCACCTCGCGGCGATCGTGGCGAAGCTGCGCGAGGCGGGCGCAGCCGTCGAGGTCGAGGACGCGCGCGTCGTCGCCGAGGGACCGGCCCGCCCGCGCGCGACCAACGTGAAGACGCTCCCCTACCCGGGCTTCCCCACCGACATGCAGGCCCCGTTCCTCGCGCTTCTCAGCGTCGCCCAAGGGACGAGCGTCGTGACGGAGACCGTCTTCGAGAACCGCTTCCGCCACGTGGAGGAGCTGAAGCGCATGGGAGCCCGCATCGACATCGAGGGCGCGGGGGCCGTCGTGCAAGGGGTCGAGCGGCTCACGGGCGCCCCCGTCGCGGCGAGCGACCTGCGGGCGGGGGCGGCGCTCGTCCTCGCCGGCCTCGTCGCCGAAGGCGAGACGGAAGTGCTCGAGGTCCACCACATCGATCGCGGCTACCATCAGCTCGTCGAGCGGCTCGCCGCCCTCGGTGCCGACATCCGCCGCGTATCCCCGGCGCCGGTCCTCACCTGACCGCCGCGCCTCCCCGTCATCGGGGCTCCGCCTCCCCGCATAGGCATCGCGCGTGCGGCGGGGGCTCAGGCGAAGAGGCGCGCTCGGCCTCGGGGCGTTCGCGTCCCTCGGCTTCGCCGCCCTTCTGGCACTCGCACTCGGGCCTCGCGAGCCGCCCCCGGCCCGTCCGTCACGGGAGGTCGCGTCCGAAGGCGGAGCGGAGACGACCGTGCTCCTTTACGACGACGAGGCGCAGCGCTATCGCGTGCTGCCTCTCGAGACGTACGTGGCGGGGGTCGTCTCGGCGGAGATGCCGGCCGGGTTCCCGCCGGAGGCCCTGAAGGCCCAGGCCGTCGCCGCGCGCACGTACGCCGTCTCGCACCTCCGCGCCCGCGGCGGTCCGGGGTGCCCGAGCCATCCGCCGGCCGACGTGTGTTCCGTCGCGAGCGAGAGCCAAGCCTGGGCGCCCTTCGTCGCGGCGGCGGGGGGACCCGGGGGCGGCCCGGCGGCGGCCCTCGCCGCGGCTAGGGCGACGCGCGGCCAGGTCGCCGTCTACCGAGGCCGTCCCATCGACGCGCTCTATTTCGCCGCCTCCGGCGGCCGGACGGAGGACGCGCGCTACGTCTGGGGCCGACCGGTGCCGTACCTCGTGAGTGTCCCCTCCCCGGGCGAGCGCGACCCCTGGGAAGGCGCGACCCGGAGGCTCACCTGGACCGAGCTCGCGCGGGCGCTCGGCGTGCCGCGGGCGGAGCTCCTCGCCCGTCCGCCCGCCCGGCGGTTCGTCGTCGTGCGCCGCACGCCCAGCGGCCGTGCCTACGTCGTCTCGGTCGCCGGGCGACCGCTTGCGGCCACCTTGGTCCGGGCCCGGCTCGGGCTCTACTCGACCTGGATCGCGGCCGTCCGGGCCGATCCGGAGGGCGTCACGATCGTCACGAACGGGTTCGGCCACGGCGTGGGGCTCTCGCAGTACGGGGCGGCCGCGATGGCCGAGGCCCACGCGACCTACGCCGACATCCTGCGCCACTACTACCCGGGCGTCTCGCTCGTCCCGCTCTCCTCGCTGGGCGCGCCTCTCACAAGCCGGTAGCCGCCTTCGGCGCGCGGCACCGCCCGCAGCACCTCCACCCCGCCTTCGGCGAAGACGGCGGCCGAGTTGGGGTCCGGGTACTCCGACAGATACACGACGCGCCGCACGCCCGCCTGGACGATCGCCTTCGCGCAGTGGACGCAGGGGAAGTCGGTCGAGATGAGCGTGGCTCCCTGGCTGCTCACGCCGGTGACGGCGCACTGCAGGAGCGCGTTGAGCTCGGCGTGCACCGTGCGCACGCAGCTCTCGCGCTCGCCCTGGCGCACGAGCAGGCAGCCCGCCTCGTCGCAGTGCGGGGCCCCCCGCACGGAGCCGTTGTAGCCCGTCGCGACGAGCCGGTTGTCGCGGACGAGGACGGCGCCGACCTGGCGGCGGGGGCAGGTCGAACGGGCGGCGACGAGCCGCGCCATCTCGATGAAGTAATCGTCCCAGGACGGCCGCCGCATCTTGCGCCCCCGCCCACTCTACCAACCGGAGGGGGCGGCGAGGCGGCCTTTGCGCATGGGACGTCGTCGGGATGGGAAGACTGTCCACGGCTGGACGCGACGTCCGGCGACGACGCACTCGGAGGGGAAGCGGATGCTCGTCGGCCGCATTTTGTGGACGAAGCGGGCGGGCTCCGCCCGCACCGGCTCGGGCGGCCCCCCGCGCTGGCCCGCCGTAGCGGCGGCCGTCCTTCTCGCGCTCCTCCTCGCCCTGGGCTTCTGGTTCGGGGGCGGCGGAGAACGGCCCGCGAGCCTCGGGTCGGCATCCCCTGCGGCGCCGGCCGGGCGCCTGGTCGGCTCCGAGTCGGAGGCGGGTTCCGTGGCCGCGGACGGCGGGGCGGCCTCCGAGCTCCCGGCCGCCGGTCCCCTTCGCTGGCTGCCCCCGGCGAGGGGGAAGGTGGCGACGCCGTACGGCTGGCGGTACGTCGACGCGCTGCGCGACTGGCGGCTGCACGCCGGCTGGGACGTCGCCGTCTCGGAAGGCGCCCCCGCCGTCGCCACGGCGGCGGGGCGCGTGGCTTCCATCGCGGCCGAGCCCGGCTGGGGCGAGGTCGTGACCCTCGAGCTCGGCGGCGGCTGGAGCGCCGTCTACCGCGGACTTGCGCTCGTCTCGGTGCGCGAGGGCGAGCTTCTGCCGCCCGGGGCCACGATCGGCCGGATTGCACGCGCCGTCGCGGCCGAGCCGGGCGAAGGGCCGCACCTGCACTGGGAGGTCCGCGAGGACGGCGCCCCGGTCGACCCGGCCGGGTTGCCGGGGCTTGCGCTTTCGCACTAGGCACGACCGGCCGCGTCGTCTCGGCCGCCCGCCGCGGCGGGCGGCCGGGAGCGAGCGTCAGCTCGGCGGGCGTTCCTCGCCCTCCCGGCCGGCGTCCCCGTGGCGGTGCTCAGGGATGCAGATGACCATCCCGGGCTGCAGGTTGTACGGGTCGAGGTGCGGGTTGGCGCGCTCGATCGCCTCGACGGTCGTGTGGTAGCGCT
>JADGHG010000048.1 GCA_019689585.1 Clostridia bacterium
ACGTGCGGATCCCTCCTCCGCGCCGCCCGGCCGCGCGGGACCGGGCCGCCCTTGGCACAAGCGTACGGGAGGAGGTGGGACAGAGGGTGTCATGGGTCGTGGCGCGAGAGTCTGGCACCAGAGACAGGAAATCGTGACGCGCACGGCGAATCGGTACGCGACAGGCGGAGGTCTGGCCGACCCCTTTAGGGAGTCGTGAACGTTTTCAGCGATGAGCGATCGTTCTGCAGGGACCCCGGCCACCATCGGCCTCCCTGAGCCGCGGCCGCGACGAACTCGCGGGGCGCGATCCGCTCCCCACCTCATCGACCTCCTCATCGAGGTCGTCACGCCGCTCGTCGGCGGGGGACCGAGACCTCGGGAGGCCGATGAGGTCGACGTGGTCCGGGCCCCGGCGATTCGCGGCGCCTTGCGCTTTTGGTGGCGCGCCCTCTATGCCGCGAAGTATCCCGACGCCCGGGCGCTGTTCCGGGCAGAGGCCGAGCTCTGGGGCACCGCGGGCGTGTCTGGGGGCGCGTCCCACCCCTCGCTCCCGCCGGCCAGATCTCCGGTCGAGGTCTCTGTCGAGGTCATCGGAGCGCCGCCGGCGATCGCCTTCAGCCCGGATCGGTTCTCGGACAGCCGCGAGCACGAGCCGCCCGAGCTCTACGTCCTTTGGGCACTCCGCGGGGGGCAGAAGGTGAGCGCGGCTCGCTACCGACCGCACGGCACGCGGTTTCGGCTCCGCCTCGCCCTTGGCGCGGACCCCTGCCGTCGCGCGGAGGTCATCGCCGCGGTGAAGGCGTGGCTCCTCTTCGGCGGGTACGGCGCGCGTGTGCGCCGAGGGGTGGGTAGCCTGAGGGAGACGTCGCACCCCACGGAGTGGCTTCCAAGCGGCCTCGATCGGGCGGATCTGACCGCGTTCTTCGGTCGAGACGTGCTGGCTCCGAAACCTGCGGCCGCCGGCCCGACGGCCAGGCTTGCTGGAGCCGGCCTCGCCTTCGGCAGGACGACTTCAGCCGCACATGATGCCTGGCGCACGGCCGCCGGATGGCTCCGCGACTTTCGCACGAGCCTCCCCCCGCGGACCCGGATCAGGCTGGGCTTCACGGCTTCTCGCGGCGAACCGTCCCGGTTGGCGAGCCCCCTGATCGTCAAGGCCGCGGCGCTTACGGGCGACCGATACACACCGGTCGCACTCTGGCTGAACCGCGATGACGCTCCCGTCTTCCCAAGCGGATCGGGCCTGGACGTGAGGAAAAAATTCTTCGACTTCCTGCGGCGCAAGCCCGGAGTCACCGTAGCGGCCGAGTGACGCAGCCTCCGCCGGATGCCCACTTCAACCCGCGAACACGTTCTCGTTGTGCCAGGTGAGGTATTCGGCCAGGGGCCGCTCCTCGGGGCGTTCGGGGACGGTGAGGAGCTCGCGCCCGTGCAATGAGTAGTAATATTCCCCGTTTCCAAACTGTTCGCGAACTCGGCGGCTGACCCAGACGCGACGGTCCGGCGTCACCGTGAGGTACCCCCGGTCGAAGAGAGTGTGGATGTCCTGCCGCAAAAGAAGGCCGTTGTTCACGTCGTTGGGCCCGGCCAGCGCGTACGGCTTGATGTGGGCCGCCTCCAGGACGGGAAGGACCTTCTCCCCGGTGATCGCACACCGGCGGCGGTAGGCCTCTGTGACGGCGACCCGGAAGGCGCCCTGACCCGGTCGCACCGGCGCCAGCCGAACGAGGTCGTAGGGGCTGGACGTCTCCTTGCCGGACGCCACCCACTCCGGCGATCGCACCGCGAGTCGCTCCATCACCTCCCGCCACAGCCGGGCTCCGACCGGCGATGCCGTGTCGTACCGCTTTCCGCGGACGATGTTCGGCGCCCAGTCCTCGGGCGCGGGCAGCCACTCGTCGCGTGGCCAGAAAAAAGGCTGCGCGAGGACGATGCAGCCGATCTCCGGGTCAGGCGCCAGGCGACTCCGCTCGCTGTACTCGTTCACCTTGCGCCGCAGCTCGTCGAGGCTCCGCACACCGTTCTGCTCCCGGAAGACATCCCACGCCAGAGACACCGGAAGCCTGTGGTACCGGACGAAGAACGCGCCCCCCGCGATCCAGTTGAGCGGGCTGTGCAGCTTGAAAAGGAAGAGTTCGTTCGGCCCAAGGGCGCTGAACGGCTGCCCCGCCCCCGGCTGCCAGAAGTTGACCTCGTCCGGCTTCAGTCCAGCGAGGAATTCATACCAGGCGTTGTCCGTGACCCCGACCCAGAAGCGCGTCGTCACGCCGTGGCTCGCCCTCCCACGTGGCGGCGCCGTGCCAGTCCTGTGCCACGGTTCCGCGGAAGGGACGCGACTCCTCCTCCACCTCGCCCCATCTGTGCACCAAGAAAGAAGGGGCCGCGGGCCGCACGGCCCGCAGCCCCTTCCGCCTGCCCCGGCTCGGCCTCAGTCCCCGAACGTCGCGTTCATGAGGCTCCGGAAGTACCCGCGCGGGTTGGGCTCGAAGCCCTTGAGCTTCGGGCTGTAGAAGACCTGGAAGCCCTGGTAGCTCAGGATGTAGTACGGAACCTCCTGCGCGATGATCGCCGCCGCCTGGCGGTAGTCCTCCGTCCGCTTCTGGAGGTCGGTGTCGGTCCGCCCGGCGTCGAGGTACTTGTCGACCTCCGGGTTCGAGTAGCCGCCCCAGTTCGAGCCCGCCCCCGTGTGGAACTGGCTGTACATGCCGCGGTCGGGGTCGACGAGGTTGAGCCAGCCGAGGAGCGCGATCTGGTACTGCCCGGCGAGCACCGGCGCGATGAAGGACGGCCAGTCGGAGACCTTCGTCGTCGCGTCGATCCCGTGGCTCCGCAGCGTGTTCTGGAGGAACTCGACCGTCTGCACGCGCTCGGAGACCTCGCTCTGGGTGCTCAGCACGATCGAGAGCTTCTTGCCGTCCTTGTCGAGGATGCCGTCGCCGTCCGTGTCCTTCCACCCGGCCTCGGCGAGGAGCTTGTCGGCGTCGTCCGGGTTGTAGGTCGGCTGCTTGATCGACGGGTCGTAGGCGAACCAGCGCGGGATGAGGATCGAGGTCGCCGGCTGGTCGATGTTCTGGTAGATCTGCGTGATGATCGTCTGCTGGTCGACGAGCTCGGCGATGGCGCGCCGCACGCGCACGTCGGAGAGGATCGGGTCCTTCGTGTTGAAGTTCAGGTAGGTGATGCCGGGCGCCGTCGTCTCGACCTTCTGGAAGTTCTCGCCCTTGAGCCGCACGACGTCCTGCGGCGACAGCGGCGACTGGATGAGGTCGAGGTCGCCGGCCTCGAGCGCCTGGGCGCGGGCCGTGTTGTCGGGCACGATGTCGAACTCGAGGGTCTGGATCTTGGGCACGCCCCCGAAGTAGTCGGGGTTGGCCTCGAGCACGATCTTGTCGTTCTTCTCCCACGACACGAACTTGTACGGCCCGCTCCCGACCGGGTGCGAGGCGAGGTCGCTCCCGGGCTGCGTGGCGACGTGCTCCGGCACGATGCCCATGTCGAGGTAGGCGAAGAGGGCCGAGTACGGTTGCGAGAGAACGAACTTCACCGTGTGGTCGTCGAGCGCCACCACGTCCTGGATCGGCGTGTAGAGCGAGCGGTAGGGCGCCTTGAAGTTCGGGTCGAGGATGGTCTTGTAGGTGTAGACGACGTCCTCGGCCGTGACGGGCGTCCCGTCCCAGAACTTCGCGTCGTCGCGGAGGTGGAAGATCCACGTCGTCGGGTCGGGGTTGTCCCAGGAGGTCGCGAGGTCCGGCACCGGCTGGAAGTGGTCGTCGAGCTGGACGAGGCCGTCGTACATGAGGTTGTAGAGGCGGTAGGCCGTCGTGTCCTGCGCGAGCCGCGGGTCGAGCGTGCCGGCGTCGCCGTCCATGCCGATGTGGAGGACGGCCTGGGTGGTGCCGCCGCCCGTCCCGCCGCCACCCGTCTCCGAACCCGAGCCTTCGGAGCCCGCGCCCTGCCCGCCTCCTCCCCCGCAGGCCGAGAGGACGAGCGCCAGGCCCACGAGCAGCGCCGGGCCGAGGCGCTTGCAACGCGAAAAGCGCCAGAAGGTCACCGTCGGTCCCTCCGATCTTCGCGGCGGGCGCGCCCACCGCGTCCTTGCGCTGACGCTAGCAAGAGCGCAAGATGACTTCAAGACGTTGAATCATGTTGCATACTGTGAAAAGAAGGGAGCGTGACCGGTGCCCGGAACCCGCATCCGCTCGGCCGACCGCGTGCTCGACGTCCTCGAACTCCTCGCCGAGGCGCCGGGCGGCGAGGCGTCCTTGAAGGACCTGGCCGAGGCCCTCGGCCTCCACCCCACGACGGCCTACCACACGCTCGCGACCCTCCGCGACCGCGGGGTCGTCGCGCAGGATCCGCGCAGCCGCCGCTACCGGCTCGGGCCGCGGGCCTTCTGGCTCGCGAGCGCCATCCTCGGCACCGTCGACCTCCTGCGCGCGGCGCGCCCTGCGATGCGCGACTTCGCCGCGCGCACGGGCGAAGCCATCACGCTCTCCGTCCTCGACGGCGAGTGGGTTCTCGGGCTCGATCGCGTCTCGCCGCGAAACCTCACCCCCGGCTTCGCCGACTCGCCGCGCCGGGCGCCCGTCTATTGCACGGCCCTCGGAAAGGTCCTGGCCTCGGGACTCACCGACGACCGTGTGCTGGAGATCCTGCGCGCGACCGGCATGCCGGCCCGCACGGAGCGCACGAAGCGGACGCCGCAGGAGTTCCTCGCGGAGCTCGTGCGCGTGCGCGCCGAGGGGGTCGCCTACGACCACGAGGAGTGGCAGGCCGGCTTCGTGTGCGTGGCGGCGCCCGTGCACGACTTCTCGAGCCAGATCGTGGCGGCGGTGAGCGCCGGCGGTCAGGCCGTGCGCATGCAGGGCGAGCACCTCGCCGAGGTCACCCGGGCCCTGCGCGAGGCGGCGCGGGCGATCTCGCGGGAGCTCGGCTATCGCGAGGAGGCCGGCTCGGGGGCCCGCCCCCATCCGGCCGAGCGCTAGCGTGGGCGCCGGGAGGGGGAGCGGCGTGCCCGACGACGTCCTCGAGATCGCGGGCGTGTCGGCGCGGCCGGGCGAGGTGGTGCGCGGCCGGCTCTGGGTCGGGTCGTACCCGGACGGGAGCGAGGTGCGGGTGCCCTTCGTCCTCGCCCGTGGCCTGGGCGCCCGCGCCGGGGCCGGAGGGCGCCGCACGCTCCTCGTCGTCGCGGGGCTTCACGGCCCCGAAGTGCCGGGGGTCGAGGTGGTGCGCCGGCTCCTCACCGACGGCCTCGATCGGACGCGCCTTGCGGGCGACCTCGTCCTCGTCCCCGTCGCCAACCCCTGGGGCTTCCACCGCCAGGAGATGGTGACGCCCCAGGACGCCCAGAACCTGAACCGCGTCTTCCCGGGGGACCCCGAGGGGACGACGAGCCAGAGGCTCGCCCACCGGCTCTTCGACGCCTTCGTGCGGCCGGCCTCGGCGCTCGTCGACCTCCACGCCAACCCCGAGCCGGCCTTGGAGTTCACCATCTACCCGATCCCACCCGACCGCGGCCTCGCCCGCCGGGCGCGGGCGCTCGCGGAGGCCTACGGCATCACGTCGGTCGGGCTGCCGGTCCGCGCCGCCGGCCCCGGCTACCTCTTTCAGGCGGCGGCCGCCCTCGGCATCCCAGGCCTCGCGGTCGAGCTCGTCGCCTGGCGGCGGATCGTGCCGGAGGCCGTCGAGAGCGCCCTCGTCGGGATCCGCAACGTGCTGCGCGCGCTCGACATGTACCCGGGCCGATGCGAGCCGCAGACCGTGCCCCGCATCGAGGCGCGGGGTCTCCGCCGGCGCGTCGTCACGGTCGCAAAGGGCGGCCTCCTCCATCCCTTCCGCCGCCCGGGCGAGCCGGTCGCGCGCGGGGAGACCATCGCGGTCGTGCGCGACGCGTTCGGCGACGTGGTGGAGGAGGTGCAGAGCCCGGTCGACGGCTTCCTCTTGGCCTGGCCGTGGGTCGTGTCGCAGGCCCTCGTGAGCGGCGAGATCGCGGCGTTCGTGGCGTACGCGGAACCGGAAGAGGAGGACGGCGGATGACGACAACCGACGAGACAGGCGGAACGGCCGGCCGGGGTGCCGGCGCTCGCCGAGGGGACTGGCGGAGGGAGCTCGCCGAGCTGCGGGCGGCGCTCGACACAGATCGCCTCTGGCGACACGTCGAGGCGATCGGGGGCTACGAGAAGCACGCCGGCACGGAAGGCGAGCTCGCGAGCCTCCGCTACGTCGAAGGCGAGATGCAGGCCTACGGCTTTCAGACGGAGCTCCTTCTGCACGACGCCTACATCAGCCTACCGGGGCCGGCCCGCCTCGAGGTCGAGGGCGAGACGCTCCGGTGCATCACGCACTCCTTCTCGCGCCCGAGCGGGCCTTCGGGCGTCGAGGCCGAGGTCGTCTACGTGGGGTCTGGCCGGCCGGAGGACTTCGCGCGGGTCGACGTGTCGGGCCGCATCGCGCTCCTTGACGGCATCGCCTCCCCGCGGGCGGCGAAGGCGGCGAGCGAGGCCGGCGCCCTCGGCCAGATCCACATCAGCCCCCACGAATATCTCCACGAGATGTGCATCTCGCCCGTGTGGGGCAGCCCCGACGACCGCTCGCGCGCGGCCCTGCCGCGGACCGTCGTCGTCACCGTCTCCCTCGCCGACGGCGAGCGCCTGAAGGAGCGCCTGGGGAGCGGCCGGCTGCGGGCCCGCCTCTTCGCCCAGGTCGACACCGGATGGCGCAAGACGCCGATCCTCGTCGCCGACATGCTCCGACCCGATGCGCCCGGCGACGACCCCTTCATCCTCTTCACCGGCCACCACGACAGCTGGTACTACGGGGCGATGGACAACGGCGGCGCGAACGCGACGATGCTCGAGGTGGCGCGCCTTGTGGCGACGCGCGCCGGGTCGTGGCGGCGCAGCCTGCGCGTCGTCTTCTGGTCCGGCCACTCGCAGGGCCGGTACTCGAGCTCCACCTGGTACGCGGACCACCGCTTCTTCGAGCTGGAAGGCCGCGCGCTGGCGCACGTGAACGTCGACTCGACGGGCGGCCGCGGCAACACGGTCGTGTGCGACACGACGGCCGCCGCCGAGCTTTCGCCGCTCGCCCGCGAGGCGCTCGCCGAGGAGGCCGGCCAGCCGTTCTGCGGCCGGCGCATGGAGCGGGCCGGCGACCAGTCGTTCTGGGGCATCGGCGTCCCCTCGATGTTCGGGAATCTGAGCGCGCAGCCGCTCGGCGCCGACGCGAACGCGATGGGGGCGGTCTTGGGCGGCGGCGCGCACTCGGCCGGGACCGGCTGGTGGTGGCACAACCCGGCCGACACGGTCGACAAGCTCGACCCCGAGATCCTCCGGCGCGACACGGCCGTCTTCCTCCACGCCGTGTGGCGCCTTCTCGCGGAGCCGGTCGTCCCGCTCGACTTCCGGCCGTACGCCGACGAGGCGCGCGCCTTCGCCGAGGAGCAGGCCCAGGCCCTCGAAGGCCGCTTCGACCTCTCGGGCCTCGCCCGGGCCGCGCGGGAGCTCCGCCGGGCGGCCGAGTCGTTCGAGACCGCGGCCCGGGACGCGCGGGCGGGGGCCGACCCCGAGCGCGCGCCGGCCGCCGACCGCGCGCTCCTTCGCGCAAGCCGCGCCCTCGTGCCCGTCGCCTACACGACCGGCGACCGCTTCGGCCACGATCCGGCCCTGGCCCAGCCGCCCTTCCCGGCGCTCGCCGACCTCCCGCGCCTCGTCTCGCTTCCGCCCGACTGCGACGAGCACAAGTTCCTCGCGACCCGCCTGCGGCGCGCGGCGAACCGCGTCGAGGCCGCCTGGCGCGAGGGCGCATCCGCCCTCGCCGCCTTCGCCGCGGAAGCCGTGCCCGCCGAGGCCGAGAGGCCCGGCGAGGCGAAGGGCGGCTCCGGCTCGTGAAGGTGACGGTCGTCGGCGCCGGGGCCATCGGCGGCATCGTCGGCGCGCACCTCGCCCAGGCCGGCCACGAGGTCGCCTTCGTCGACGCCGATCGCGCCCACATCGACGCCATCCGACGCGACGGCCTGCGCGTCGTCGGCGCGGCCGAGCTCCACGTGCGGGGCGAAGCCTGGCTCCCCGACGAGATGCCGCCCCTCTCGGGCCCCGTGCTCCTCGCCGTCAAGTCGCGCCACACGCTCGAGGCGATGCGGGCCGTCGCCCCCCGGCTCCGGCCGGACGGCTACGTCGTCTCGCTCCAGAACGGGCTCGAGGAGTACAAGATCGCTTCGTTCGTCGGGGAATCGCGCACCGTCGGCGCCTTCCTCACCTTCGGCGGCCATCGGGCCGCGCCCGGCGTCGTCGCCTACGGAGGTCAGGGCTCCTTCCGCGTCGGCGAGCTCGACGGGCGACCGAGCGCGCGCGTGCGCGAGCTGGCCCAGCTCCTCTCCGCCGCGCACCCGGTCGAGGTGACGGACAACATCTTCGGCTTCCTCTGGGGCAAGATGGCCCTCGGGGCGTACTACTTCGCGACGGCGCTCGTCGACGCCGACGTGCCGGAGATCCTCGAGCGCGGCGAGTACCTGGGCGCGCTCGGCCGGCTCGTCGCCGAGACGGTCGCCGTCGCCGAGGCGCTCGGCGTGCGGGTGGAGTCGATCGACGGCTTCGACCCGCGTGCCTTTCTGCCGCGATTCGACGGCACCCCCGACGGCGAACGACGCCGCCTCGAATCCTGGCAGGCGCAGCGCGCGTACTGGCTCCGCCACCGGGCCGACGACGGCCTCATGCGGACGGGCGTCTGGCGCGACCTCGCCATCCACCGGCGTCCGACCGAGGTGGGCGAGCTCGTCGACGAGGTCATCCGGCGCGGCGAGACGCTCGGCGTCCCGACGCCGAGGCTCTCCCGGTTGGTCGCCATGGTGCGCGAGGCCGAACGCGGCCTCCGCCCGCTCGACTGGGCGAACCTCGAGAGCTTGGCCGCGCTCGACCGGGAGCTCGGGGCGGCCGGTCCCGTGTAGGAGAGCCGGCCGGATGTCACCCCCGACCCGTGACACGCGTCACTTGCGGGCCGTCGCCTGCGGCCGGCAGGATCAGGCCCGGGGGGGACGACCGGCGTGAGCGAGGTCTGGGCCGTCGAGGCGGAGGGCGTCCGAAAGCGCTTCGGCCAGGTGGAGGCGCTTGTCGGCCTCGACTTCCGTCTCGGGCGGGGGCAGATCGTCGCCATCCTCGGCCCGAACGGGGCCGGCAAGACCACGCTCCTCTCGCTCCTTCTCGGGCTCCGGCGCCCGACGGCCGGGCGCATCGCCGTCTTCGGCGAGCCGCCCGGGAGTCTCGCCGCGCGCGCCCGCATCGGGGCGATGCTCCAGGAGACGAGCGTCATCGAGGAGCTCAGGGTGAAGGAGACGATCGATCTCTTCCGATCGTTCTACGCCGACCCACGGCCGACGGCCGAGCTCCTCGAGCTCGCCGGCCTCACCCGCGAGGCGAACCGCATGGCGGCCGGCCTCTCGGGCGGCCAGAAACGGCGGCTCGCCTTCGCGCTGGCGCTCGCGGGCCGGCCGGACCTGCTCTTCCTCGACGAGCCGACGGTCGGCTTCGACGTCGAGTCGCGGCGCCGCTTCTGGGACGTCGTGCGCGGCCTCGCGCGCGAGACGACGGTCGTGCTCTCGACCCACTACCTCGAAGAGGCCGACGCCTTGGCCCACCGCGTGATCGTCCTCTTCCGAGGCCGGATCGTGGCCGACGCCCCGCCCGAGGCCATCAAGGCCGGGTTCGGCGGACGCTGGATCCGCTTCGACTTCGACGGGGAGGCGCCCCCCTTCGACCCCGCCCGCCTTCCGGGCGCAAAGCGGGTCGAACTCGGGCGAGGGCGCGCGCGCGTCTTGACCGTCCGCTCCGACGAGGCGCTCCGCGAGCTCGTCCGACACCCGGTGCGCGAGATCGAGGTGCGGGGCGCCGACCTCGAAGAAGCCTTCCTCGCCATCACCTCGGGCGAAGCGGAGGACGGGGCGCAGGGCGGCCGCGGCGAAGGCCCGGCCCTCGCCGCGGCGCTCGGCGCGAAGGAGGATGCGACGTGAGTCCGGCCGGCCGCCAGTTCCGCGCCTACCTCGCGAGCGAGCTGCGGCGCCTTGTGCGCAATAGCCGCTTCCTGTTCTTCACCGCCGCCTTCCCGGCGCTCTTCTACCTCCTCCTCGTCCACGTCTTCCCGGGCGGCGAGCTCGCCGGCCTCTCGGCGAACGGCTACCTCCTTGCCTCGATGGGCGCCTACGGCGTCATGGGCGCCGGCCTCAACCTCTTCGGGACGCGGCTCGCCATCGAGCGCAACGAGGGCTGGATGCAGCTCCTGCGGACGACGCCCCTCCGGCTCGGCGTGATGCTCGGCGCGCGCTTTTTGAGCGGCGTGCTCTTCGGCCTCGGCGTGGCGCTTCTCATGCTCGCCGTCGGCGCGACCCAGGGCGTGCGGATGGACGCCGCCCTCTGGGTCACGGCCTGGCTCGCGCTCGCGGCCGGGGCCTTGCCGTTCGGCGCCCTCGGCCTCGCCTTGGGCTACCTCGTCGACTCGCGCACGGGCCAGGTGGTGACGCTCGTCATCTACTTCTTCCTCGCCGTCTTCGGCGGGCTCTGGTGGCCGGTCGAGATCATGCCACCCGCCATGCAGGACCTGGCGCACGACCTTCCGAGCTACCACTTCGCGCACCTCGTCCGGCTGGCGATGGCCGGCCGCTCGGTGGTCGAGCCCCTTCTCATCCTGCTCGCGTACACGGTGGCGTTCCTCGGCCTCGCCGCCTGGGCCTACCGGCGCGACGAGCGGCGCGTCTACGCCTAGCGCGCCCATGGGGCTTGTGCGCAGCCGCCCCGCGCGATCCATCCTGGCCTTCCAGGCCATGTGGCTCGCGTACCTCGTCTTCCCCCTGTGGGACGTCTTCGCAGGGACGGGCGGCCTCGGCCGCGCCCTCGGCCTCACCGGCGCCCTCGCCGTGGCCCTCCTCTTCATCGCGGCCAACCTCGTGGCCTGGCCGTGGAACCTCGCGGCGAGCCTCGGGCTCTCGGGCCTCGGGGTCGCGCTCTCGCTGGGCGTGACGCCTTCCTTCTGCGAGGCGCTCGTCTACGCCGCGGCGGCCGCGGCCGGGCTGCCCACGCGGGCCTCGCGGCTTCTCGTCTGGGCCGTGCCCGTCGCGCTCCTCTGTCTCCTTTTCGCCGCGGGGCGGCTTCCGCCGCCGCTCTTCGTCTCGATGCTCCTCCTCCAGCTCGTCGTGAGCGCCTTCCTCGTCGTCGCCGAGCGGTATCGGTCGGTCGAACGGCGGCTCCGGGCCGCCGAGCTCGCGCGCGCCCGCATGGAGGAGCGCGACCGGCTGGCGCGCGATCTGCACGACGTCCTCGGCCACACCCTGAGCCTCCTCGTCCTGAAGAGCCAGCTCGCCCAGCGCCTCGTGCGCGAGGACCCGGACCGCTGCCTCGAGGAGTGCCGCGACCTCGAGGCCGAGGCGCGCCGCGCGCTCGAGGACGTGCGCGCGGCCGTGGCGGGGTTCCGCACGCTCCCCCTCCCCGAGGCGATCCGCGAGGCCGAGCGCGTGTCGCTCGCGGCCGGCATCGCCTTCACGGCCGAGCCGCCTCCGCCTCTCGCCGAGGCGGAGAGCGGCGTCCTCGGCCTCGTGCTGCGGGAGGCCGTCACGAACGCCGTCCGCCACAGCCACGCGAAGCATCTCCGCGTGGGCTTCACACGGCGCGAAGGCGCCCTCGAGATGACGGTCGCCGACGACGGCCAGGGGTTCGACCCGGCGGGCGCCGCGGGCGGCCGCGCGGGCGGGCTCGTCGGCATGCGCGAGCGCCTCAAGGCGGTGGGCGGCGGGGTCCGCGTCGAGAGCCGACCGGGGTCCGGGACGCGCGTCGTGGCATGGCTTCCGGCCCGCTGATCCGCGTCGTCCTGGCCGAGGACCAGGCGCTGGTGCGGGGCGCCTTGCGCGCCTTGATCGAGCTCGCGCGCGACATCCGCGTCGTGGCGGAAGCCGGCGACGGCCGCGAGGCCGTCGCGGCCGCCCTGGCCCAGCGGCCCGAGGTGGCGCTCCTCGACATCGAGATGCCGGAGATGTCGGGGCTCGAGGCGGCGGCCCAGCTGCGCGCCCGCCTCCCCGAATGCCGCGTCGCCATCCTGACGACGTTCGCGCGGCCGGGCTACCTGAGGCGCGCCCTCGAGCTCGGCGTCCACGGGTACCTCCTGAAGGACCGGCCGGCGGAACGGCTGGCCGACGACATCCGACGGATCGCGCGCGGCGAGCGCGTGATCGACCCGGCCTTGGCCCTCGCCGCCTGGGACGACCCGAACCCGCTCTCCGAGCGCGAACGGGAGGTCCTGCGCCTTGTCGAGGACGGGCTCACGAACGAGGAGATCGCCCTGGCGCTGCACCTCTCGCCCGGCACGGTGCGGAACTACGTCTCGACGGCCATGCAGAAGCTCGGGGCGCCCACGCGCATCGCCGCGGCCCGGCTCGCCGCCGAGCGCGGCTGGCTGTACTGAAGGGCGGGGCTTGTGCGCGGCGTCACAACTCTTGTAGGAGCTGCATCTTCACGCGTTGCGCCTTCGCCTCGCCGTACCCCTCCTCGAGCCGCGGCTCGAGGAACTCGAGGACGCGCCTTCGGAACTCCTCCCAGACCTCGCGCCGGATCGGCTCGAGCCCATGCGCCAGGATGGAGCCGTTCCGGCGGTGGAGCTCGCCGACGATCGGGCGGCGCGCGGCCGCGAAGGCGACCCCGAAGGGATCGCCCAAGCTGGCGAGGAGATCCCACGCCTCCACGAGCGCGAGGGCGAGGGTCGAGCCCTCGGCCGAGGCACGCGAACGCCGCTCCCCGAGCGAGGCCGCCGTCTCCGCGGGCGCAGCGCGCAGCCTCTCGTCCAGCCACAAGGGGTCCACGGCCGAGGTGTCGACGCCGTGACGCGTGCGCAGCCGGACCTGGGCGGTCAGCTCCAAGGCGCGGTAGAGGCGCGCGACCGCGTCGTCGTACCGGCCCTGCGCCGCCCTGCGCTCGGCGTTCAGGACGAGGTCGTCGACGAGCTCGTAGCCGCACACCCATCGATCCGGCGCCCGCCGGCCGCTAAGGAGCTCGCCCGCGGCCACGAGGCGGTGGGCCAGGGCGAGGTACGGCTCGGCGGCCGGCGCGCTCGCACGAACCGACCGGATGAGGTCCGCAGCCGCGCCATGGTCGAACCGATCCCAGGCGTCGAAGGCCCGGCAGAGACCGATCATCCGTTGGACGACTTCGGTCAGCTCGGCCGTCCCGTGGCGCGAGAGCGCGCTTTCGAGGACGCTCGCGGCGCCGGCGTAGTCGTAGCGGGAGAGCTGCCCACGGGCGAGGCGGATGGCACGCTCGACCTGAGTCCGCGCTACCTCGGCCGGGCGCGCGAACTCGGTGCCGGGGCGCACCCGGTCGAGATCGGAGCGCACGCCGGTGACGATGCGCAGCTCGCATTCGGCGTCGTCGAGCGCTGCCACGACGAGCCCCGCCGTCATGCTCTTCGTCCCGCCCGTGTAGTCGGCCGCGATGCGCGCCCCGGGGTAGCTCGCCCGCGCCTCCTGGATCACCTCGCTCGCCTTGACGTAGCAGGCGTCGAACTCGTCG
>JADGHG010000049.1 GCA_019689585.1 Clostridia bacterium
GGCCCCCCCCCCACCACCACCGCCCCCCCCCCCCCGGGGCCGGCCGGGCGGCCGGCCCCGAAACGAAAACGACCTCGCGTCCCCGAAGGGACGGAGGTCGTCCGCGGTACCACCCTTCTTGACCCGGCCGCTCGCCGCGCGGACCGGGCCCGCTCCGTCCGGCGGCCGTCACCGCCGGCTCCCTTGGTAACGGGGGAGCGCCGGCCGGGCTACTGGCGGAGGCCGAGCCTCCCGTTCGCCCAAGCCCTCGCGGAGGTACTTCGGCTGCGGTCGCGGGCCGGCTCGCACCGACCGCCGGCTCTCTCGCGCTCCGTGGGACCGCCGCCTACTTCGTTCCGCTCATCGGTCCGAGTCGCTGGGTTTCCGCGAATCTACCTCCGCCGCCTCGACGCTGTCAACCACCCCGACACCCGGCCTGGCCAGTGCGCGGCCGGGCGCGAGCGCCGCCTTCAGCTGGCGCACCCGCCTTCGCATCCGCCGGGCGACGGCCGCCTCCCCGCCGCCCCGGCCGATCTCGGCGACGAGCGCGCTCCCGACGACGATCGCGTCGGCGCACGGCCGAAGCCGCGCCGCCGAAGCGGGCGTGCTCACCCCGAAGCCGACGGCCACGGGGAGAGGCACGCGCGCGCGCACGCGGGCGAGAAACGACGTCACCTCCGCGGGCAGCCGCCGGCGCGCCCCCGTCACGCCCGTGACCGAGACGCAGTAGACGAAGCCGGAGCCCACCTCGGCCGCGAGCCGCATGCGCTCGTCGGTGCTCGTAGGCGCGAGGAAGGGGATGAAGTCGAGCCCCGCTTCGCGCGAGGCCGCGCGCAGCTCCCCCGCCTCCTCGGGCGGCAGGTCGGGGACGAGGAGCCCGTCGCCGCCCGCGCGGGCGAGCTCGGCCGCGAAGCGGCCGGCGCCCCGTTGGAGCACGGGGTTGACGTACGTCATGGCGAGGAGCGGCACCGAAAGGCGCGCGCGCAGATGCGCGACGGCCCGGAAGAGGTCGTCGAGCCGGAAGCCGGCGGCGAGCGCGCGCTGGCCGGCCGCCTGGATCGTCGGCCCGTCGGCGAGGGGGTCCGAGTAGGGGACCCCGAGCTCGAGGGCGTCCGCCCCCGCGTCGACGACCACCTCGGCGAGCCGGAGCGAGGTCTCGAGATCCGGGTCGCCCACGGCCAGGTAGGCGATGAGCGCCCGCCCGTCCCGCGCCGAGAGCTCGCGAAAGAGCGCCTCGAGGCGGCTCACCCCGCGCCCGCTCCCCCGCGCAGCCGATCGGCCACGGCCGGCACGTCCTTGTCCCCGCGGCCCGAGATGCACACGACGACGAGCGCCCCTTCGCCCAGCCGGGGCAGGATCCGGGGCAGCGCGGCCACGGCGTGGGCGCTCTCGAGGGCCGGCACGATGCCCTCGGTCTCGGCGAGGAGGCGGAAGCCAGAGAGCGCCTCCTCGTCGGTCACGGCGAGGTATTCGGCCCGCCCCGTCTCGCGCAGGTGGGCGTGCTCCGGCCCCACCCCGGGGTAGTCAAGTCCGGCCGAGATCGAGTGGGCCGGGCGCACCTGGCCGTCCTCGTCCTGCAGGACGTAGCTCGCCGCGCCGTGGAGCACCCCGAAGCGGCCGGCCGTGAGCGAGGCGGCGTGACGGCCCGTGGCCACACCCTCGCCGGCCGCCTCGACGCCGAAGAGGCGCACGCCCGGCTCCCCGAGGAACGGGTGGAAGAGGCCGATGGCGTTGCTCCCGCCGCCGACGCAGGCGACGAGGGCGTCGGGCAGGCGGCCTGCCGCGGCCCGGACCTGCTCGCGCACCTCGCGGCCGATGACGGACTGCAGGTCGCGCACGAGGGCCGGGTAGGGGTGCGGCCCCACCGCCGACCCGATCACGTAGTGCGTCGTGCGCACGGAGCGCACCCACTCGCGGATGGCCTCGTTCGTCGCGTCCTTGAGCGTCTTCGTGCCCGTCCGCACCGGCACGACGCGCGCGCCGAGGAGCTCCATGCGGAAGACGTTCAGCTCCTGGCGCCGCATGTCCGCCTCGCCCATGAAGACGTCGCAGCGGAGGCCGAGGAGCGCCGCCGCCGTCGCCGTGGCCACCCCGTGCTGGCCGGCGCCCGTCTCGGCGATGACGCGCCGTTTGCCGAGCCGCTTGGCCAGAAGCGCCTGGCCGAGGGCGTTGTTGATCTTGTGGGCGCCCGTGTGGTTCAGGTCCTCGCGCTTTAGGAAGATGCGAAGGCCGCGCGGCGCAAAAGACGCGAGCGCCCGCCGCAGGCGGCGGGCCTCCCAGAGAGGCGTCGGCCGGCCGACGTAGTCGGCGAGGAGGCGCGCGAGCTCCCGCTGGAAGCGCCGGTCGCGCCGGGCCTCCTCGTACGCGGCCGCGAGCTCGTCGAGCGCGGGGACGAGCGTCTCCGGCACGAACCGGCCCCCGAAGCGGCCGAAGCGGGCGGGAAGGCTAGCGAGGGCGTCCATCGGTCGTCGCCTCCTTCGCCTCGCGGACGAATGCCCGGATCTTCTCCGGATCCTTGCGGCCGTCGGTCTCGACGCCGCTCGCCACGTCGACCCCGAAGGGTCGCGCCGCCCGGGCCGCCTCGCGCACGTTCGCGGGCGTGAGGCCGCCGGCGAGGAGAAGCGGCACGCGGCCGGCCAGCTCGGCGTCGAGCGAGCGGAGAAGCGACCAGTCCCACGGTCGTCCCGTGCCGCCCGCGAGCCCTCCCCCCGCACCTTCGACGAGCGCCATGTCGGGCCCGACCTCGCGGATGAGCCGAGCCGCCCGCCGCAGGCCCTCCTCCGGCTCGTCCCCGTCGCCCTCGCGCCCGCTCACCTTCACGGCCAGGATGAGGCCGAGCGGCCGGCCGACGAGGCGGAGCGCATCGCGCACGCGCGCGACCTCGGCCGCGTCCCGCGCGTGCACCTGCACGTGGTCGAGCGGGACGGCCGCGGCCAGGCCCGCGATCTCGAGGGGCGGCTCGCCCGCGAAGACGCCGACCTTGAGGGCTCGCCCACCCGCGACCGTCGCGAGCGGCACGGCCGCAGGCGGTGCCAGGTAGCGCCGGCTCGGCCGGTGGAAGACGAAGCCCACGGCGTCCGCCCCGGCCTCGAGGGCGGCCTGGAGGGCCGGCAGGTCGCGGATGCCGCAGATCTTGACGAACACGCTCACTCCCCCGTCGCCGCGCGGGCCGGCCTCGGGGCGCCGGCCGCCGTGCGCCGGCCCGGCGCCCGCACCTGCGCGAGGGCCGACGCCGCCGCCCGTGGATCGGTGGAAGCGACGAGCGCCTCGCCGACCAAGACGGCGTCGGCCCCGGCCTCGGCCATGCGCCGGGCGTCGTCCGGCGTCCGGATCCCGCTTTCCGCAAGCGCCAGGATACCCCCGGGCCCCGGGGGCGCGGCCGCGCGCAGGCGCGGGAGGAGCCGCTCGGCGAGGGCGAGGTCGGTCGCGAAGGTGCGGAGGTCGCGGTTGTTGACGCCGACCAGCCGTCCTCCCGCAAGGAGCGCCCGCTCGAGCTCGCGCTCGTCGTGCACCTCGAGGAGCGCCTCGAGCCCGAGCTCGGCGGCGCGCCGGACGAGCGCCCGGAGCGAGCGGTCGTCGAGCGCGGCGAGGATGAGGAGGACGGCGTCCGCCCCGAGGAGCAAGGCCAGGTCGACCTGGTACGGGTCGAGGACGAAGTCCTTGCAGAGGACGGGGAGCCCGGATGCGGCGCCGGCCGCCGGGAGGTCGCCGGGCTTGGCCCCGAAGAAGTGCGGCTCGGTGAGGACCGAAAGCGCGGCAGCGCCCCCCGCGGCGTACGCGCGCGCGAGGGCGGCCGGCCCGCGCCGGGCGCCGGGGAAGCGGCCCGCCGAGGGGGAGGCCCGCTTCACCTCGGCGACGAGCGCCAGTCGGCCTTCGGCCCTTCGCGCGCGAAGCGCCGCCGAGAAGCGGCCGGTCCCGTCGGGCGTAAGGGGCACTGGAGCCCGTCGTCCCTCCCCCTCGCCGAAGACGAGCCGCTCCCGCCGGGCGAGGCGGCGGGCGAGCGCGGCCCGCTCGGCCCGCCGGGCGAGCTCAGCCGGCGGCGTCGTCTCCTTCGCCGCCTCGACGCGGCGGCGCGTCGCGCCCAGGATCTCGTCGAGGATCATGCCGGGACCGCCCCGGCTTCCGCCTGGGTGAAGGACACGAACCGCTCGAGGAGGTCCTTGGCGCGGCCTTCGTCGATCGCGAGCGCCGCCTTCCGCACGCCTTCGCCCACGCCTTCCGCGAGGCCTCCCGCGTAGAGCGCCGCCCCCGCGTTCAGGAGGACGAGGTCGCGCGCCGGGCCCCGCTCGCGGCCGTCGAACACGGCCCGGATCCTGCCGGCGTTCTCGCGCGCGTCGCCCCCGAGGAGCGCGGACGCGGGGGCGCGCGAGAGCCCGAACTCTTCGGGCGTCACGCGGAACTCCCGCACGCGGGCGCCGTCCGCCTCCCAGACGAGGCTCGGCCCCGTCAAGGTGAGCTCGTCCATGCCGTCCTCGCCGTGGACGACGAGCGCCCGCTCGGTGCCGAGGGCGTTCAAGGCCTCGGCCACGATCGGGCCGAGCCTCGGCTCGTAGACGCCGACCACCTGGACCTGCGCGCCGGCCGGGTTGGTGAGGGGCCCGAGGATGTTGAAGATCGTCCGGAAGCCGAGCGCCCGCCGGACGGGCATCGCGTTCCGCATCGCGGGGTGGAGGGCGGGCGCGTAGAGGAAGCCGAGGCCGAGCTCGTCGAGCGAGCGCCCCACCGCCTCGGGCGGCAGCTCGACCGCGGCCCCGAGCGCCTCCAGCACGTCGGCGCTCCCGGCGCGGCTCGAGACGGCGCGGTTGCCGTGCTTGGCGACGGGGAGGCCCAGGGCTGCGACGACGAACGCGGCCGCCGTCGAGACGTTGATCGTGCCCTTGCCGTCGCCCCCCGTGCCGCAGGTGTCGGCGACGAGCGCATGCCGCGTGCGGATCCGCGTGGCCGCGCGCCGCATGGCCCGCGCCGCGCCCACGACCTCGCTCACCGCCTCGCCTTTCACGCGCAAGGCGGTGAGGAGGGCGGCCACGTGAAGCGGCGTCGCCTGGCCCGCCATCGCCGCCGTGATCGCGGCCTCCGCCTCGAGCTCGTTCAGGTCCTCGCCGGCCACGACCTTCTTCAGGTACGCCTCGATCACGCCCGCATCGCCCCTTCCAGGAAGTTGGCGAGAAGCCTTTTGCCCTCCGGCGTCAGGACCGACTCCGGGTGGAACTGCACTCCCTCGACCGGGTGCTCCCGGTGTCGGAGGCCCATCACGGTGCCGTCCTCGGCCCGGGCCGTCACGGCGAGCGCGGCGGGCAGCCCCGCGTCCGCCACCGCGAGCGAGTGGTAGCGGCCGGCCACGAGGGGGCTGGGCAGGCCTCGGAAGACGCCCTGGCCGTCGTGGGAGACGCGCGAGGCGCGGCCGTGGACCGGCGTCTTCGCGCGCACCACCCGGCCGCCGTACGCTCGCGCGATCGCCTGGAGCCCGAGGCAGACGCCGAGGATGGGCGTGCGGCCGCCGAGCCGTCGGATGACGTCGATCGCCGTCGGATGGTCCTCGGGGCGGCCGGGGCCCGGGGAGACGACGACGGCCTCCGGCTCGAGCGCCGCGACGTCGTCCGCCCCCACTTCGTCGTCGCGCCGGACGACCACGTCGGCCCCGAGCTCCCACAGGTACTGCGCGAGGTTGTAGGTGAAGGAGTCGCAGTTGTCGAGGAGGAGGATCATCGGCCGGCCTCCTCGGCCAGGTCGAGGGCCCGCTCGAGGGCGCGCGCCTTGTGCATCGTCTCCTCGTACTCGCGCTCCGGGTCGCTCGCGGCCACGACGCCCGCCCCTGCCCCGACGCGCGCCCGGCCCCCGCGCATCGCCACCGTCCGGATCGCGATGCAGAAGTCGAGGTCGCCGCCCCAGGAGGCGTAGCCGACCGCGCCGCCGTAGACCTCGCGCCGGACCGGCTCGAGCTCCGAGATGATGCGCATCGCCGACACCTTGGGAGCGCCCGTCAAGGTCCCGGCCGGAAAGGCGGCGGCCAGGGCGTCGACGGCCGTCCGATCCGGGCGCAGTTCCGCCCGGATCTCCGACACGAGGTGCATGACGTGCGAATAGCGCTCGACGGTGAGAAGGCGCACGACCTCGACGGAGCCGGGGCGCGCGACGCGCCCGACGTCGTTCCGGCCGAGGTCGACGAGCATCACGTGCTCGGCTGTCTCCTTGGGGTCGGCGAGGAGCTCGGCCATCAGCCGGCGGTCGGCCTCGGGCGTCGCGCCGCGGGGGCGCGTGCCGGCGATCGGCCGATATTCGATGCGTCCGCGGCGGACGCGCACGAGCGTCTCCGGCGACGAGCCGGCGAGGTACCCGGCCCCGAAGTCGAGGAAGAAGAGGTAGGGGGAGGGGTTCAGGTGGCGGAGCGCGCGGTAGACCGCGAACGGCTCCGCGGCGAGCGGCCGGTCGATCTGCTGCGCCAGCACCACCTGGTACGCGTCGCCCGCCCGGATCCGCGAGAGCGCCCGTCGGACGGCCGCCGTGAAGGCGGCGCGCGGAAGGCTGGTCCGGCGGCCCGGCGCCTCCTCGGCTTCGGTCGTCGTCCCGCGCCGCCCTGCGCCTGCCTCCCATGCCGGCGCGCGCCCGCGGCCGGCGCCGTCGCCGCCCCCCTCGTCCCGGGCGACGGCCCGGAAGACCTTGGCGAGCCGCCCGAGGGCGCGTCGCCGCGACGACTGGAGGGCCTCCTCGTCGAGAGAGGGGACGGGCGCCAGCGTGGCGAGGGTGACGGCGTGCGTCACGTGGTCGTAGACAAGGACGGCGTCCGCGACGACGAACTCGGCTTCGGGCCAGGCTGCCTCGCCTTCGGGCAGCGGCACGCGCTCGAGGTGCCGGACGGCGTCGTAGGCGACGTAGCCGACGGCGCCGCCGAAAAAGGGCGGGAGGTCCTCGGGCGCGGCCACGCGATACCGGGCGAGAAGCCCCGCGAGGGCCTGGAAGGGCGAGGCCTCGCCGTAGAGGACGAGCGTCTCGCGCGCGCCGAGGCCCACGATCGAATATCGGCCCGGCCGCCTGCCCGCCTCGGCGCTCTCGAGGAGGTAGCTCGCCCCGAGAGGCCGGAGCTTCAAGAAGAGCGAGACGGGCGTCTCGAGGTCGAGGAGCTTCCGCCCCGCGACGGCCACGAAGCCGCCTGGCCCGACCTGGCGCGCGAGGCGCAGAAACGCGTCCGGCCGCGGCACGATCTCGACGCCGCCTTCGCCTCCGACCCCCTCGTACTCGTCCGCCTCGACCGCCGGCCTCCCCGGCGCGACGCCCGCCATCGCCGACCCGCCCCCTTCGAACCGAACGGGCCTCCCGTCCCTTGGGACGAGAGGCCCGTGTCTCCCGTGGTGCCACCCAAGTGAGGAGCGTCCCCGGGGCCCCCGGAAAACGCGACGATCCTTTCGCCCTGGGACGAAAGGATCGCTTCCGTGGTGCCACCCAGCTTGGGAACGCTTCCCCGCTCTGCCGCGGCACGGCCACCTGGCTCGCCAGGCGGCGTATGCCGCCGCCCCGTATCGGGGGGATCCGCCCGCGCCTACCAGACCGCGACGCGGCCCTTCGGACGGGAGCTCCGGGGTCCATTCGGCCCGCTCCTACCGACCGGCCTCCCACCGGCGCCGGTTCGCTGAGCGGCGGTGCGCGGGCGTACTCGTCCCCGTCATCGCGCGCCTATCGCGTTGCCACGGAGGGTAGCACGCGGCTCCTCAGCCGTCAACCGGCGACCGCCAGCCGAGGGGACCGCTCGCGCTCGGCCCGGTCGCCCGCCGAGGGTGCCTCATCGGCCGGATCTCGGCCGACGGGCGCCTTCCGCCGCCGGAGGCACCGCGCCCTGCCGGCCGTTCAGAAAGCCCTCCACGTACCGCTCCGGGTCGAAGGGGAACGAGACGCCCAAGACGCGGTCCGCCAGAAAGCGCGCCAGCACGGGGCCCACGAACGCCAAGGCCATGGCCTCGGGCGGCTCGGCGCCCCAGAGGCGCCCGGCTCGTTGGTGGTGACGGACGAGCCCCACGACGCCGTGGACGAGTTTCGCCAGCCCTCGCGGCGGCCGTTCCGAAAGGAGGTCCGGGTGCCGGATGAGCTCCGAGATCAGGCGGAGCACAAGCCCCTCCTTGTACTGGATCGTTCTCATGTAGCCCGCGAGGAGCGTCCGCAGGTCGGCCACGACGTCGTCGGTCGGCGTCGGCACCGCCACAGGGGGCGAGAAGTTCTGGACGGCTTCTCGGAGCAGGGCGAGTTTCGAGCCGAAGTGGCGGAAGAGCGTCAACTCCGCCACTTCGGCTCTCTCCGCGATGGCCCGCGTCGTCGCCCCGCGCAGGCCGCGCTCTGCGAAGACGGCGAGCGCCGCTTCCATGAGGCGCTCGCGCGTCTCTCCAGGATCTGGCTCCTTGCCGCCCCCCACTCCGGCCTACAGCCCCCCTTTGCGCAACACGGCGATGCCCGCTCCCAGGGGGAAGAGCGAGACGACGATCAGCACCGTTCCGACGAAGACGCCGGCAGAGCGGAGATAATGCCCGACTTGAGCGACGAGCGGCCCCAGCACCATCCCCATGAGAGCGTGCACCATGGGAGCGGCCTCGTCCGGGATCGGCTGCGCGAGCACCGACTGCGGGTAGTTTTGGATCCACTCGGCCCAGTGAGGAACGACCGTGACGACCACGACGCCCACCGTCAGAATCACGAGCCCGATCAAGAGAGCGGCGACGCCAGGGGCCCGCCTGGGCATGACTCCATCCCCCTTTGTGTGTAAGTACTTGCATTCATCAACTTAGGCAGGCCGTGGCAGGTCGTCAAGGGCGTTCTGGAACGGTCTCCCCTGGGCTCGTCGATCCGCCTCGCCTGCGTTGACATCCCGTTGACGACTTCTGCGCATGCTCGGCGCGGAGGGAGTTGAGCCAACGTGAAGCCTTCGCTCCGAAAGGCGGCCGCCGGCCTCGCCCTTGCGGGCGTCTTGACCGCCGGCGTGTGGGGCGGCGCCCTCGCGGTGCGCGCGGCGCCTTCGACCGGTGTGCCCGCGACGACGGGCACGGGGCAGATCCAGTCGCTTCGCGCCTACCTCATGGACCACTTCCTCGCGAACCTCGCGGCCAAGCTCGGCATCGACCGCGGCACGCTGGTGAAGGACGCGAACGACAGCCTGAGCCAAGCGGTCCAGGACGCCGAGAAGGACGGCAAGCTGTCCGCCGATCAGGCCGCGCGCCTCCTGCAGCGCATCCAGGATGCGCAGTCCCAGGGGCGGCCGGCGTTCTTGGGCTTTGGGCGAGGCGCGTGGGGCGGCCGGTGGCATCGCATAGCCGGTCCCCTTCTGAAGGATGCGGCCCAGATCATCGGCGTGTCCGTCGATGATCTCGTCGCCGCCCTGAAGAACGGCCAGAGCCTCTCGCAGGTGGCCGAGGCGCACGGGGTGTCCCAGGACGCCCTCGTGAACGGCCTGGCGGACGCCATGAAGAAGCGGCTCGACCAGGCGGTCCAGAACGGCCGGCTGACGGCCGACCAGGAGGCGAAGATCCTCGCCCAGGCCGAGGACCGGCTCACGAAGCTGGTGACGCAGCCCGGCTTGAAGTTCCACGGGCCGCGCACCGAACATCCTTCCACGGACGGCGCGCCTTCGGAGGCGCCCGCCGCGCAGTCGGGGACGTAGCCCGCCTCGCGGGGCCGTCTGTACGGAGCACGAGCGCAGCCCCGGTCCGAACCGGGGCTGCGGCGCGCCCGGACGGCGTCCGCTCGCCCCCTCCCGGGACGTCTTCCCGGCCGACCGGGAGTCGTCCCGGCGCCCCCTCGAATCTTCCCGCGCCCGACCCGATTACCAGGGCAGGATGGAACGCGGGGGATTCCGCCGTCCTCGGCCCACGGACGGCTCAGGGGTGAGGGACGTGTCGGCGGCCATCATCGGCGCGGTGAAGACCGAGGCCCAGCGGAGCTATGCCGTCCACAGGGCGCTTTCGCGCATCTCCCTCACGACCGACCGCGACGCCATGCTGAACGAGGCGAGCGAGATCTTCCGGACGCTCTACCCGGGCGACCACGCCTGGATCTTTCTCCTTCAGGGCGACGAGCTCGTCGTCCACCGCTACGTCGTCGGACAGGCCGGGGAGCCGGCCGGGGTCGACCGGGTGGGGCTCTCGGCGCCCGGCATCGTGCCGCTTGTCGCGCGCGAAGGCCGGACGATCGTCGTCCCGCACGCCGACCGCGACCCGCGCGTCCGCCAGGTCGTGCCCGGCGAGACGATCCGCTCCGAGATCGCCGTGCCGCTCACGGTCGGCGGCCGCGTCATCGGCGTCCTCAACCTCGAGAGCGCCCGACCGGCGCGCTACGGCGACGAGGACCGGCTGCTCCTCGAAAGCGCCGCCTTGCACCTGGCCGCCGCCCTCGCCAGCCAGGAGACCCAGGCGCGGCTCGAGAAGACGATCATCGACGTCATCAGCGCGCTCTCGGCCATGGTCGAGACGAAGGACGACTACACGGAGGGCCATTGCCAGCGCATCGCCGAGATGTCGCTCGCCGTGGGGCTGCGCATGAACCTCTCCGAAGAGCGGCAGAGGCGGCTCCTGCAGGCGGCGATCCTGCACGACGTCGGCAAGGTCGCCGTGCCGGACGCGATCCTGAAGAAGCCGGGCCCCCTCACCCCCGAGGAGTGGGCGGTGATGAAAGGCCACTGCGCCGCGGGCCGCCGCCTCCTCGAGACGGTCGAGATGCTCCGCCCGGTGGCGGAGATCGTCGAGCAGCACCACGAGCGCTTCGACGGCACGGGCTACCCCTTGGGGCTCGCGGGCGACGAGATCCTCCTCGAGGCCCGCATCATCTCGGTCGTCGACGCCTACGACGCGATGACGAGCACTCGCCCCTACCGCCGCGCGCTCCCGAAGGACGAGGCGGTGCGCCGGCTCCTCCAGGGCGCCGGTAGCCAGTTCGACCCGGAGGTCGTACAAGTCTTCCTGGAGGGTGTGTTGGGATGGCGGACGTGAGCCCGGCCTGGACGGACGACGACTTCGAGGGCCTCGCCGACGTGCTCGAGGCGTACCGCCGGCACGCCGACGAGATCTCGGCCGAGGTGGCGGCCGGGCGCGGCGCCCAGGTACCCCGAGTGCGCGGCTCGTTCGGGGTCTCCGAGTTCGCCGCGGCGATCCGCGCCCGCGACATCGGCCCCCTGATCGCGGCGGTCGAAGCGGCCGTGCCGGAACTCGTGCGCGAGGACGTGCCGCTCGAGGCGATCGTGCAAGAGCTCGCCCGGCTCACGGGGCCCCTCCACAAGTCCTTCGCCGCCGACTACGCGGACGATCCCGTCCGCCTGGCCCGCGCCTTCCGGACGTACGGGAAGCTTCGCGACGCCATCGCCGTCGCCGCCGCCACCGCGTACGCCAAGCGGCGGGTCGAGGCGCTCCAGGAGGAGCAGCGCCGCATCCTCCGCCAGCTCTCGACGCCCGTGATCCAGGTGTGGGAGGACATCCTCGTCATGCCGCTCATCGGGGTCGTCGACAGCGTGCGCGCGCGCCAGATGATGGAGCAGCTCCTCACCCGCATCACCGAGCTCGGGAGCCGCATCGTCATCCTCGACGTCACGGGCGTCCCCACCGTCGACACCGAGGTCGCCAACCACTTCATCCGCACGATGAAGGCGGCGCGGCTCGTCGGCGCCCGCACGATCCTCGTCGGCATCAGCCCGCAGGTGGCGCTCACGCTCGTCCGCCTCGACGTCGGGCTCGAGGGGCTCGAGACGTACAGCGACCTACGCTCCGGCCTCGAGCGGGCCTTCGCCCTCCTCGGCTACCGCATCGACCGCCCCGGCGCGGCCGCGTCATGAGCGTCCCGCTCGTCGAGATCGGACGGACGCTCGTCATCTCCCTGCCGGGCGAGCTCCCCGACGCCGACGTGGCCCTCTTGGAGACGTCGGTCCTCGAGCGGCTCAAAGGAAGGCGCTTCACCGGCGTCCTCATCGACCTGACGGCCGTCGACGTGGTCGACTCCTACCTCGGGCGTACGATCCGCGACCTCGCGGCCCTCTCGGCCCTCATGGGCGCGCGCACGGTCGTCACCGGCATCTCGCCCGCCGTCGCCATCACGCTCGTCGAGCTCGGCCTCGACCTTCCGCGCGTGCGGACGGAACTCAACCTCGAGCGGGGTCTCGCATGGCTCAGCCGAACGGACCGGACCTGACCCCGGGCGGACACGTCGTGCAGCTGCGGATCACGGCTGCCGACGACGTCATCATCGTGAGCGCGCGGGGCGCCGCGCGCGAGCTGGCCCGGGAGCTCGGCTTCGGCGTGGTCGATCAGACGCGCATCGCGACGGCCGTCTCGGAGATCGTGCGGAACATCGTCCAGTACGCGGGCGCGGGCACGGTGACGATCGAGGTCCGCGACGAGCCGGGGCGGAAGGGACTCGTCGTCGTGGCCGAGGACGAGGGGCCGGGGATCGCGGACGTCGAGCGGGCGCTCGCGGGCGGCTACACGACCGGCCAGGGGTTCGGGCGCGGCATCGCGGGCGCCCGCGCGCTCATGGACGAGTTCGAGCTCTGGAGCGAGGTCGGCCGGGGCACGCGCGTCCGGATGTGCAAGTGGTTGACGTGACCGAGTCGCGCCGGCTCCCCGTCGCCTGGGAGTCGGACGTCTTCTGCGCCCGGGCCCACGCGGCCGCCGTGGCCCGTCAGGCGGGCCTCGACGCGTACGCGGTGGCCGAGTTCGAGACGGCCGTCTCGGAACTCGCGGGCAACATCCTCCACCACGCCGGGGCGGGCGAAGTCTGGCTCCGCCTCTTCCCCGACCGGATCGAGGTCGAGTGCCTCGACCGCGGCCCCGGCTTCGCCGGCACGGCCGGCCGCCCGCCCTACGGCCTCGGCGCCGGGCTGCGCGGCGTCCAGCGCCTCCTTGGGCGGGTGGCGTGGGGCGACCGGCCCGGCGGGGGGGCCTGGGTGCGCGGCGTGCGGCCGCTCCCCGTCCGGCGGGTTCCGCGGGCGGGCCCGCCCGGCGGGCCGTCGCCCGAGGCGCGTGTCGCCGTGGCGATGAAGCCGCGCCGCGGGGAAGCCGCCTCCGGGGACGTCGCCCTCTGCCGCGCCGAACGCGGGGAGGTCCTCGTCGCCGTGCTCGACGGCCTCGGCCACGGCGAGGCGGCCGAGGAGGCGGCCCTCGCCGCGGGTCGGGCCCTTTTGGGGTCGCTCGGCTGCGACTGGCCCGAGCTCCTCGCCGCCGGCCACGAGGCCGCGCGGCCGACGCGGGGCGCGGTCGCGGGGATCCTCCGGCTTCGCTCGGGCCGCGCCTTCTACGCCGGGGTCGGGAACGTCGGCTGCCTCGATCTCCGCTCGGGCCGCCGCTTCACGGGGCTGCCCGGCTGCCTCGGGGCCTCCCTCCCGCCGGCGCGCGCGGAGGCGGTCGGGGACGGGCGGGAGG
>JADGHG010000050.1 GCA_019689585.1 Clostridia bacterium
TCGCCTGGATGGCGCTTTTCGCGGCCGGGCTCGCGCCCCTTCCGGGCGAGACGGCGCGCCAGCACCTGCGCCGCGCCGGCGAGTCGCTCCCCGACGCCGCCGGCGCCTTCTCGCTCCTCGCCGCCCGCTACGACCGCGAGCGGTACGGCCCGGCCGACGCCGGCCAAGCCCCCGCCGCCGTGCGTGCGGCCGAGGCGCGCATGGCGCGCGCGGCGCTCGCCGACCTGCGGCGGGCGTTCGCGCGTCGACTCGGCCGCCTTCGCGTCCTCGCCATCGAGTGGGAGGCCCGGCGGGCCGCGGGAAGCGCCGCGAGCCGTGCCGCGCGGCCAGGGGACGGGCGCCTGTCGGCGTGAGGGCGGCTTCCGCTTTCGTCGTCCCCGTCGCCCCGGGCGGCCTCGACCTCGCGCGCATGCGCTGGCGCATGGCGCTGCCCAAAAACGGCGAATGGCTCCTCCTCGAGGACGGCTCGGCCTTGCGCGCGCTCCGGGTGGGCGGCCGGCCGCTTGTGGCGCGCGTGCGCCCCGGGCCTTCCCGGCCCGAGGAGCCGGATGAAGCACCCGGGCCCCTAAGCGTGGCGATCGAGGTCTGGGGCGAGGACGCGCCCCTCGTCGAAGCGGCCGCCTCGCGCCTCGTCCACTGCCTTTCGCTCCAGCGCTCCCCCGCCGGCTTCTACCGCCTGGCGGAGCGCGACGCGCTCCTCCGGCCGCTCGCCCGCCGCTACCGGGGCCTGCGGGTCGTCTGCGACGCCGACCCGTTCGAGTCGGCCGTGAAGGCGATCGCCGGCCAGCAGGTGACGATGGCCTTCGCCGGCACGCTCGTCCGGCGCCTCGCGACGGCCTTCGGCGCGCAGGTGGCCGTCCCGCCCGAGGCTTGCCCCGAGCCGCCGCGGCCCCTCTTCGCCTTCCCCGCGCCCGAGGCGCTCGCCCGGGCCGATCCTCTCGCCCTCGTCCGCATGGGCTTCACGCGCGCGAAGGCCCAGGCCATCGTCGGCCTCGCGCGCCAGGTCGCGGACGGCCGGCTCGACCTCGAGGCGCTCGCCCGGCTCCCCGACGAGGAGGCGCTCGCCCGGCTCGTCGCCCTCCCCGGCGTCGGCCGCTGGACGGCCGAATGCGTCCTCCTCTTCGGCCTCGGCCGGCCCGACGTATTCCCCGCCGCCGATTCCGGTCTGCGCCTCGCCCTCGCCCGCCGGCTGGGTCGCGAGGAGCGGCCGGGCGCCGAGGAGGCGGCCCGCCTCGGCGAAGCCTGGCGGCCCTACCGCTCGCTCGCCGCCCTCTACCTTTGGGAGACGCTGCACGACCCGGCGCCGCCCGCTCCCGAATCGCCGGCCTCGTAGCCGCCCGCCGCAGGCAGCTCGCGCGGGCCGCTCCGCCCCCCGCGGCTCTGCGCCTCAGTCGCGCAGGATGGCGCCGAGGCAGTCCTCGTCGAGCCGGTCGATGAGGGCGAGGACGAGCCGCACCATCTGGTCGAGGTCGCCCCGGTGGACGACGCTGGCCGCGCTGTGGATGTACCGCGTCGCGACGCCGAGCGCCACGCTCGGCACGCCGGGCCCCACGAGGTGGATGCGGCCGGCGTCGGTCCCGCCGCCCGGGAGCAGCTGGAACTGCAGGTCGATCCCCGCTTTCCTGGCCGTGTCGATCACGAGGTCGCGCAGGCCTCGGTGCGGGACGAGGGAGCGGTCGTAGAGGAGGAGGACCGGCCCCCGGCCGAGCCGCGCCTGGCTTTCGTCGGGGTCGATGCCGGGCGTGTCGCCCGCGATCGCCACGTCGAGCGCGATGCCGACGTCCGGCTCGACGGCCTGGGCGAGCGTCTGGGCGCCGCGGAGCCCGATCTCCTCCTGGACCGTCGCCCCTGCGAAGACGGTGTTCGGGTGCTGGCCGCCCTTCAGCCCTTCCAGCACCCGCACGGCCACGGCGCAGCCGGCGCGGTTGTCCCAGGCCTTCGCCATGACGAGGTCGGGGTTGGCGAGCGGCGTGTACGGGCAGTACGGCACGGCGAAGTCGCCCGGCCGCACGCCCATGCGCTCGGCCTCCTCGCGGCTCCCCGCGCCGATGTCGATGAACATCGCCTTCCGCTCGACGAGCTTCTTGCGCTCCTCGGGCGAGAGGACGTGCGGGGGCTTCGAGCCCACGACGCCCGGCAGCTCCCCCGTCGTCGTGCAGACGCGCACGCGCTGGGCGAGCATTACGTGCTCCCACCAGCCGCCCATCGTGTGAAAGCGCAGGTACCCGTCGTCCGTCACGTGGTGGACGATGAAGGCCACCTCGTCCATATGGCCGACGACGAGGACGCGCGGCCGGTCGGCCCTGCCGCGCGCCTTCGCCACGATGCTGCCGAGGTTGTCCGTCATCACCTCGCCCAGTGGGGCGAGCCGCCGGCGCAGGATGTCGCGCACGGCCTCCTCGCGCCCGGGCGCCCCTGGCGCCTCGGTGAGCTCCCGATAGAGGTCGTCGTAGTCCGCCACGTCCCCGCTCCCTTCCGACGTCGCGCCCCGTCGCCCGTCGCGAGGGGCGCACCAGCGTTCGCTGGCTTCGTCGGGGAATCCTCCGCCCGGGGGGAACCGGCCGCGCTTGGGCCGCGTCCCTCACGCGAGAGGAAGGGGACGTTATGGAAGGGACGCGGTGGAACGACCGCCGCCGGGCCCTCGCGCCGGCCGTCGTCGGGCTGATCGTGGCCGCGTTCGGCGTGGCGCTCCTCGGTGCGGGCGACGCGCCGACGATCTCGGCGGCCTCGGAGGCGGGCGGGGCGACGATCGCGGCGACCGGCTCCGCGACGGTCTCGGCGCCGCCCGACATGGCGCGCGTCTCGCTCGGCGCGAACGCCTTCAAGCCCACGGCCCGGGAGGCGATGGACGACGTCGATCGCGTCGTCCTCGCCCTCGGACGGTCGCTCGCCTCGCTCGGGATCGACGCCCGCGACATCCGCACCGTCGGCCTCCAGCTCGGGCCGCGCTACGGGAACGACGGCACGAGCGTCGCCGGCTTCGACGCCGAGGAGGACCTCGAGGTGACGGTGCGCGACCTGGGCAAGGTGGGTCCGGTCCTGGACGCGGCGCTCGCCGCGGGCGCGAACCGGCTGGGCGGCGTCGTCTTCGACTGGCGCGACGCCTCGTCGCTCCGGTCGCAGGCGATCGCCCAGGCCGTGGCCGACGCCCGCGCCCAGGCGGAGGCGGCCGCGGGCGCGGCGGGGTTGCGCGTCCTCGGGGTGGAGTCGGTCGAGGTCCAAGGCGGCGGCCCCATCATCTACCGGGGCGCGGCCGCCGAGCCGGCTGCGGGCGTGACCGTCTACCCGGGCCAGTCGTCGCTCACGGTGACGGTGCGGGTCGTCTACCGCGTCGGGCCGTGACGGACACGCCGGGCGACCGGGGCCGGCCGGCCCGGCGCCGGCCGGCCCGGGGGAGAATGATGCCGCCGGTGCCGAGCCGGCGAACGGGGGTGGCGCGATGGGCCTCATGGCCCGGATGACGACGATCTTCAAGAGCAAGGTCTCCAAGTACCTCGACCGCGTCGAGGACCCGCGCGAGACGCTCGAGTACTCGTACTCGCGCCAGACGGAGATGCTCGCGCAGGTGAAGCGCGGGCTCGCCGACGTCGTCACGTCGAAAAAGAGGCTCGAGTTCCAGGCGGCGCAGCTCAAGGAACGGGCCGACCAGCTCGAGGCCCAGGCCAAGGAGGCGCTCGCCGCCGGGCGCGAGGATCTCGCCCGGCTCGCCTTGGAGCGGCGGCAGGCCGCCCTCGACCAGGTCGCGGGCCTCGACGGGCAGATCGCGGAGCTCGAGAAGGAGCAGGAGAAGCTCTCGCTCGCCGAGGCGCGCCTTGCGGCGAAGGTCGAGGCCTTCCGCACGCAGAAGGAGGTCATCAAAGCCCAGTACTCGGCCGCCGAAGCGTCGGTCAAGATCGGCGAGGCGGCGACGGGGCTCAGCGAGGAGCTCGCCGACATCGGGCTCGCCATGCAGCGCGCGAAGGACAAGACCGAGAGCATGAAGGCGCGGGCGGCCGCCATCGACGAGCTCGTCGCTCAGGGCGCGCTCGCGGACCCGCTCGCCTCGCCGGGCGACGACGACATCGGCCGCGAGCTGCGCAAGATGAAGGGCGACAAGGAGGTCGCGGCCGAGCTCGAGCGGCTGAAGAAGGAGGTGGCCGGCGCGTGATCGTGCGGGTGGCCACCGAAGGTCAATACGAGCTCTCGGGCGAGGCGCTGGCCGAGCTCGACCGGCTCGACGACGCCGTCCTCGCCGCCTTGCACGCCGGCGACGCCGAGGGCTTCCGCCGGGCGTTCGACGCCGTCGTGGCGCACGTCCGCGGGAAGGGGCGGCGGCTCGGCGACGCGGAGCTCCGCGAGTCGCACCTCGTCCTCCCCGCGCCCGACACGACCTTCAAAGAGGCGGAGAAACTCCTCTCGGACTACCCGGACCGGCTCGGCGAGGCCTGACGCGGCCTCGCCGTCAGACGGGGCAATCCCAGAGCGGGTACCAGCGGCCGAGGTCCCGCTCCCAGGGGATCTCGCGCTCGAGGGCGGCCTGGACGCGGAGCTCGGCCGCGTGGTCGCGTTCCTTCTGCGCCCGGGGCGCGAAGGCGTAGAACGACCCGCGCTTGTAGTTGTACACGAGGTAGCCGGCCGGCCGCCCGGGCGCCGTCTCGTCCGCGAAGCGGACGACGGCGGCGAGCAGCTGGCCGTCGAAGCCGCGCTCCGTCGCGACCTGCGCCACCGCGTGGAGGCCGTTCACGAGGTCGGACAGATCCGGATCCGAGACGATGTACCACCGAAAGCCGTACTCGTCGTCGGCCTCTGTGAGCGCGCCGCCGAACTCCTTCACGGCCAGCTCGGCCACGCCGTCGAGCTCCGCCACCGCCTCGCGGAAGGCCGGGCCTTCGACCCGCTTCAGGCAGACGCCGCCGCGCCCGGCGTAGGACCAGCCCGGCCCGTCGGCGAGGCCGACGGCCGCCGCCGGAAGCGTGAAGAGCGCGTCGAGCTTCGGCCGCTTGAGGCGGTCGCGGCCGAACACGACGTCCCAGAGGCTCACCGCCGCTCGATCTCGGCCTCCAGCTTCCGCAGGTAGGCGAGGCGCCGCTCGAGCGAGGGGTGCGTCGAGAAGAGCTCGAGGAACGACTCGCCCGAGAGGTGCGGGACGATGTAGAAGGCGTTCAGCGCCTCGGCCTGGCGCAGGTCCTCTTGCGGCACGCGCCGCATGACGCCGCTGATCTTGACGAGCGCCGAGGCGAGCCGCGAGGGCGCGCCCGTCAGGATGGCCGAGCCGCGGTCGGCCGCGAACTCGCGGTAGCGCGAGAGGGCGCGGATGAGGAAGTACGAGAGGATCCACACCACGAACGAGGCCAGGTAGAGGAGCAGGACCGGGTTCACCCCGCCCTGCCGGTCGCGCCGGTCGCCGACGAACGGCCCGAACCAGAAGAGCCAGCGCATGAGGTAGGCGGCCAGGGTAGCGAAGAAGCTCGCGAGCGTGATGACAGCCACGTCCCGGTTGCGGATGTGCGTGATCTCGTGCGCGAGGACCGCCTCGACCTCCTCGGGCTCGAGCCTTTCGAGGAGCCCCTCCGTCGCGGCGACGACCGCGTGCTGCGGGTCGCGGCCCGTCGCGAAGGCGTTCGGCACCGGCGACGGGACGACGGCCACGCGCGGCTTCGGGAGGTCGGCGAGCTGGGCGAGCCGCCCGACCATCGCGTGCAGGTCGGGCCGCTCGGCCGGGCTCACCTCGCGCGCGCCCGTCGACCAGAGCACGAGGCGGTCGCTGTAGAAGTACTGAAGCCCCAGCATGACGGCGACGATCACGACGGTGCCCGCGAGCGAGGCCCCGCTCGAGAGGAGCACCCAGACGAAGGCGAGGTAGAGCGCGGCGAGCAACGCCATGGTGAGGGTCATGCGGAAGCTGAGGCCGGGATCGGAGAATTTCGTCCGCATCGCGCCACCTCCTCGACGGCGTCGGGTAAGGTGGATGTCGAACCAGAGATGATCGTACCACGGCCGACGCCGGCCCACACGCGGCCGGCGCCGCATGGGGAGGGCAGCGGCATGGCGGAAAGCTGGAGCGACTGGGGCCGCGCCGTCGACGACTGGTACGCCGGGCTCGCCGAGCTCGCCTGGGGCGAGCTTGCCGGCGACGATCCGGGCCGCGTGGCCGTCTGCGTCGTCGACATGCTCGAAGGGTTCGCGCGCGTGGGGCCGCTGGCCTCGCCGCGCGTCGCGCGCCTCGGGCCGCCCGTGCGCCGCCTGGTCGAGGAGGCGGCTAGGCGCGGGGCGCGCATCGTCGCCTGCCAGGACTGCCATCACCCGGGCTCCCGCGAGTTCGCCGCCTACCCGGCGCACTGCCTGCGGGGGTCCGAGGAGGCGCAGCCGATGGCCGAGCTGGCCGAGCTCCCCGCGTACCGCACGGCCCGGCTCGTCGAGAAGAACAGCCTCTCGGCCCTTTTGGCCGGCGACTGGCACGAGGCGCTGTACGCCGACGGCGTCCGCGCGTTCGTCGTCTGCGGCGACTGCACCGACCTCTGCGTGACCTACCTCGCCATGCCCCTCCGGCTCTGGGCGAACCAGGGGGACCGCGACATGCGCGTCGTCGTGCCGGCCGACGCCGTCGACACCTTCGACCTCCCCGGCCACCCGGCCGAGCCGGTCCACCGCGCCTTCCTGCACCACATGGCGCAGAACGGCGTCGAGGTGGTGCGCACGCTCCGCTTCGACTGACGGCGGGGGCCGGCGCGGGCCTCAGGCCGACACGAGCACGACGCGGTTCTTGCCCGACTCCTTCGCCTCGTGGCCCGCCTGGTAGAGCTTGGCCAAGATGGTGTCGACGTCCGTCCCGTGCTCGGGACACGAGCAGACAGCGAGCGACACGGTCACGGGGATCGGCCAGGAGAGCGTCTCCGTCTCCACGGCGCCCCGGATGCGCTCGGCCGCGAGGCAGGCGGCCTGCGCGTCGGCGCCGCGGACGATGATGAGGAACTCGTCGCCCGAGAGCCAGCGCGCGATGAAGTCGTCCTCGCGCAGCGATCGCCGCATGATCTCGGAGAGCTCGCGGATCATGCGGTTCCCCGCCTCGTAGCCCATCTCGTTGTAGAGCCGGAGCCCGTCGCCGTCGACGAAGATGATGCCGGCCCGCCGCCCCTCCCGGGCGGCGGCCTCGACGACCCGCTCGAGCATGGCGCGCCCGGCCCGGTGGTTGGGAAGGCGCGTGATGGCGTCGGTGAAGGCTTCGAGCCGCGCCGCCTCGGTCGAGCGGGCGCTGTCGTTCATCTTGACGACGAGGCTCGTCACGAGCGCGTAGGTCGACTCGGGGAGGTCGTCGACCGGTTCGCCGTCGACGACGCGGTTCCCGCCCTGCGCCTTGGCCCGCGCCACGGCGTAGTGCGGGAGGGCGAGGAGCCGGCCGCAGGGGGTCGGCAGCTCCGCCTCGAGGATGCCGACCGAGACGGTGAGGTCGAGGCCGCGCCGGCGCATCGTGGCCGCGAAGTCGCGGCGCAGGCGCTCGGCGAGGCGCACGAGCTCGCCCTCGCCCGGTTCGCCCGCGACCCTGAGCCAGTAGAACTCGTCCGCCCCCAGCCGGTAGGCGCTTCCGCCCGGCGCGAGCGCGGCGAGGAGCCGGGCCAGGTCTCCCAGCGACTGCGAGCCCGCGGCGAAGCCGGCCCTCCGGTTCACGCCGGAGAGCCGGTCGATGTCGACGCAGAGCACCTGCGCCCAGCCCTCGCGCGCGGACGCCTCCTCGAGGGCGCGCAGGAGCGAGAACGTGTCGCCGAGACCGATCCGAGCGTCGAGCCAGTCGGGCACCGGCCTCCACGACCTCCTGGTAAGGTTATCGCGCGAAAGGGGGCCGGGCGTTGACGGGGCACCTCCCCCGCCGCTCGCGGCCCGTCGTCACCTGGACGCTCGCCGCCGCCACGGTCGCGACGTGGACCTACGTCGCGACCCACGGCGGCACGACCGACATCGCCGCGCTCGTCCGCTACGGCGCCGAGGTGCGCGAGCTGGTGTGGGCCGGCGAGTGGTGGCGTCTTGTGACCCCGCTCTTCCTCCACTTCGGCTGGCTGCACCTCGTCGTCAACGTCTGGGCGCTCGCCATCCTCGGCCGCGAGGCCGAGGCCGTCTTCGGACCGCTCCGCCTCCTCGCCCTCTACTTCGGCTCCGGCCTCGGCGGCTCCCTGGCCGAGCTCCTCCTCGACCGAAGGCCGGCCGTCACGGTCGGCGCCTCGGGCGCGCTCTTCGGGCTCCTCGGCGCCCTCCTCTACGCCGCCACGCTCGTGCCGGGCGAGCTCCGCTGGCGCGGGGTGCGGGCCGTGCTCGTGCCGATCCTGGCGAACCTCGCCTACGGCTTCCTCTTGAGCCGCACCGTCAACAACTACGCGCACGTCGGCGGGCTGGCGGCCGGCGTCGCCCTCGCGCTCGCGCTCGGCGCCCCGGGCGAGCGGGGGCGCGGCTCGTTGCGCCTTCTCGGCGCGGCGGCCGTCCTCGCGCTCGTCGCCTTCGCGGCCTGGGGCTGGCAGGCCGCCCGTCCCGCGGCCTAGAGCCAGCGTTCGCCGTAGTCCCGCATCATCTCGATGAGCGGCACGAGCCGCCGGCCGCGCTCGCTGAGCTCGTACTCGACCCGGGCAGGCGGCTCCTTGCGCGCGCGACGGACGACGAGCCGGTCCTCCTGCAAGCTCCGCAGCCTCTGGGAGAGCGTGCGCGGGCAGATGCCGGGCACGTTGCGCTCGAGCTCGCTGAAGCGGCGCGGGCCGCGGGCCAGGTCGCGCAGGATGAGGATCTTCCACTCGTCGCCGAGCCGGGCCGCAAAGCGCGCGACGCCGTCGGCCGCCGGGGCGCGGTTCACGTCCCTTCCGCCTCCGCCCGCGCGAGTCGCACGCAGTTGCCGCCCGCAAGCTCGGCGAGGTAGAGCGCCCGGTGGGCCGCGGCCAGGAGCCCGGCCGCGTCGCTGGCATCGGCCGGCAGGTCGCCGATGCCGGCCGTCACCACGACCTCGAGGCCCGGGAGCTCCTTGCGCGCGAAGTCGCGGATGCGCCGGGCCCAGCGGGAGGTGACGCGCTCGGCGCCCGAGGCGTCGCTCCCCGGCAGGATGACGAGGAACTCCTCCGGGCCCTCTCGGCAGGCGACGTCGGTGTCGCGGATGACGGCCCGCGCGATGCGCGCCACCTCGCACTCGAGGCGCTCGCGCAGGCCGGCCGCCGAGCCCGGCGAGCGCACGGCCAGATGCACGAGCGCGACCGGCTGGCGCAGGCGCCGGGCGCGCGAGACCTCGAGGTCGAGCCGGCGGCGCGCGCCGAGCGAAGAGAGAAGGCCCGTCAGGCGGTCGACCTCGCCGTCGACCTCGCGCCCTGCCGCGCGGCAGGCCTCGGCGCAGGCGAGGAGCGCGAGCACGCGGTCGAGCTCGGCTTCGAAGGCGGAGCGGGCCGCCTGGCCGTCCGGCGGGGCGGCGTCTTCACGCTCGTCATCGTCGGCGCCCCAGAGCCGGAGCGCCACGTGGCCGCCCCAGGCGGACGCCCGCCGCACCTCCCCCGCCCCCGACGGCGCGCGGCCGGGCGCGCGCGGCGCCGAGTGCACGAGGGTGGCCGGCACTTCGCCCGCGGCCGGCCCGGCCGCGGCGCGCAGGCGCCAGAGGCGTCCGTCCCAGGCGTAGAGGGCGGCGCGCGCCGAGAGCCCCCCGTCGACGAGCGCGCGCACGACGGCCTCGGCCGCGCCCTCGGGGCCGGCCGCGATCGCGGCGCGCCAGAGTGCGTCGGCGCTCGCCGTCACCGCGCCACCCCGAGCGTCTCGAGGAGCGAGCGCGCGACGACGAGCCGCTGGATCTGGTTCGTGCCCTCGTAGATCTGGGTGATCTTGGCGTCGCGCATCATCCGCTCCACCGGGTGCTCGACCATGTAGCCGTACCCCCCCAGCACCTGCACGGCATCGGTCGTGACCTGCATGGCCGTGTCCGACGCGAAGAGCTTCGCCATCGCCGAGAGGCGGCTCGCCTCGGCCGGAAGGCGCGCGAGCCCCTCCCCTTCTTCGTCGAGCCGCGCGCACGCGGCGTAAAGGAGCTGCCGCGCCGCCTCGGTGCGCGTGGCCATGTCGGCGAGCATGAACTGCAGGCCCTCGAACTCGGCGATGGGCCGGCCGAACTGGCGCCGCTCGCGGGCGTAGGCGAGGGCGTAGTCGAGGGCCCCTTGCGCGATGCCGACCGCCTGCGCGGCGATCGTCGTGCGGGAGCGGTCGAGCGTGGCCATGGCGATGCGGAAGCCGTCGCCTTCGCGGCCGAGAAGCCGGCTTCGGGGCACGCGCGCGCCGTCGAAGAGGAGCTCGCCCGTCGTCGAGCCGCGGATGCCCATCTTGTGCTGGAGGCGTCCGACCGCGAAGCCGGGCGTGTCCGAGGTGACGATGAAGGCGCTCATCCCGCGCGCCCCGGCCGCGGGGTCGGTGTGGGCGAAGACGACGTAGACGCCGGCCACGCCCGCGTTCGTCACGAAGTGCTTCATGCCGTCGAGGACGTACTCGTCCCCGCGCCGCACCGCCCGCGTGCGGCCGGCTGCCGCGTCCGAGCCGGCCTCGGGTTCGGTGAGCCCGAAGGCGGCGAGGCATTCGCCGCTCGCGCAGCGGGGGAGGAACTCCTTCTTCTGCTCCTCGCTCCCCGCGAGCACGATCGGGAGCGTGCCGAGCTCCTGCACCGCCACGAGGAGCCCGGCCACGGCGTCGATGCGCGAGAGCTCCTCCGTCACGAGGGCGGCGCCGAGGAGGCCGAGCCCCAGGCCGCCGTACGCCTCGGGCAGGCCCACGCGGAAGAGGTCGTGTTGGCGAAGCGCCTCCACGTAGTCCCAGGGGAACTGGGCCGTGCGGTCGACCTCGGCCGCGCGCGGGGCGATGCGCGACTCGGCGAGCTCGCGCACGGCCTGGCGGAGAGCGAGAAGCTCGGCCGGAAGCCCCGTCACCCGGCGCCCGCCTCCGCCTGCAGGCGCACCGCGCGGACGATCGCCTCCGACGAGCGGCGCGTGAGCGCCGTCGCGACCGGGTTGAGGAGCCCGGCCAGCATGGGGATGCCGAGGTCGAAGTCGACGCGCAGCGTGACGCGCGTGACGCCGTCCGCCTCCTCGAACGTCCAGTCGCCTTCGAACTTGGCGAGGTCGCCTGCGATCTGCCGGTAGCGGATCACGCACGCGGCGTCGTCGAACTCGTCCCGCTCCGTCCAGCGCAGAAGCCGCCCCTGGAAGGCGACCTCCCACGCGGTGACGAGGTAGCCCGGCCCCTCCTCGACGACGCGGATCGAGCGGACCGGCTCGGCGTAGTCGGCGATCGCCGGCACGTTCTTCGCCAGCCGGTACACCTCCTCGCGCGGCGCGCGCACGTCTTCCGAGACGACGACGCTCGGCACCGGGCCTCCCCCCGATCTACGCCAGCATCCGGGCGGCTTCGCGCACGGCCTCGGCGAGCGCCTCGAACGCCGTCTCGACCTGCTCCGGCCGCGCCACCGCCGGCGGCATCAGCCGCATGACACGAGGGTGGTTGAGCGAGTGGACGCAGATGACCTTGCGCGCGAGAAGCCCCGCGATGACGGCGCCGCCCACGCCTTCGTCGACGAACTCGATTCCGATGAGGAGCCCGCGCCCGCGCACGTCGGCCACCGCCTCGGGGAACTCGCGCCGGACCGCCTCGGCTCGGGCGAAGGCGAGCGCGGAGAGCTCGCGCGCCCGCTCGAGGAGCCCCTCCTCCTCGATCGCCTCGAGGGCCGCCACGCCGGCCGCGCTCGCGAGCGGGTTGCCGCCGAAGGTCGAGGTGTGGATGAGGGGGTTCTCGTCGAAGGGCCGGAAGACGTCGCGCCGCGCCGTCATGGCGCCGATGGGCACGACGCCGCCGCCGAGCGACTTCCCGCTCGTCACGATGTCGGGCACGACGCCCGACTCCTCGATGGCCCACATGCGGCCCGTGCGACCGACGCCGGTCTGCACCTCGTCGACGACGAGGAGCGCCCCCGCCCGGTCGCAGATCTCGCGAAGCCGCGGGAGGTAGTCGGGCGGCGGCACGTTCACGCCGCCTTCGCCCTGGATGGGCTCGACGATGACGGCCGCCGTGTGGGGCCCGACGACTTGCGCGACGGCGTCGGCGTCCCCGTACCGCACGTGGGTGAAGCCGGGGACGAGCGGCGCAAACGGCGTCCGGTACATCTCCTTGCCCGTGGCCGAGAGCGAGCCGAACGTCTTGCCGTGGAAGGCGCCTTCCGTCGCGACGACACCCGTGCGGCCGGTCGCCATGCGCGCGAGCTTGAGCGCCGCCTCGACCGCCTCGGTGCCGGAGTTGCAGAGGAACGTGTACTCGAGGTCGCCCGGCAACGACTCGGCGAGCCGCGCGCAGAGGAGCACCTGCTCGCGGTTCGGCAGAAGCCGCGTCGAGAGCGCGAGCCGCCCGGCCTGCTCCCGCACGGCGGCGACGACCTTCGGGTGCGAGTGGCCGTGGAAGAAGACGCCGTAGCCGCCCATGTCGAGGTAGGTCGAGCCGTCGCTCGTCCGCACCTCGGCCCCGTGGGCCTCGACCTCGTAGACGTCGACCCCCATGAAGCGCATGAGCCGAGCCATCGAGCCGTTCACGTAGCGCTCGTAGGCGGCAAGGAGATCCGAGTCCAGCCCCTCTACTTTTGCGATGGCACACCCTCCTCTTCGCGCGCCGGCCGCCACTCCGGCGCCTCGCCGGCGTCGAGGCGCGCGAGGTAGGCTTCCACCTCGAGGGCCGCCGTGCAGCCCTCGCCCACGGCCCACACCGCCTCGGCCGAGGTGCGCAGCGCGGCGTCGGTCACGACGTAGCCCCGTCCGTCGAGCTCGACCGTGCCGCGCAGGAACTCGCTGTTCGGCACCATGCCGATGTAGATGAAGACGCCCCCCACCTCGAGGAACGACTCCTCGCCCGTCTTGAGGTCCTTGAGGCGCAAGCCCCTCACGGCCCCGTCGCCCTCGACGGCCACGACCTGCGTCGACCAGATCCAGTCGATCTTCGGGTTCTTGAACGCCCGCGCCTGGATCTCCTTCGCCGCCCGGAGCTCGTCCCGCCGGTGGATGATCGTCACGCCGTCGGTGACGCGCGTGAGGTACATGCCCTCGGTGAGCGCGGAGTCGCCGCCGCCGACGACGGCCACG
>JADGHG010000051.1 GCA_019689585.1 Clostridia bacterium
TGATGTGTATAAGTGACAGGCCTCGTTCCGGCGAGCTCGACCTGAAGCCCGAGCTCGCGTCCGAGGGCGCGCGCGAGCCGGGAGGCGTCGGGGCCCTCTGGGGCTTCGCCCGAGAGGCGCACGACCAGGCGGCCCTCGCCCAGCTCGAAGGCCAGCTCCCGCACCTCCGCGCCCTCGGGCCACGCCTCGGACGCGCCGGGCGCAAGGCGGCCGAGGGGCGCGCCGGCGAAGCCGACCTTCACCCGGAGGCGTCGGGAGGCGTCGTTCATTCGCGACGGATCTGGCGGAGCCCCGGAAGCGACGCGAGCTCGCGCACGGCCCCTTCGACGTCGGCGCCCGGCTCGGCGCGGAGCGTGAGCGAGATCTCGACTTCCTCCTCCCCCTGCGACTCGAGGTGGACCTGGCGGATGTCGACCCGGTGACGGCCGAGCACCTCGGCCACGCGGCCGAGCTGTCCCGGCTCGTCCCGGACGGCGACCGTGAGCCTGGCCGCCCGGACCGGGCCGAAGAGCCGGTCTTCGACCGTCGAGAAGATCGCGAGCGTGACGAGCCCGATCGCGGTGGCGAGCGAGGCCTCGAGGTAGAAGCCGGCCCCGGCCGCGAGCCCGAGCCCGGCCGCGAGCCAGAGACTCGCGGCCGTCGTGAGCCCCCGGATCGTCAGCCCTTCGCGCAGGATCGTGCCCGCGCCGAGGAAGCCGATCCCGCTCACGACCTGCGCGGCGATGCGCGTCGGGTCGGCGCTCGCGCCCCCGGCCGCCCGGGCGGCCCCGATCGAGACGAGCATGACGAGGGCCGAGCCGAGCGAGACGAGGATGTGCGTGCGCAGCCCGGCCGGGTGGTTCTTCCGCTCGCGCTCCCAGCCGATGGCGGCCCCCAGGACGGTCGCGAACATGAGGCGCAGCGCCACCTCGCCCGGGGACACCTCAACCCCTCGCCTGCGACGTGTACTTGGCGATCTCCCAGTACATCTTGAGGCGCGCGAGGAAGCCGCGCAGGAGGCCGAACTTCTCCTCCTTCATGCGGTGCGTCACGCCTTCGAGCACCACCTCGCGCACGGGGATGCGGTGCTCGCGGATGTGGCGCGTGAGGGCGACCTCGACCCCGAAGCGGGCCGTCTCGAGCCCGGAGACGGCCTGGAGCACCGATCGGCGCACGGCGCGCTGACCCGTCAGGTAGGGCGCGACGGCCTGGGCCAGGTCGGTCGCCGCGCGGCCCTTGCGCAACACGCCGAGCGTCATCTCGACCTGCCCTTCCAGCACCGGGAGCAAGAGCGCCCGCACGTGCTCGACCGTGAGCCCGATCAGGTCGGCGTCGAGGAAGAGGAAGACGTCGGCGTCGGCCACGTCGATCCCGGCCTTCATCGCCCCGCCCTTGCCGACGTTCTGCTCGAGCTCGAGGCACTCGGCCCCGGCCTCGCGGGCGCAGGCGGCCGTACGGTCGGTCGAGCCGTCGCTGATGACGACGACGCGGTCGACGAGCCCGCTCTGGCGCACGGTGCGGACGATCTCGCCGAGCGTGCGCTCCTCGTTGTACGCGGGGATCACCGCCGCGACCGACAGGGCCCTCCCCTCCCCCGGCCGCCCGGCGCTACCCGGCGGCCTGGGCCTCGAGGGCCGCCTCGGCCCGGTCGGCCCTGAGAGCCAGCTCCCGCCTGGCCTGGCGGACGCGCTCGACCACGCGCTCGGCCGCCTGGGGAAGCGGTACCCGCACCGTCTCGCGCGTCGCCCGGTCCGTCACGTCGACGGACCCTTCGGCGAGGGCGCGCTCGCCGACCGTCACCCGCACCGGGAAGCCGACGAGGTCCGCGTCGGCGAACTTGACGCCCGGCCGCTCGGGCCGGTCGTCGACGAGCGCCTCGACGCCGGCCGCAAGGAGCGTCCGGTAGATCTCCTCGGCCGCATGGCGCTGGGCTTCGTCGTCGACGTGGACCGGCACGACGGCGACCTCGAAGGGGGCGATCGAGATGGGCCAGACGATCCCGTACGCGTCGTGGCGCTGTTCGATGGCCGCCGCCGCCGTGCGCGTCACGCCGATCCCGTAGCAGCCCATCCAGGCCGGACGCCGGGTTCCGTCCTCGGCCGTGAAGTAGGCGCCGAGCTGGGTGCTGTAGCGGGTCCCGAGCTGGAAGATCTGGCCGACCTCGATGCCCCGCCGCCCCGCGAGCGGGCTCCGGCAGCGGGGGCAGGGGTCGCCCGCCGCGACCGCGCGCAGGTCGGCCGTCTCGGTGGGGCGGAAGTCGCGACCGGCGTTGGCGTTCAGGTAGTGACGGTCCTCTTCGTTCGCCCCGACGGCGAAGTTCCGCCCGAGCGCCACCTCGTGGTCGGCGACGAGCCGGTCGACGCCCGCAAGCCCGACCGGCCCGGCCGAGCCGAAGGGCGCGCCCGTCCGCCTTCGCACCTCGTCCTCGGGCGCGAGCTCGACCGAGAGCGCGCCGAGCAGGTTCTTCAGCTTGACCTCGTTCAGCTGCCGGTCGCCCCGCACGAGGGCGGCGACGAGCTCCCGCCGGCCCGGGCCGCCCTCGCCGAGGTAGCTCGCGTGGTAGAAGAGGATCTTCGCCGTGTGGCGGATCGGCACCCCGTGCCCGCGGACGAGCTCCTCGATCGTGCGCACGCCGGGCGTCCGGATCTTCTCGAGCGGTTTCTCGGGCTCGGGACCCGCGTCCTCCTGGGGGGTGGGCACGCCCTCCGCGCGCTCGACGTTCGCGGCGTATCCGCAGGCTTCGCACACGACGAGCGACGCCTCGCCCGAGTCGGCGAGCGCCATGAACTCCTCCGAGACCTTGCCCCCGATCGCGCCCGAGTCCGACTCGACGGGGCGGAAGTCGAGGCCGACGCGGTGGAAGACGCGCGTGTAGGCGCGGCGCATGGCGGCGTACGAGGCCGCCATGCCGGCCTCGTCGACGTCGAACGAGTAGGCATCCTTCATGACGAAGTCGCGCGCCCGCATCACGCCGAAGCGCGGCCGCACCTCGTCGCGGAACTTGTTCTGGATCTGGTAGAGGTTGACGGGCAGCTGGCGGAAGGAGGTGACCTCCCCCGCGACGAGCGTCGTCACGACTTCCTCGTGGGTCGGCCCCAGCGCGTACTCGCGCCCGTGCCGGTCCGTAAGGCGCCACATCTCGGGGCCGTACTCGAACCAGCGCCCCGTCTGGCGCCAGATCTCGGCCGGCTGGACGATCGGCAGCCCGACTTCCTGGGCGCCGGCCCGGTCCATCTCCTCGCGCACGATGTCCGCCACCTTACGGACGACGCGCTGGCCGAGCGGGAGGTAGGCGTAGATGCCGGAGGTCACCTTGCGGATGAGCCCGGCGCGGACCATCAGCCGGTGGCTCGCGATCTCCGCGTCCGCCGGGTCTTCGCGCAGGGTCCGGAAGAAGAGGCGCGAGGCGCGCATCGCCAGCATCGTACCATATCGTGCCGGGGCTCACGGGGCCCCGGTCGGTCGCGTAAGCTGGCGGTTCTGGGGTATAAATAGCCCATCACGTTCTCCGCTCCCGGAGGTGGTCCCCGTGGGCATGACCCACCTCACCGACGAGACGTTCGACGGCTTCCTCCACGCCGCCCGCACGCCGGTCGTCGTCGCCTTCCACGCGCCCTGGTGCACCGACTGCCGCAGGATCGAGCCGACGCTCAAGGCCCTGCCCGAGCGCCACCCGAACCTCACGTTCGCCGACGTCGACACGGAAGAGGCGATGGAGGTCGCCGCCCGCTTCGACATCCGCGGCATCCCCACGCTCCTCGTCTTCGAGGGCGGCCGGCTGGTCGACCGGCTGTACAGCCGCGAGGCCAAGTGGCCGAACGAGGTCGAGGCCTTCGTCGAGCAGGTGGCGGGTGCGGCGGCGGGGCCGGAACGGGCGCAGGGGGCGGGCTAGGCGCCCGCCCGCGCCTTCTCCTCCGCGATCTGGCGCACTTCCGCGACGAGCGCCGGGATCATCTCGGCCTCGGTCACGCGCCGCTCCATGCGGCCCTTCTTGAAGAGGACGGCGTAGCCGTTCCCGCCCGCCACGCCGACGTCCGCCTCGCGGGCCTCGCCCGGGCCGTTCACGACGCAGCCCATGATCGCCACCTTGACCGGCGCCTTCAGGTCCTGGAGCTGCCGCTCGGCCTCGCGCACGGCGGCGAAGAGGTCGATCTCGCAACGGCCACAGGAGGGGCAGGCCACGATCTCGAGCGTCTTCGTGCGGAGCCCGAGGGCGTAGAGGATCTCGAGCCCGACCTGGACCTCCTCGGCCGACTCCTCCGTGAGCGACACGCGGATCGTGTCGCCGATCCCCTCGAGCAGGAGGTGCGCGATGCCGGCGACGCTCTTCACCGTGCCGGCCAAGCCGGGCCCGGCCTCGGTGACGCCGAGGTGGAGCGGATAGGGCGAGCGCTCGGCCATGAGCTCGTACGCGCGCACCATCGTCGGCACGTCCGAGGCCTTGAGCGAGACGACGATGTCGTGGAAGTCCATGTCCTCGAGGATCTTCACGTGCCGCTCGGCGCTCTCGACGAGCGCCTCCGGCACGCGCCCGTGCGCCGAAAGGAGGTCCTTCTCGAGCGAACCCGCGTTCACGCCGATGCGGATCGGCACGCCCCTCGCCTTGGCCTCGCGCACGACGGCGCGGACGCGCTCCGGCCCGCCGATGTTCCCGGGGTTGAGGCGCAGCTTCTGTACGCCGGCCTCGAGGGCCATGAGCGCCAGCTGATAGTGGAAGTGGATGTCGGCGACGATCGGGAGCGGGCTCTGGCGCACGATGGCGCGGAGCGCCTTGGCGGCCTCGCGGTCGGGCACGGCGAGCCGGACGAGGTCGGCGCCGGCGATGTGAAGGCGGCGGATCTCGTCGATCGTGGCCTGGACGTCGCGCGTATCCGTCTTCGTCATCGTCTGGACGCTGACGGGTGCTCCGCCGCCGATCACGACCGGCCCGACCTTGACCGGGCGCGTCGGGCGCCTCGGCCGCGGGCTCGGCCCTTGGGCCGAGACCGGCCCCCCGCCGCGCACCTGGAGCCCCGCCCGCACGTCCTTTTTGCCGTCCGCCTCGGATGACACGCCGATCGGCCTCCCCGAGCCGCCCCCCATCCTAGCACCTCGCGCGCGGGAGGGCGCCGTCAGCCGCCCGCGATGCGCAGGACGTCGTGGAAGGTGACGACGAGGATGAGGAGGATGAGGAGCGCGAAGCCGACGAAGTGGACGAAGCCTTCCTTCTCCGGGTCGACCGGCCGGCCGCGCACCGCCTCCCAGGCGAGGAAGGCGAGCCGGCTGCCGTCGAGGGCCGGGATCGGCAGGATGTTCACAAGGCCCAGGTTGATGCTGATGACGGCCGCCAGCACCAGCACGTTGACGAGCCCCGTGCGGCTCGCCTCGGCGATCGTGTCGGCGATCCCGACCGGGCCCATGATGCCTCCCGCCCCGTGCCCCGTGAAGATGGCCGCGATGCCGACGAACCACCCCGAGACGACGGCGACCGTGTCGGCGAGTCCGGCCCCGACCGCGCGCAGGGGGGAATACCGCGTCGTCACGAGCTCCGGGTACACGCCGATGACGCCCACCCCGCCCTCCTCGCGCGGCGTCACCCGGAAGACGAGCCGCCGGCCCCTCCGCTCGACGTCGACCTGCAGCTCGCGGCCGGCGGCCGGCTGCACCGCCTCCTGCAGGTCCTGCCAGGTGTGGAGCCGCGTCCCGTCGATGGCGACGATCCGGTCGCCCGGGGCGATGCCGGCCGCCTCGGCCGGGTAGCCGGGCACGAGCCGGGAGACGGTGAGGTCCGGCGTCGGGATGCCGATCCAGCCGTACGCGACGACGAAGAGGAGGACGGCGACGAACACGTTCATGGCCGGGCCGGCCGCGATGATCGCCATGCGCGCGCCGACCGGCTTGTCGGAGAAGCCGCGCCCGGGCGCCACGGGCACCCCCTCGGCCCCGGGGGCGGCGAGCCGCTCGTCGGGCGGCAGCCGGCCCTCGGGGTACATCCCGGCCATGCGGACGAAGCCCCCGAGCGGGAGAAGGCGCAGGCTGTACAGCGTCTCGCCCTTGCGAGCGCCGAGGATGAGCGGCCCGAAGCCGAGCGCGAACTCGTCCACCTGGACGCCCTTCGCCTTCGCGACGAGGAAGTGGCCGAGCTCGTGCGCGAAGATGAGCCCGCCCAGGACGAGGACGACGGCGAGCCAGGTCAAGGCCGCGCCCCCTCTTCGCCTCGAGCATACCCTTCGCAGCGCGCGATCCGTTCGCGGGCGAGAGCCCGCGCCTCGGCATCCGCCAGAAGGAGCGCCTCCCGGGTCGCCGGCCGCCAGGCGACCCGACGGAGCGCCTCCTCGGCCGTGCGCACGACCTCGCCCAAGGGGATCCGCCCCGCGAGGAAGGCCAGGACGGCTTCCTCCTTGGCGGCGTTCAGGGCCGCCGGGGCGGTGCCGCCCCGGCGGCCGGCCTCGTAGCAGAGATCGAGGGCCGGAAACGCCTCCCGGTCGACCGGCTGGAATCGCAAGGCCCCCCAGCCGGTCGGCGGCTCGGGCTCGACCGCCGGCTCCCAGCGCTCGGGCCAGGACAGGGCGTATTGGATGGGAAGGCGCATGTCGGGCGGGCCGACGTGCGCGAGGAACGATCCGTCCTTCAGCTCCGCGATCGCGTGCACGCGGCTCTCGGGGTGGACGACGACCTCGATCGCCTCGTACGGGAGGCCGAAGAGCCAGTGGGCCTCGATCACCTCGAGGCCCTTGTTGAAGAGCGTGGCCGAGTCGACCGTGATGCGCGCGCCCATCCGCCAGGTCGGGGGGCGCAGGGCTTCGGCCGGCCTCGCCTGCTCGAGCTCTTGGCGCGGGCGGCCGTGGAAGGGGCCGCCCGACGCCGTCAGCCAGAGGCGCCGCATCTCGTGCGCGCGCCCCTGCCAGAGCTGAAAGGCGGCGCTGTGCTCGCTGTCGACGGGGAGGAGGCGCGCCCCCCGCGCGCGGGCCAGCCGGACGACGAGCTCGCCCCCGACGACGAGCGACTCCTTGTTGGCGAGCGCCACGTCGTGACCGGCCTCGAGTGCGGCGAGCGTCGCCTCGAGGCCGGCCGCCCCCCACGCGGCCGAGACGACCAGGTCGGCCTCGGGCCAGGCCGCAAGCCGCGCCACGGCCCCCGGACCCCCCTCGACGCGGACGTCGCCCTGGCCGAGGGAGCGGAGCCGAGCCTCGGCGCGGCGGGCCGCCTCGGCGTCGGCGAACGCGAGCGCGGCGACGTCGAAGGCCCTCGCCGCCTCCACGAGGAAGGCGTCGTCCCGGAGCGCCGCGAGGCCCACGACCCGGATCCGGTCGCGCCGCGCCCGCGCGACCTCGAGCGTCTGCCGGCCGATGCTGCCGCTTGCGCCGACGACGACGACGCGCTTCATCGGCCCGTCCCGCCCTCGTGACCGCTCCACCGGGCGCGGCCGCCTACTCCCAGCGGAGCGCCCCCATCTCCTCCAGGGTGCGGATGAACACGATCGCGAGCGGAACCGCGACCAGCCCGGCCGGTCCGAGGAAGAGGACCCCCGCGTAGAGGGCGTAGACGACGATCGCCGGGTGGACGCGGAGGTCGTCGGTCGCGATCCGGGCGGCGAACCAGAGCCGCAGCGCCCCCGCCCCCAGCCAGACGGCCAGGATCGCGAGCGCGCCGGCCCCGTTCCCGAGGACGAGAAGGACGGCCGACCACGGGAGGAGGAGAAGGCCCGGGCCGAAGAGCGGCAAGAGGTCGAGCAGGGCGGCCACGAAGCCCGCGAGGACCGGCATCGGCGCCCCGAGGAGCCAAAGGGCCAGCGACACGAAGGCGAACGTGAGGCACGCCGAGCCCAGTGAGGCGAGAAGGAGCGAGCGGGCGAGGGACACGGCCCGCTCCCCCGCGTGGCGCGCAGCCGGACGCCAGCCGGGCGGCAGCCCCCGCGCGAGCGTGGCGCGGAGGGCCGAGGCGTCCTTGCTGAGGAAGAAGCCCAGGAGGCCGCCGACGAAGAGGGCGAGGAGAAGCCGCGAGAAGCCGGAGAGGACGAGTCCTTCGGCCGCGGCGAGGAGCGCCTCCCCCGCCCGCTCGGCCCAGGAGACGGCCGGGCCGAGGGCGTGCGGCAGCTCGGCGAGGAGCCAGGCCGGGAGCCCCTGCGACGACTCCGAGAGCCGCAGGAGCCAGCCGCCCGCGACCGTCTCGAGTCGCCCGTACCATCCCGGAAGGTCCGAGACGAGCTGCGCCAGCTCGGCCACCCCGAGGCGGAAGGCCAGGGCCGCGAGAAGGCCGAGGGCGAGGACGCCCACCGCGAACGCGGACGGGGCCGCCTGCGCCCGCGGGAGCCCCCAGGCCTCGAGCCGTGCCACGAGGGGTTCGATCGCCGCCGCCAGGAAGAGGCCGACGACGACCGGCGCCACGAGCCAGCCGAGGCGCGTCGTGAGAAGCCACGAGGCCGCGAAGGCGGCGGCCGCCCGCACGTATACGCGCACTCTGGGCCTCCTGTGCCGGGGACCGCCTCACGAGGGCCAGGTCCCTTCGAACCAGAGGGCCACCGGAAGCGCGAAGGCCAGGCTGTCGAACCGGTCCCACACGCCCCCGTGGCCGGGAAGGAGGCGGCCCGAGTCCTTCGCGCCGGCCGTGCGCTTGAAGGCCGATTCGAAGAGGTCTCCGAAGAGACCCGCGACCGAGAGCAGGCCGCTCTGCCATGCGGTCGCGACGGGGTCGAGCCCTGCGAGCCAGGCGAAGCCGTACCCGGCCGCGGCCGCGGCGACGAGCCCGCAGAGAAACCCTTCCCACGACTTGCCCGGGCTCAGCTCCGCGGCGAGCGGACGGCGGCCGAAGGCGCGGCCGGCGAAGTAGGCCACGGCGTCGCCGACCCACACGACGGCGAGCGGCCAGAGCAAGGCCGGCCTTCCATGGCTACGCAGGAGCGGCATGAACGCATACAGCGCGGGCGCCGTCAGCACGTAGGCCGTCGTCGCCGACCAGGCGCGCAGCGCCGGTTCGGGTCCGCGCCGGGCGCCCCGCAGGACGGCCCAGGCGGCGAGGCCGAGGAGGCTCGCGACGACCGCGTCCCGCCAGCCCTCGAGCCCGAACCGGCCCGAGGCCAGGACGACGGCCAGCCCCGCCAGGATGCCCGGCAGCGGCCAGTAGGCGCCCCAGGCGGCCCGGGCCGCCGGCTGGAACTCGATCGCGGCGAGGACGGAGGCGGCCGCAGCAAGCGCCGTGACGGCCCAGCCGCCGACGTAGACGGCGGCCAGCACGATCGGGAGCCCGACGAGGACCGTGAGGACCCGCAGCGTGAGCTCCGTCATGTCGCGACGCCGCCGAACCGCCGGTCCCGGCGCTGGTACTCCGCGAGGGCCCGGTAGAGGTCGTCGGCCGTGAAGTCGGGCCAGAGCACGGGTACGCTGACGAACTCGGCGTAGGCGAGCTCCCAGAGGAGGAAGTTGCTCACGCGCATCTCGCCGCCCGTACGCACGAGAAGGTCGAGCTCGGGCAGACCGGCCGTGTCGAGGCGGGCGGCCAGCGCAGCCTCGTCGATGGCGGTCGGGTCGATCGCCCCCGCCTTGGCCTCGATCGCGAGCCGGCGGGCGGCCCGCACGATCTCGTCGCGCCCGCCGTAGTTGATGGCGAAGGTCACGACCATGCCGGTGTTGGCCGCCGTCTCGGCCTCGGCCCGGGCTACCGCCGTCCGCACCTCCTCGGGCAGCCCGCCGCGGTCGCCGACGACGCGCACGCGCACGCCCGCCTCGCGGATCTCGGGCAGGTCCCGCTCGAACACCTCGGGCACGAGCCGCCAGAGCGACTCGACCTCCTGGCTCGGCCGTTTCCAGTTCTCCGTGGAGAAGGCGTAGAGGGTGAGCGCCGAAAGCCCGATCGGGGCGCTCGCACGGATGACGCGGCGGACCGCCTCGGTCCCGGCCCGGTGGCCCTCCGAGCGGGGCAGGTTGCGCCGCTCGGCCCAGCGGCCGTTGCCGTCCATGATGATCGCGACGTGGCGCGGCAGCTTGCGCGGGTCGAGGCCGGCGGCCCGCCAGGGCTCGTCCTCGGGCCGCGCCGGGCGCGCCGTCACCCGTCGGCCACGCCCTCGGCGCGCCCGTCGTCCCGAAGGGCGCCGTCCTCTGCCTTGGGGAAGGCGGCGGCGAGGAGTTCCACGCCGTCGCCCGCCGGGATCGCGCGCACGACGCGCCAAGCGGCCGGCCGGTCGCGGTCCCGGCGCTCGTCGACCCACGTCACCCGGACGGCCAGACCCCGCCCCTCGCAGGCCGAGCGCGCCGAGGCCGGGGGGAGAAGCAGCACGTCGGGCTCCACGGGCTATACCTCCGCGATCTCGGCTTCCTTCTGGGCGAGGAGCCGACCGATCTCCTGTACGTACCGGTCCGTCAGCTTCTGGATGCGCTCCTCGGCGCGCCCGGCCTCGTCCTCCGAGACGTCCCCGTCGCGCGCGAGTTCCCGGATCACGTCGTTCGCGTCGCGCCGCACGTTCCGAACGGCCACGCGGGCCTCCTCGGCCAGCCGATGCGCCGTCCGGACGAGCTCGCGGCGGCGCTCCTCCGTGAGCTGCGGCACGACGAGCCGGATCACCTGCCCGTCGCTCGACGGCACCAGCCCGAGGTCGGCCTTCAGGATCGCCTTCTCGATGGCCGACGTCTGCGTCTTGTCCCAGGGCTGGATGACGAGAAGGCGCGGCTCGGGGACGGTGATCGTCGCGAGCTGGTTCACCGAAAGCTGCGCCCCGTAGTAGTCGACCCGGACGCGGTCGAGGAGCGCGGGGCTCGCGCGGCCGGCGCGAAGGCCGGCGAGCTCGCGCCGGAGCGTCTCGACCGCGCCTTTCATCCGCGCTTCGGCGTCCTCGAAGACGGCCGTCAGGTCTCCTTGGTCCATCGCTCCTCCCCGCCCTCCCCCTGGCCTTCGATGCGCGTGCCGATCGGCTCCCCCATCACGGCGCGGCGGATGTTCCCGCGCCGGGCGAGGTTGAAGACGACGATCGGGATGCGGTTCTCCATGCAGAGCGAGACGGCCGTCGAGTCCATGACGCGCAGCCCCATACGGAGCACGTCGAGGTAGGTGAGGCGGGCGAGGAGGCGGGCCGCCCCGTCCGTGCGCGGGTCGGCGTCGTACACGCCTTCCTCGTTCGTCGCCTTGAACATCACGTCGGCCTCGATCTCGGCGGCGCGGAGCGCGGCGGCCGTGTCCGTCGTGAAGTACGGGTTGCCCGTGCCCGCGGCGAAGATCACGACGCGCCCCTTCTCGAGGTGGCGCACGGCGCGCCGGCGGATGAACGGCTCCGCGATCTGGCGCATCTCGATCGCCGTCTGCACGCGGGTCGCCACGCCCATCTTCTCGAGCCCGTCCTGAAGCGCGAGCGCGTTGATCGTCGTCGCCAGCATCCCCATGTAGTCGGCCGTCGCGCGGTCCATGCCCTCTTGGGCGCCGCTTGCGCCCCGCCAGATGTTGCCGGCCCCGACGACGACGCCGACCTGGACGCCGAGCCCCGCCACCTCGCGGACCTCGCCCGCGATGAAGTCGACGACGGCCGGATCGATCCCGTAGCCGCGCTCACCGGCCAGGGCCTCTCCGGACAGCTTGAGGACGATCCGCCGGTACGCCGGTCTCGGCCCCTCCGGCACGCCTAGCGCTCGCCCACCTGGAAGCGGGCGAACCGTCGGATCTCGACCTTCTCGCCCAGCCTCGCGCTCGTCTCCTGCACCCTCTCGCGCACCGTCTTCGACGGGTCCTTCACGAACGGCTGCTCTTCGAGGCAGACCTCGGCGAAGAACTTGTCCATGCGGCCGGCGACGATCCGCTCGGCGACGTGCTCCGGCCGGCCTTCCTCCCGCACGCGCGCGAGCTGCACCCGGCGCTCCGCTTCGACGACCTCCGGGGGGACCTCCTCCCGGCGCAGGTAGCGGGGGCTCGCGGCGGCGACGTGCATCGCCACGTCGTGGACGAGCTCCCGGAAGTCGTCCGTCTTCGCGACGAAGTCGGTCTCGCAGGCCACCTCGACCATGGCGCCGATGCGGCCCCCGGCGTGGATGTAGCAGTCGACGAGCCCCTCCTCGGCCGTGCGGGCCGCGAGGGACGCCGCCCGGGCGAGCCCCTTCTGGCGGAGCCATTCGACCGCGCGCTCCTCGTCGCCGCCCGTCTCGAGGAGCGCCCGCTTGCACTCCATCATGCCGGCGCCCGTGCGATCCCGGAGCGCCTTCACGAGTTTCGCCGTCACTTCCGGCACGGTCGCACCGCCTTTCGCGCTGCCTCGCGCCCCGGGGCTACGCCGTCACGTCGACGCCCTGGTGGCCCTCGAGGACGGCGTCGGCCATCTTCGAGGTGATGAGCCGCACGGCGCGGATGGCGTCGTCGTTCCCGGGGATCGGGTAGTCGATCTCGTCCGGGTCGCAGTTCGTGTCGGCGATGGCGACGACCGGGATGCCGAGCTTGCGGGCCTCGGTGACGGCGATGTTCTCCTTGCGCGGGTCGACGACGTACACGGCCGAGGGGAGCCGGTCGAGGCCGCGGATGCCGCCGAGGAACTTGCGCAGGCGCTCGAGCTCGTGCCGGAGCCGGGCCGCCTCCTTCTTGGCCAGGCGGTCGAAGTAGCCCGTCTCCTCCATGGCGGCCAGTTCCTCGAGCCGCGCAAGCCGCTTACGGATCGTGGGGAAGTTGGTCAGCATGCCGCCCAGCCAGCGCTGGTTCACGTACGGCATGCCGCAGCGCTCGGCCTCCTCGGCGATCGTCTCCTGGGCCTGCTTCTTCGTGCCGATGAAGAGGATCTGGCCGCCCGCCAGGGCGACCTCGCGGACGAACTCGTACGCCTCTTCGAGCAGGCGCACCGTCTTCTGGAGGTCGATGATGTAGATGCCGTTCCGCTCGGTGAAGATGTACGGGCGCATCTTCGGGTTCCACCGGCGGGTCTGGTGGCCGAAGTGGACGCCGGCCTCGAGGAGCTGCTTCATCGCGACGACAGCCATGCCTCACGTCCTTCCGGTCCGCCTCCGCTCTCCGCGCCCGGACGCGCGGGGGCGACCCGGCCGCCCTTCGGCCGGGTGGCCCGACGAGCGTGTGGATTCGCGCGCGGGAGATGCTGGGCACGCGCTTTCGCACTATAGCACGGAGCGCCTGGCCCTGTCGATCACCGCAG
>JADGHG010000052.1 GCA_019689585.1 Clostridia bacterium
GCGCAGCCCCGCCGCCACGAATCGCCGCGTCTCGACGCACTTCGCCCCCGTCCGGCCCGCCCCGCCTGCATATGTGCACAATTCTGTGGACAACTCTCGCGACGCCCGCTCCGGCGCCTCCTCCCGCCGACCGGCGGCCGCCCGTCCCTTTACATCTACGGTCCGCCCCGGCTCCGCCGCCTATCCGAAAGGCGGTTCCGGCCGCGCCGGCCTTGTGGATAAAATCCCGGGTACGCGCCGGTCGAGGGGGCGAGACGGTGGCCGCCGAGGATCTCGAGGCCGTCTGGACGGCCACGCTCTCGCTCCTTCAGGACCGCGTGCCGCGGCCGACGTTCGAGACGCACCTGCGGCGCAGCCGGCCGGTCGGCCTCTACGGATCGGTCATGGTCGTCGGCGTGCCGAACGCCTTCGCCAAGGACTTCATCGAGGAGCGGTTCGCCGAGGACATCCGCCTCGCCGTGCAGCACCTCCTCCAACGCGAGGTCACGCTCGAGTTCGTGGCCGCCGAGGCGGGGCCGTCCCCCGGCGCGCCGGCGGCCGCGAGCGCCGCCGAGGCCTTGGCCGCCGAGCGGCCGCTTGCCCCGGACCTGCCCCGCCCGCCGCGGCCGGCCCTCAACCCGAAGTACACCTTCGACACGTTCGTCATCGGCGGCGGCAACCGGCTCGCGCACGCGGCCGCGCTCGCCGTCGCCGAGGCGCCCGGCCGCGCCTACAACCCGCTCTTCCTCTACGGCGGCGTCGGTCTCGGCAAGACGCACCTCCTGCATGCCATCGCGCACGCCGTCCTCTCGCACTTCCCTTCCGCGCGCGTCGTCTACGTCGGCACGGAGACGTTCGCGACCGAGCTCATCGACTCGATCCGCGACGGGCGCACCGTGGAGTTCAAGAACCGCTACCGCAACGTCGACGTGCTGCTCGTCGACGACATCCAGTTCCTCGCCGGCAAGGAGAGCTTCCAGGAGGAGTTCTTCCACACGTTCAACGCCCTGTACGAGTCGGGACGCCAGATCGTGCTCTCGAGCGACCGGCCGCCCCGCGACCTCCGCACGCTCGAGGAGCGCTTGCGCTCCCGCTTCGAGTGGGGCCTCATCTCCGACATCCAGCCGCCCGACCTCGAGACGCGCATCGCCATCCTGAGCAAGAAGGCGCAGCTCGACCGCATCCCCGTGCCGGAGGAGGTGCTCTACTTCATCGCGGAGCGCGTCGACACGAACATCCGCGAGCTCGAGGGCGCCTTCGTGCGACTTGTGGCGCACGCGAGCTTCTACCGGCGCCGCATCGACCTCGACCTCGCCCACGAGGCGCTCAAGGAGCTCCTCCCGCCGCGGCGCGCGCGCACGGTGACGGTGCGCCTCATCCAGGAGGTCGTCGCCGAGCACTACGGCCTCGACCCACGCGACATGGTCGTGCGGCGGCGCACGCAGCAGATCGCCTTCCCCCGCCAGGTCGCGATGTACCTCGCGCGCGAGCTCACCGACCTCTCGCTCCCGCGCATCGGACAAGAGTTCGGAGGTCGCGACCACACGACCGTGCTCCACGCGCACGAGAAGATCGCGAACCAGCTGGCCTCCGACCCCGAGCTCCGCCAGGTCGTCGACTTCCTGCGGCGGAAGATCGGCGGCTAGCGGCCATGCCTGGCACCCCGGCTGTGGACGCGATGGGGACAACCCTGGGGCGGACTGCGGTCGGCCTGTGGACGGCCGGCCGGCGATCCACAGGCCGCGCGGCGCCGCCTGCCGTTCCGCCCCGGCGTCCACAGCCGCTCCACAGCTCGTCCACCTTCCGTCCCCAACCGCAAGCGGCCGAGCGGCGCGGCGTCCCGCCCTCTTTCCACAACCGGCGCCGCCCCAACTACACCGGCTACCCGGTCTAATCAGGGGAGATGGAGAAGGAGGCGACCCTGATGCACGTCGTCGTCGAGCAGAGCGAGCTCCTCTCGGGGCTACAGACGGTCCAGCGCACGAGCGCCAGCCGGAGCCCGATCGAGGTTCTCTCGGGCATCCTCTTCGAGGCGAAGGAGGGCGGGCTCGAGCTCTCCGCGACCGACCTCGAGACGAGCGTGAGGGCGAACGTGCCGGCCCGCGTCGAGGGCGAGGGGGCCCTCGTCCTGCCGGCGCGGGTCGTCGTGGAGCTCGTGCGGCGGGCGCCGCAGGGGGAGATCGAGCTGCGGGCGCAAGGCGAGGGCGGGGCCGAGTTCCGGTTCGGCTCCTCGCGTTTTTCGATCCACGGCTACCCGGCCGAGCGCTTCCCGGAGGTGCCGCGGGCGCTTCCCGAGGGGCGGGCGGAGATCGCGGCCCACGTGCTGCGGGACGCGATCCAGAGCACGGCCTTCGCCGCCTCGGCGAACGACCTGCGCGCCGTCCTCACGGGCATCCAGCTGCGCTGGGCCGGGGGGCGGCTCCACGCCGTGGCGACCGACGGCTTCCGCGTGGCCCATTTCGAGGCCGAGGCGGAGGGGCTCGGCGAGGATCCGGTCGAGGTCGTGGTGCCGTCGCGGGCGGCGCTCGAACTCGCGCGCCTCTTCGGATCGGCCGAGGCGAGCCTCGGGCTCGCCGTCGCCGGCGACCACCTGCTCGCACAGGACGGACGCGTGCTCTTTCAGAGCGCGCTCGTCGCGGGCGCCTACCCGGCGGTGCTCGATCTCCTGCCGAAGGCCTACCCGACGGTCGCGCGCCTGCCGCTTCTGGACTTCACCGCCGCGCTCGAGCGCGTCGCGCTCGTCGCCGGCTCCGGGGAGCGGACGAGCGGGGTACGCCTGCGCTTCGAGGCGGGGCAGGTCGAGATCTCAGCCCGCTCGGCCGACGTCGGCGAAGCGCGGGAAGTCGTCGCGGCGACCGTCGCAGGCGGGCCGCTTCAGATCGCCTTCAACGCGCGCTTCCTCCTCGACGGGCTGCGCCACCTCTCGGGCGAGGAGGCCGAGGTCCAGTTCTCGGGGCCGGAAGGGGCGGCGCGCGCGAAGGCGGACGACCCGCGCTTCTCCTACTGGGTCCTGCCGCTCCGCCAGCTGCCGGGCGATGCCGGCTGAGGCCGAGACCTCCGTGCCGGTCGCGCGCCTGCCGATCCGGCTCGACGACTTCCTGAAGCTCGCGGGTGCCGTCCCGACCGGCGGCCAGGCCAAGGCGCTCGTACGGCGAGGCGAGGTGGCGGTGAACGGCGAAGTCGAGACGAGGCGCGGGCGGAGGCTCTTTCCCGGCGACCGCGTGACGCTCTTCGGCGCGACGTACCGCGTGACGGCGCACGAGGCCCGGCCCGGCGACGATGGCTGAACGGCGCCTACTCTCGCGGCTCTACTTGCGAGACTTTCGCTCGTACCCCCGCCTCGAGCTCGCCTTCGCGCCGGGGCTGAACGCGTTCGTCGGCCCGAACGGGGCCGGCAAGACGAACCTGCTCGAGGCGATCCACTACCTCTGCCTCGGGAGCTCCTTCCGTGCGGCGCGCGACGCGGAGGCCGTCGCCTGGGGCGCGGACGGCTTCTTCGTGAAGGGCCGGCTCCGGGACGAGGCGGGGGACCTCGACGTCGAGGTCGCCTTCCGCCCCGGCCACGGGAAGGTCGTGCGCGTAGGCGGCCGAAGCCTCGGGTCGACGGCCGAGCTCTACGGCACCCTCCCCTGCGTCTCGTTCCGGCCCGAGGACCTCGAGTGGGCCAAGGGGCCGCCCGCGGCCCGCCGCCTCTGGCTCGACCGCCTCCTCGTCCAGACGAGCGCCAGCTACCGGGCCGAGCTCCTCGCCTTCCGCGAGGCGCTCGCGGAGCGGAACGCGCTCCTTGTGCGAAACCGGCACGAGAAGGCGGCGCGCGCGCTCCTTGTCGCCTGGCGCGAGGCCTACCTCGAGCGGGCCGCCGCCCTCGCGGCGGAGCGGGCGCGGGCGCTCGCCGAGATCGGCCGGCGCGCGGCCGAGGAACTCGGGGCGCTCACGGGCGAGTCGCTCGCGCTCGCTGTCGTCTCGGGCGGCGAGGCGGTCGTCCCGGCCGCGGGGGAGGCTTCGGCCTGGCGCGAGCGCTACGCCGCCCAGCTCGAGGCGGTGGCCGAGGAGGAGCTCGTGCGCGGGCACACCTTGGCCGGGCCGCATCGCGACGACATCTTGGCGCTCCTCGACGGCCGGGACGCCCGCCGCTACGCCTCCCAGGGCCAGCAGCGCTCGCTCGTCGCCGCCTTGAAGCTCGCCGAGGTCGGGCACATCGAGGCGCGCCTCGGCCGGCTGCCCTGCCTCCTCCTCGACGACGTGTTCTCCGAGCTCGACGGCTCGCGCCGCGCCCGCCTCGGCGAGGCGGCTATGACGCGCGCCCAGACGTTCCTCACGGCGGCCGACGACCGCCTTCTGCCCGAAGTCGCGGGGGCGCGCGTCTTCGACGTGCGACCGGGTGCCGCCCAGGCCCGCGACGGCTAGGCTAGGGGCGAGGGATGGGACGGATGGCGCCGGAGCGTCTCGGATCCGCGATCGAGCGCATGCTGCAGGGCCTCGGGCTCGCCGAGGCCGCGGAGCGGCATCGGGCGATCGCCCTCTGGCCGCTCGTCGTCGGCGAGGCGATGGCCCGTCACACGCGCGCCGTGGCCGTCCGCGGGCGGACCCTCGAGGTCCTCGCCCAGGACCCCTCCTGGGCGACGGAACTGGCCTTCATGAAGGCCGAGCTCCTCGGGCGCCTGCGCGAACTCCAGCCGGGTTCCGCGATCGAGGACATCCGCGTGCGCCAGGGCTCTCCCGCCGGCTTCGAGGCGGCCTCGCCGCGCGCGGGGGGAGGGCCGCCGGGGGCCCTCGGCGCCGCGAGGCGAGACGGGTGGAGCCGAGCCGTCCGCCGCGCCCGCGCGCGGCTCGGGCGGCGTTGGCCGCACCTCGCCGCGGTCGACGCAGAGCTCTCGCGCTCGTTCCTGCGGGCGGCCGCCCGCGCGCTCGCCGACGAGGAGGAGGGCTGAGTGTACGTCTCGGTCGGCGGCGACGTCATCCTCCGGAGCGACGAGATCGTCTGCGTCCTCGACGCCGCGACCGCCCGCGCCGGGCGCGCCACGCGGGAGCTTCTCGGCCGCGAGCGCGCGCGCGGCCGCGTGGTCGAGGCCCCGGGCGGCGCCGCGCGCGCGATCGTCGTGTGCACGGGTCGCGTGGTGCTGTCGCCGTTCACGCCCGCCCGCATCCGAGCCCGCGTCGAGGCGTTCTCCCGGCCGGCCGGCGGAGGATCGGCTATACTGGACGCGCGCCGCATCGGCACAAATGGCGTGTCCTGAGGCACCCGCCGCGGCAGCCGGCCTGCGCCGGGCGGACGAGGCCGCGTGCGCCCGGGGCGGCCCGCCGGCGGGCGGCCGATGGGAGCTGGGAGATGCCGTACGACGAGAGTGAGATCCAGGTACTCGAAGGCCTCGAGGCCGTCCGTCGGCGGCCGGGGATGTACATCGGCACGACGGGGCCCCGCGGCCTCCACCACCTCGTCTACGAAGTCGTCGACAACTCGGTCGACGAAGCCTTGGCCGGAAGCTGCACCCGCATCGAGGTGGTGCTCGCGGCCGACGGCTCGGTGAGCGTCGCCGACGACGGAAGCGGCATCCCGGTCGGGATCCATCCGAAGGTCGGCCGGCCGGCGCTCGAGGTGGTGCTGACGCACCTCCACGCCGGCGGCAAGTTCGGCGGCGGCCACTACAAGGTGACGGGCGGGCTCCACGGCGTCGGCGTCTCCGTCGTCAACGCGCTCTCCGAGTGGCTCGTCGTGACGGTGCACCGCGACGGGCGCGTCTACCAGCAGCGGTACGCGCACGGCGTGCCGCAGAGCGACGTCGAGGTCGTCGGCGAGACGGACCGGACGGGGACGACCGTCCGCTTCAAGCCGGACCCCGACATCTTCGAGGAGACGGAGTTCCACTACGACGTCCTCGCGCAGCGCATGCGCGAGCTCGCCTACCTGAACGCCGGGCTCACCATCGCGATCCGGGACGAGCGGCGCGAGCCGCCGGTCGAGGAGGTCTTCCGTTTCGACGGCGGCCTCTCGGCGTTCGTCGCGCACCTCAACAAGAACAAGAACCCGCTCCACCCGGAGCCGATCTACCTCTCGGGCGAACGGGAGGGCGTCTTCGTCGAGGCGGCGCTGCAGGCGACGGACGGGTACGCGGAAAACGTCTTCTCCTTCGCGAACACCATCCACACGGTCGAGGGCGGCACGCACGAGGCGGGGCTCAAGGCGGCGCTCACGCGCGTCTTCAACGACTACGCCCGGCGGCACGGGTTCTTGAAGAACGGCGTCGAGGCGCTCGCCGGCGAGGACGTGCGCGAAGGGCTCACGGCCATCGTGAGCGTGAAGCTGCCCGAGCCGCAGTTCGAGGGCCAGACGAAGACGAAGCTCGGCAACAGCGAGGTGCGCGGCGTCGTCGAGTCGATCGTCGGCGACGGCCTCGGCGTCTTCTTCGAGGAGAACCCCTCGGTCGCGAAGGCCATGCTGGACAAGGCCATCCTGGCCGCGCGGGCGCGCGAGGCCGCCCGGCGCGCGCGCGAGCTCACGCGCCGGAAGAACGCGCTCGAGCTCACGACGCTTCCGGGCAAGCTGACGGACTGCATCACCCGCGACCCGGCCGAGGCCGAGCTCTTCATCGTCGAGGGCGACTCGGCCGGCGGCTCCGCCAAGCAGGGGCGCGACCGCTACCGCCAGGCCGTCCTGCCCATCTGGGGCAAGATCCTGAACGTCGAGAAGGCCGGCATGGACAAGATGCTGAACCACGAGGCGATCCGCGCCATCATCACGGCCATCGGCACGAACATCGGCGACGAGTTCGACATCACGAAGGCGCGCTACCACAAGATCATCACGATGAGCGACGCCGACGTCGACGGCGCGCACATCCGCACGCTGCTCCTCACCTTCTTCTTCCGGCACATGCGGGGGCTCATCGAGGCGGGCTACATCTACATCGCCAAGCCGCCTCTATACCGGATCGTGCCCAAGCGCGGCGACCGGCGGCCCCGCTACGTCTACTCCGACGCTGAACGCGACCGCGTCATCGCGGAGCTCGGCGGCTGGGAGGCGGTCGAGAACCCGCAGCGCTACAAGGGCCTCGGCGAGATGGACGCCGAGCAGCTCTGGGAGACGACGATGGACCCGGCCCGGCGGACGCTCATCAAGGTCACGATCGAGGACGCGATCCTGGCCGACGAGACGTTCACGATCCTCATGGGCGAGAAGGTCGAGCCGCGCCGGGAGTTCATCGAGGCGTACGCCGACCGGGTGCGCGACCTCGACACGATCGGCTGAGGTCCGGGGGGAGTAGGAGCCGTGGCCGAGCCCGAGAGCACCGTCCTCACCGTCGACCTGGTCGACGAGATGCGCCAGTCGTACATCGACTACTCGATGAGCGTCATCGTCTCGCGCGCGCTCCCCGACGCGCGCGACGGGCTGAAGCCGGTGCACCGACGGATCCTGTACGCGATGGCCGAGGCCGGCCGCACGCCGGACAAGCCGTTTCGGAAGTCCTCGGCCACCGTGGGCGACGTCCTCGGCAAGTACCACCCGCACAGCGACGCCGCCGTCTACGACGCGATGGTCCGCATGGCGCAGGACTTCTCCATGCGCTACCCGCTCGTCGAGGGCCACGGCAACATGGGGAGCGTCGACGGCGACCCGCCGGCCGCCATGCGCTACACCGAGGCCCGTCTCTCGCGGCTCGCGATGGAGCTTCTGCGCGACATCGACAAGGACACGGTCGACTTCGAGCCCAACTTCGACGGCGAGCACAAGGAGCCGCGCGTGCTCCCGGCCCGGTTCCCCAACCTCCTCGCCAACGGCTCGGACGGCATCGCCGTCGGCATGGCGACGAAGATCCCGCCCCACAACCTGCGGGAGCTCGTGCGGGCGACGGTCGCCCTCATCGACGACCCGACGATCACCGTCTCCCAGCTCATGGAGCACATCCCCGGGCCCGACTTCCCGACGGGCGCCCAGATCGTCGGCCGCGACGGGATCCGCCAGGCGTACGAGACGGGTCGCGGGACGCTCCTCATGCGGGCGAAGGCGGAGATCGAGGAGGTCAAGGGCGGCCGCTACCGCATCGTCGTCCACGAGCTCCCCTACCAGGTGAACAAGGCGCGGCTCATCGAGCGCATCGCCGAGCTCGCCCGGGACAAGAAGCTCGAGGGCGTCACCGACCTGCGCGACGAGAGCGACCGCACGGGGCTCAGGGTCGTGATCGAGCTCGCGCGCACGGCGAACCCGAACGTGGTCCTGAACCGGCTCTACCGCGACACGCAGATGCAGCAGACGTTCGGCGTCATCATGCTCGCCATCGTCGACAACCGGCCGCGCCTGCTCGACCTGAAGAGCGCGCTCTCCGTCTACCTCGACCACCAGAAGGAGGTCATCACCCGCCGCTCGCGCTTCGAGCTCGCGAAGGCGGAGGAGCGCGCGCACATCCTCGAGGGCCTGCAGAAGGCCCTCGACCAGATCGACGCCGTCATCGCGCTCATCCGGCGGAGCCGCACGGTCGACGAGGCGCGCGCGGGCCTCGTCGGCGAGTTCGGCCTCACCGAGAAGCAGGCCCAGGCCATCCTCGAGATGCGCCTCCAGCGCCTCACGGGGCTCGAGCGGGAGAAGATCGAGGAGGAGTACGCCGAGCTCCGCAAGCGGATCGAGCACCTGCGCGCCGTGCTCGCGAGCGAGCAGATGGTGCTCCGGGTGATCCGGGAGGAGCTCCTTGAGATCGGCGAGCGCTTCGGCGACCCGCGCCGGACGGAGATCGTGGCGGCCGGCGACGGCGACTTCGACCCCGAGGACCTCATCGACGACCAGCCGGTCGTGATCCCGCTCACGCACGCGGGCTACGTGAAGCGCGTGCCGCTCCACACCTACCGCACGCAGCTGCGCGGCGGCCGCGGCGTCTCCGGCATCACGACGCGCGAGGAAGACTTCGTCGAGCAGATCTTCGTGGCCTCGACGCACCAGACGCTGCTCCTTTTCACCGACCGCGGCCGCGTCTTCCAGCTGCGGGTGTGGGAGGTGCCCGAGGGCACGCGCCAGGCGCGCGGGACGGCGATCGTGAACCTCGTGCAGGTGGAAGCGGGCGAGAAGGTGACGGCCGTCCTCGCCGTGCGCGACTTCGCGGACGGCCAGTTCCTCACGATGGCGACGCTCAGGGGGCGCGTGAAGAAGACGCCGCTTGCGGAGTTCCGCAGCGTGCGGAGGAGCGGGCTCGTCGCGATCTCGCTCGCCGAAGGCGACGAGCTCATCGGCGTCCGGCTCACCCGCGGCGACCAGGACCTCATCCTGGCCACGCGGCGCGGCCAGGCCGTCTGCTTCGCCGAGTCGGACATCCGCCCCATGGGGCGCCAGGCCCAGGGCGTGATCGGCATCCGCCTGCGGCCCGGCGACTTCGTCGTCGGGATGGAGGTGGCCGATCCGGAGGCCGACCTCCTCTGCGTGACGACGAAGGGCTTCGGCAAGCGCACGCCCGTCGCCGACTACCCGCGCCACGGCCGGGGCGGCCTCGGCGTGATCGCCATCCGCACGACGCAGAAGACGGGCGAGCTGGCCGCCGTGCGGGCCGTGCGGCCGGGGAACGAGGTCATGATCACGACGGCGCAGGGCATCGTCATCCGCCAGGCCGTCGACCCCATCGCCCGGCTCGGGCGCACGGCCCAGGGCGTCACGCTGATCCGGCTCGAGCCGGGCGACGAGGTGGCGTCGGTCGCGCGCATCATCCGCGAGGACGAGGAAGAGACGATCGTCGCCGAGGCGGAGCCGGAGGACGGCCGGCCGACGCGTTGAAGGCTCGCGCGGCGCGACGTAACGTGCAGTCGGGGGCAAACGGAGGTGTCGGCCGTGGCGACGAAGCCTGAGGTCGTCGAAGAGCGCGGGACGTGGCGCGTGAAGAAGGGGCTCGCCGAGATGCTGAAGGGCGGCGTGATCATGGACGTCACGACGCCCGAGCAGGCGAGGATCGCCGAGGAGGCCGGGGCGTGCGCCGTCATGGCCCTCGAGCGCGTGCCGGCCGACATCCGCGCGGCGGGCGGCGTGGCGCGCATGGCGGACCCGGCCGTGGTCGTGCGCATCATGGAGGCCGTCACGATCCCGGTGATGGCGAAGTGCCGGATCGGCCACTTCGTCGAGGCGCAGGTGCTCGAGGCGCTCGGCGTCGACTACATCGACGAGAGCGAGGTGCTCACGCCGGCCGACGACCAGTTCCACATCGACAAGCACCGCTTCACCGTGCCCTTCGTCTGCGGCGCGCGCGACCTCGGCGAGGCCCTGCGGCGGATCGCCGAAGGCGCCGCGATGATCCGCACGAAGGGCGAGCCCGGGACCGGGAACGTCGTCGAGGCCGTGCGCCACCTGCGGCGCATGAACGAGGAGATCCGGCGGGTCGTGCAGGCGCCCGACGAGGAGCTCGTGCGGATCGCGAAGGAGATGGGCGCGCCGGTCGAGCTCCTGCGCGAGACGAAGCGGCTCGGGCGGCTCCCGGTCGTCAACTTCTCGGCGGGCGGCATCGCCACCCCGGCCGACGCGGCGCTCATGATGCAGCTCGGAGCAGACGGCGTCTTCGTCGGCTCGGGCGTCTTCAAGTCGGCGAACCCGGCGGCCTACGCGCGCGCGATCGTGCGGGCGACGACCCACTTCGACGACCCGGACGTGATCGCCGAGGTGAGCCGCGACCTCGGCCAGGCGATGCCGGGGCTCGAGATGGCGACGCTCGCGCCCAAGGACCGCATGCAGGACCGGAGCGAGTAACCGGTGCGGGCGGGCGTCCTCGACATCCAGGGCGACGTCGCCGAGCACGCGAGAGCGCTCGGCGAGGCCGGGGCCGAGGTCGTGCGGGTGAAGCGGCCGCGCGACCTTGAGGGCCTTCAGGGGCTCGTCATCCCCGGCGGCGAGAGCACGACGATCGGGCTCCTCATGGAGGAGTACGGGCTCATGGAGGCCGTGCGCCGGCGGGTCGCCGAGGGCATGGCCGTCTTCGGGACCTGCGCGGGCGCCATCCTCCTCGCGACGGACATCGTGGGCAGCGACCAGCCGCGGCTCGGCCTCCTCGACATGCGCGTGCGCCGGAACGCCTACGGCCGCCAGCGCGAGAGCTTCGAGGAGGAGATCGCGGTCGCGGGGATCGAGGGGCCGCCGGTGCGCGGCGTCTTCATCCGCGCGCCCGTCATCGAGTCGGTCGGACCGGGGGTCGAGGTCCTGGCGCGCCATCGGGGCGCGATCGCGCTCGTCCGCAAGGGGCGCATCCTCGCCGGCACCTTCCACCCGGAGCTCACTGGCGACCGGCGCCTGCACGCGCACTTCCTGGCCCTCGCGGCGGGAGGGGACGCGGCGGGGTGACGAGCCCCGACGAAGCCGCTCGGGAGGTCCTCGTCGAGGCCTGCCGGCGGCTCGACCGGCTCGGCCTCGTCCACGCCACAGCCGGGAACGCCAGCATGCGCCTCGGCCCCGACCTCCTCGTGACGCCGAAGGGTGCAGCCCTCGGATCGCTCCGCCCGGGAGACCTCGTGCGCCTCCCGCTCGGCCAGAAGGCCGCCCCGGGCGAGGCGGGCGGGGGCCCGGAGCCGACCTCCGAGCTCCCCACGCACCTCGCCCTGCACGCGCTCCCGGGCGTGGCGGCTGTCGTGCACGCGCACCCGCCCTTCGCGACGGCCTTCTCCTTCGAAGGCAGGGATCTCCCTCTCCCGACGGACGAGGCGCGCACGCTGCTCCGCGCCGTGCCGACCGTGCCGTACGCGCCCCCGGGGAGCAAGGCCCTCGCCGAGGCGGTCGCGGAGGCGGCGGGGTCGCTCGGCGGGCGCGGCCAGGGGGCCGTCCTCCTTGCGCGGCACGGCGCCCTGGCCTGGGCCGGCGACCTGGCGCGGGCCGTGGCACTCGTCGAGCTCGTCGAGGCCACGGCGAAACTTCTTTGCATCCGCCGGCTCTGGTTCGGGGCCGAGGCCGCCCGGCGGGCGGACGATCGCCCCGGGGAGGCCGGGACGTGAGCCGCGCCCCGCGCGGGGGCCCTCCGGCCGCGGCCGTCCCCCGCGCCCTCGCTCCCGTCGTCTACGCCCGCGGCCGCGTGTGGATCCTCGACCAGCGGGCCATCCCGGACGCCGTCACGTGGATCGGCTGCGCGAGCTGGCGCGAGGTGCGGGATGCGATCCGCGACATGGCTGTCCGCGGCGCGCCTGCCATCGGCATCGCGGCCGCCTACGGCATGGCGCTCGCGGCCCGCGAGGCGGAGGCGGGCCAGGCGGCGGGCCCCTCCGGCGAGGCGCTGGCCCGGCTCGAGGAGGCCGCCCGGGCCCTTCGCGCCGCGCGCCCCACGGCCGTCCAGCTCGAGCGCGCCGTCCTCCGCCAGCTCGAACGGGCGCGGACGGCCCAGGCCGCGCGCGGGGCGGACGGGGACGGCCGCCCGCGCCGGCTCTTCCCGGTCCTCGTCCGCGAAGCGCGGAGGACGGAGCGCGAGGAGGCCGCCGCCTCCCGGCGCATCGCCGCCTGGGGCGCGCCGCTTCTACCGGAGCGGGCGCGCGTGTACACGCACTGCCACACGGGAGCGCTCGCGGCCGGCGGCGAGGGGACGGCGCTCGCCGTCATCCGGGAGGCGCACCGCGCGGGGCGGCTTCACAAGGTGTGGGTCGGCGAGACGCGGCCCCGGCTGCAAGGCGCGCGCCTCACGCTCTGGGAGCTCCAGGCGGCGGGCGTGCCGGCCGTGCTCGTCGCCGACGGCGCGGCGGGCTGGCTCATGGCGAAGGGGATGGTCGACTGCGTCCTCGTCGGCGCCGACCGCGTGGCGCGGAATGGGGACGTCGCGAACAAGGTCGGGACGCTCGCGCTCGCCATCCTCGCGAGCCGCTTCCAGCTCCCGTTCCTGGTCGCGGCGCCGCTTTCGACGTTCGACCGGTCGGTCGCCACGGGCGAGGACATCCCGATCGAGGAGCGGCCGGCCGAGGAGCTCACGCACGTCCAAGGGGTGAAAGTCGCCCCGCCCGGAGCTTCGGCGTACAATCCGGCCTTCGACGTCACGCCCGCCGAACTCGTCACCGCGTTCGTGACCGAACGCGGCGTGCTCCGGCCGCCCATCGCGCCCGCGATCGCGCGGGCGCGCGGCGCACGAGGCCGCCCCGGC
>JADGHG010000053.1 GCA_019689585.1 Clostridia bacterium
ACGGCGCCGGCAAGACGACGCTCTTCAACCTCGTCTCGGCGCTCGTCACGCCGAGCGCGGGCGCGATCCGGCTCCTCGGCCGCGACGTGACGCGGCTCGCCCCGGAGGAGGTCGCTCGGCTCGGCGTGGCGCGCACCTTCCAGGCGCCGCGGCTCGTGCCGCAGCTCACGGCCCTCGAGAACGTGATGCTGGGGCTCTACGCCGCCGGACGGACCGGTTTCGTGCCGAGCGTCCTCGGCCTCACAGGCCGGGAGGAGGCCGGGACGCGCGCCGAGGCCGAGCGGGCGCTTGCGGCTGTCGGCGCGGCGGCCTTCGCCGGGGTGCCTGCGGCCGACCTGCCCTTCGGGGCGCAACGGCTTGTCGAGCTCGCGCGGGCCCTCGCCGCCAAGCCGCGGCTCCTCCTCTTGGACGAGCCGGCCTCGGGCCTCACCCAGGGCGAGCGCCGCGCGCTCGCCGCTCTCGTCCGAGCCGTGCGCGACGGGCAGAGGGCCGTCGTCCTCGTCGAGCACGACATGCGGTTCGTGATGGAGCTGGCCGACCGCCTCCTCGTCATGCACCACGGCGTGGCCATCGCCGAGGGCACGCCGGAGGAGGTGCGGCGGAACCCGGAGGTCGTCGCCGCCTACCTCGGCGAGGTCGAGGGCGAGCCGCCCGCCCTTGGCCCGGCCCGAGCGGGGCAGCGGGCGGGGGAGAGGGCGGCGGCCGAAGGCGGCGCAGCGGGGAGGCCGCTCCTTTCGGCGCGGGCGGTTCAGGCCGGCTACGGCCCCATCGCCGTATTGCGCGGGGTCGACGTCGAGGTCTGGCCGGGTCAGGTCGCGGCCGTGCTCGGCCCGAACGGCGCCGGCAAGACGACGCTCCTCCGCGCGATCAGCGGCGTGATCCCGAGCCGGGGCGAGGTGGCGCTCGACGGGCGGCCGCTCTTGGGCCTCGCGCCCGAGCGGATCGCCGCCCTCGGCGTCGTCCAGGTGCCGGAGCGCCGCCAGCTCTTCGACACGATGACGGTCGAGGAGAACCTCCTCCTCGGCGCCTACACGCGCGCCCGGGACCTGCGCGGGCGAGCCTTGCGCAAGGAGCTCGAGCGCGCCTACGCGCTCTTCCCCGAGCTCGCGCGCAAACGGGGCGAGAAGGCCCGCTCGCTCTCAGGGGGCCAGCAGCAGATGCTCGCGCTCGCGCGCGCGCTCCTCGCGCGCCCGCGCGTCCTGCTCCTCGACGAGCCGCTTCTGGGCCTCGCGCCGCTCGTCGTGCGCGACATCCTCCGCGCGGTGGCCGCCCTCAGGGCGGAGGGGCTCGGCGTCCTCCTCGTCGAGCAGAACACGCAGGCGGTCCTGCCCGTCGCCGACACGGCCTACGTGCTCCAGGCCGGCGAGGTCGTCGTGCGCGGGCCGGCCGAGGAGCTCTTGGCCCGCCCGGACCTGTCGGACGTGATCCTTTCCGGCCGGGCCGAAGGGGGTGGGGCGGCCGGGGAGGGGTGAGCGCGCGGAGGCACGGTTCGTGGCGTCGGCGACACGGAGTGGCAAGGAGGGACACCGGATGACACGACACGCGAGGCTCGGGTGGCTCACGGCGCTTCTCGCCGGTCTCGCGCTTCTCGTCTCGGCCTGCGGCGGCGGCGCCCCCGCGGCGTCCGAGGGCGGGGCGACAGGAGGGACGAGCGAAGCCGGGAGCCAGACGCCGATCAAGATCGGGTTCGTCGCGTCCGCCACCGGGAACTCCGGCTCCCTGGGCGACCCCGAGCAGAAGACGCTCGACCTCTTCAAGGACCAGATCGCGGAGATCGACGGCCACCCGATCGAGTGGATCTTCCGCGACGACCAGTCCGACCCGACGCAGGCCGTCGTGGCCGTGAAGGGCCTCATCGAGGAGGACCAGGTCGCGGCCGTCGTCTGCTGCACCATCAGCCCGAGCAGCATGGCGATCCTCGACACGGTGCAGGGCGACCAGGTGCCGAACATCTCGATGGCGGCGGCGGCGACGATCGTGGAGCCGGCGTCGGAGCGGCACTGGGTCTTCAAGACGCCGCAGAACGACGCCCTCATGATCGACATCCTCACCGACGACATGGTCGCGCGCGGCATCCAGAAGGTCGCCTTCATCGGCTTCGACGACTCGTACGGCCAGTCCGGGCTCGCCGAGTTCCAGAAGGCGGCGCAGGCGAAGGGCATCGAGATCGTCGACACGGAGAAGTTCCAGCGCACCGACACCGACGTGACGGCGCAGGCGACGCAGATGGCCGCGAAGAACCCGGACGCCTTCCTCATCTGGGCCATCCCGCCGGGCGCCGACGTCGCCCAGCACGCGATCAAGAGCCTCGGGCTCAAGCAGCCGATCTACCAGAGCCACGGCGTCGCGAACGCGCAGTTCATCCAGCTGGGCGGCGCGGACGTCGAGGGGACGCTCTTGCCCGCCGGCAAGCTCCTCATCGCCGACTACCTGCCCGACAGCGACCCGCAGAAGAAGGTCCTGCTCGACTACCGCTCGGCGTACGAGGGCAAGTACGGCGCCGGCACGGCGAACACGTTCGGCGGCCACGCCTGGGACGCGATGTTCATCCTGAAGGCGGCGATCGCGGCCGCGCTCGAGGGCGGCGCCGACCCGTCGGACATCGCCTCGTTCCGGGCGGCCTTGCGGGACGCCATCGAGAAGACGAGCGAGTTCGTCGGCGTCTCGGGCATCTTCACCTACAGCCCGGACGACCACGCCGGCCTCGACAAGCGCGCGGCGGCGATGGTCGAGATCCAGGACGGGAAGTGGGTGCCGGCGCAGAAGTAGGGGCGGCCGGCTGCGCAGCGGAGGGGCCCCGGGGGAGCCTTCCCGCTCCCGGGGCCCTTCGCGTCTGCCGGCGCCGACCGCGCCCGGTCCGCCTCAGCGCCGCCGCCTGGCGGGCTGGGGGGCCTGCGGTGCCTCGTACGGCGCCGGCACGTATTCGACCGACGGCCGGCGGCCGGGCGGCTGGGGGTAGAGGTCCATGAGGGCGTAGATCTCGGGCGGCAGCTCCGTGCAGACGGGGAGGCCGAGCTTCGCGACGAGGTCGGCCGTGATCGGGTAGTCGTGGGTCCAGTGGCCTTCGACGAGCGCGTCGGCGACGTTCTCGGCCGACTCCGCCGGCATGCGGTCCGACAGGATCTCGAGCATGAAGGAGCGCACCTGCGCCCGCGCCTTGCGGGCCACGTCGGCGAGGATGAGCGTCTCGTCCGAGATCTCGGCGAGCGGCTTCTGCTCGAGGACGCGCAGGATCGAAGCGGCCGGATACTGGCCGATCTGCGGGTCGACGGGCCCGAGGACGGCGTTCTCGTCGAGGCAGATCTCGTCGGCGGCGAGAGCCAGCATCGTGCCGCCCGACATGGCGTAGTGCGGGACGAAGACGGTGACGCGCCCCTCGTGGCGGCGGAGCGCCCGCGCGATCTGCTCGGCCGCGAGGACGAGCCCGCCCGGCGTGTGCAGGATGATGTCGATCGGCACGCCCTTCGGCGTGAGCCGGATCGCGCGCAGCACCTGCTCGCTGTCCTCGATCGTGATGTAGCGCGCGAGCGGGATGCCGAGGAGGCTGATCGCCTCCTGCCGGTGGATGAGGGTGATGACGCGCGAGCCGCGCCGCACTTCCAGGCGCCGGATGAGCTGAAGGCGCCGGAAGTCGAGGCGCCGCCTCTCGAGCCAGGGCAGGAGGAGCGAGTAGGCGATGAGCGCGAGCCAGAGGATCCCGAGCCAGTCCATGGCGATAGTGTGACGCGGCACGACCCGTTCCGCCACGGCTCGACAGGCCCTGGGACCCGCGCTTCGGCGCGCGGAACCGGAGCCGGCCGTGCGGCGTCGAAGGGGTCGCCCCGGCGAGGGCGGTCCTCTTTGAGGAGGCGGGTCGATTGCGACCAAACTGGACACGACGTGCGTCCCTACTCGGGCTCGTCGCCGCGGCGCTTCTTGCGGCGGCCTGCGCCTTTCCGCTCCCGACGGGCGGCGTCCCGCGCGAAGCGAGCGAACCGTCGGACGCACGCTCCGAGGAGGGCGAGGGCGGCGCGCCGGGCTCCGAAGGGACACCGCTCGCCGAGGTCTCGGTCGACGAAGTCCCGGCCCAGGACATCCGCGACTGGGTGGAGGTCAACCGGCCGTACGGCCACTTCCATTTCTTCACGTTCGGCGCGGTGCGCTACCTCCTCGTCGGCCGCGGCGAGAGCCCCGACGCCGCCCACGGGCTCGAGGTGAAGGAGCTCACCCTCGACCCGGACGGCACCGTGCACGTGCGCCTACGCTGGACGTCGCCTGGGTCCGAGGCCGTGACGCTTCCCGCCGTCTCGTACCCGGTCGTCCTCCTCGCCACGCCGGCCTCCGCGAAGGCCTACGACATCGCCTACGAAGGCGAGGGTGCGCCGCCGTCGCCGGGCCTCGTCGAGCCGAACATCGTCGTCACCCGGCCGGCCCCCGGGGAGACGCTCGCAGGCCGCGTCGAGCTGCAGGGCCGCGCCCGCGCCTTCGAGGGCACCGTCCAGGTGTCGCTCGAAGACGGGCACCACGTGCTCCTCCAGACGACGCTCCAAGGTGTGGGCGCACCCGAGTGGATGGATCTCGACGCCTCGCTCGAGTACGATCCGCCGACGAACGACTCCGGCATGCTCTCGGTCTACGTCCTGAGCGCGCGCGACGGCTCGAAGCAGGACGTCGTCATGATCCCGGTCCGCTTCGGCCGCTAGCCGCCTCGTAAACGGCGGCCTCGTGCGCTCTGAGGGCGTCCCTCCCGCGAAGGACGAAGCGGACGAGGCGGAGGCGGCCGAGGCCCGGCGCGCGCTCGACGATGGCGCGCGCGGCGACGCGCGCTGCCTCCTCCATCGGGTAGCCGAAGGCGCCCGTCGAGAGGGCGGGGGTGGCGAGCGAGGCGACCCCCTCGCGCTCGGCGAGCTCGAGGACGTTTCGGTACGCGCGGGCGAGGATCTCGTCCGACGGCACGTCGACGCCGTAGACGGGGCCGAGGCAGTGGATGACGAACCGGTTGGGAAGCCGGAAGGCCGGGGTGAGGACGGCCTCGCCCGGCCGGATGGGCGCGAGCGGCCGGCAGGCGGCCCAGAGCTCGGGCCCGGCCGCGCGGTGGATCGCGCCCGCCACGCCGCCGCCCGGCGCGAGCTGGGCGTTCGCCGCGTTCACGACGGCCTCGACGTCCGGCTGCCTCGTGATGTCGCCCTCGACGCACTCGACGGCCAGCCCCGCTAGGACGACCCGCATCTCAGCGCCCCTGAACGTATCATAAGCCAGGTTAGAGAACATTTTTTTGACGAAAAATGTATGCTATAGTAGTCAAAGATCGGCCTCCGGCCGGGGGAGGAGCGGGCCGCCGTGGCGATCGTCGAAGACGGCCAGGTATTGCAGGTACTCCGGGGCTTCAACCCGTGGTGGGCCACCGGCGACGTGCCGCGTCACCTGGCCCCTCCGTTCCGGCGCGTGGCGCTGCACGAGGTGGAGCGCCTCATCGCGCGGCGCGACTTTCGCCGGGCGGTGGTGCTCGACGGGGCGCGTCGCGTCGGCAAGACGACGATCCTGCACCAACTGGCGGAGCACCGGCTCAAGGCCGCCTGGCCGCCCGAACGGATCCTCTACGCCTCCTTCGACCACCCCCTTCTGAAGCTCGTGAGCCTTGAGAGGATTGTCGAGATCTTCCAGCTGAACGTGGCTGCCGGGAGTCCGGAGGTCCTCCTGCTCCTGGACGAAATCCACTATGCGTCGGACTGGGCCTTGTGGCTCAAAATCCTCGTCGACCGCAACCCGGGTTATCGAGTCGTCGCCACAGGATCGGCCAGCGCGCGCCTCGAGGTCGAAGGGGCGGAGTCGGCGGCGGGGCGGTGGACGAGCGTCCCCGTGCCCCCCTTGTCCTTCTACGAGTATCTGAAGCTTCGGAGCTTGCCGGCACCACAGCTGCCGAAGGGGTTCGGCGTCCTCACCCTTCCGGCCGCCCTGGCCCATCGGGCCCAGAGGCTCGCCACGCGCATCCAGACGGTCGAGCCGTACCTTGCCGACTACCTTCTGGCCGGCGGCTTCCCCGAGACGGCTCTCGCCGGGGATCTGCCCCTTGCGCAACGGCTGATCCGGGAGGATGTCGTCGACCGGGTGCTCAAGCGGGACATGACCGCGCTCTACGGAATCCGGAACGTGCTGGACCTGGAACGGCTCTTCGTCTACCTCTGCCTTCACACAGGCGAGATCCTCGCTCTCGACGGGGTGGCCCGCGAGCTCGGGGTCTCCCGCACGAAGGTCGCGACCGATCTGGTGTCGCTGGGGCTAGCCCACCTCGTCCACCGCTCGGATCCGATCGACCTCCACGGCAAGCGGGCGCTCAAGGCCAGGCCCAAGGTCTACATGGCCGACCCGGCGTTGCGGAACGCCGTCCTCCTGCGAGGGCGGGACGTGCTGAGCGACGCGACCGAGATGGGGCTGATCGTCGAGACGGCCGTCTTCGTCCACACGCTGGACTACGCGCGGTTCAAGGGCGCGCGCGTCGGGTACTGGCGGGAATCCGCAAGCGGGGCAGAGGTCGACGTCGTCGTCGTCACGCCCGAGGGGCCGAGGGCGGCGATCGAGGTGAAATACCGCGAGCATCCGGGCCGCGAGGCGACGGGGCTTCGTCGCTTCCTCGCCCGGAGGCCGGGTGTGCCCGGGTTCCTTGTCACGCGGCGCGCCGCCGACTTCGGCCCGCTCTCCCTGGGGGACGGGGCAACCGTATTCCGCGTGCCGGCGTTCGCGTTCCTGTACCTCCTCGGATGGGAGGCGGCCGAGCGGGCGGGCGCCGCCTGACAAGCCGCCTGCCCGGGACCCCGTCCGCCGGCTAGGCGGGCCCGGGGCCGCCCGCCGCCTCGCCGCCCTCGCGCCGCCGCACGACGACCTGCGGGATGGGCCCCCGCACGCCGGCTGCGTCGAGCGCCGTCTTCACGGCCATCCGCAAGGCGCGCTCGGCCGCCCACTGCTGGCCGCCCTGCGCGCGACCCCAGAGGAGGAACTCCATGCCCGTCTCGTCGAGCCCGCTCATCCCGAGGACCATGGGGCCCTCGACCATGTCGGGCGACTCCTGGGCGAAGCGGTCGCACACTTCACGCAGAAGGCCCTCCACGCGCCCGGCGTCCTCGTCGTAGGCGACCTTCACGCGCACCTGCACGCGCATGGGGCCGCGGCTGTAATTCGTCATCGAGTCGAAGCGGCTGTTCGGGATCGTGTGGATCTGGCCGCCCCAGTCGCGGATGCGCGTCACGCGGAAGCCGATGTCGACGACTTCGCCCGACACGCCGGCCGCCTCGACGTGGTCGCCGACGCGGAACTGGTCCTCGAACAAGAGGAAAAAGCCCGTGATGACGTCGCGCACGAGGTTCTGCGCGCCGAAGCCGATCGCGAGCCCGGCCACGCCGGCGCCGGCGAGGAGCCCGCCCATCGGCACGCCCCAGGCGTTCAGGACCGTGATGACGACGAGCGCGTCGATCGTGTAGCGGGCCGCGCTCTTCAGGAGGCCGCGGACGGTGGTGGCGCGGGAGGCGGCGGTCGCCGACGCGTCGTCGCCGATGCGCAAGGCGACGCTGCGGTCGATGAGGCGCGACACGATCCGCGCGGCCAGGTGGCCCGCGAGCACGATGGCGAGCGCCACGCCGAGCGCTTCGAGGGCGCGCAGGAGAGCGGCCGCCCAGGCGTCGACGTCGAGCCACGCCTGCGAGAGCGCCAGTACCGTGGGCACACCTCTAACTTCGCGGCAGCGCGCGCGAGGCTCCTGCCAGGGCGGGGATCGTCTCTACGGACGCCCTGCGCCTTACATTGCCGGGGCTCGCCGCACCCAGGTATAATTGGTCTAGCCTTTATACGAATGGACCTAACAGCGCGGCGGCGTTCGCCGATCGCCCGGACGCATGCGGCCGCTCGGCGTGGGCGACGACGGGGAGGCGACCGCGGACGGCAGTCCTCGAGGCGCTGGGCATCGTCAAGCACTACGGTCACCACGCGGCCTTGCGGGGCGTGGACCTGGCCTGTGTCGAGGGCAGCGTGCACGCCCTTCTCGGGAAGAACGGGGCGGGCAAGTCGACGCTCATCAAGATCCTGACGGGCGCGGAACAGCCGGATGCCGGGGAGATCCGGCTGAACGGGGTGCCCGTACGCCTGCGCAGCACGCGCGAGGCCCGGGAGCGCGGAATCGCCGCCGTGTACCAGGAATTGAGCCTCGTGCCCGAGCTGACGGTCGCCGAGAACCTGTTCCTCGGAGCCCTCCCGCGGAAGGCGGCGGCCGTCGACTGGTCGGCGCTCGTGCGCCGCGCGAGGCACGCGCTCGCATGGCTCCCCGAGCCGCCTGACCCGCACGCGCGGGTCGCCGAGCTCACGGTGGCCGCCCGCCAACTGGTCGAGATCACGCGCGCGGTCGCCATGCATTCGCGGGTCCTCATCCTCGACGAGCCGACGGCCGCCTTGGGCCCCCACGAGGTCGAACGCCTCTTCGCGGTGATCCGGAGCCTCCGCGCGCGGGGCGTGGCGGTCGTCTACATCTCGCACCGCTTGGACGAGGTGGAGGCGATCGCCGATCGCGTCACGGTCCTTCGGGACGGGGTGCGAGTGTACGCGGGAGACGTGAGCGAGGTCTCGCGGGAGGCGCTTGTCGCGCACATGGTGGGCCGAGACGAGGCCCCGGAAGGGCGGGGGCGACGGGCCACAGCTTCGCGCACCCACCCGGCCGGGCAGGCGGACGCGCCCCCCCTCCTTCTGGCCCGCGGGATCACGTCGCTCGACGCCTCCGGTCGCCCCCTCTTCCGGGACGTCTCGTTCGCGCTCGCACCCGGGGAGATCCTCGGCCTCACCGGTCCTGTCGGCAGCGGAGCCTCGGCGGTGGCGCGGGCCCTCTTCGGCCTCGTCCCGCTATCGGCGGGCGCGATGGAGCTCGCCGGGCAGCCCTTCGCGCCGCGGTCGCCGCGCGAGGCGTTGCAGCGCGGCGTGGCGTTCGTCTCCGACGACCGCGCCGGCGAGGGCGTGGTGCCCGAGGCCCCTGTCGCCCACAACGTGAGCGTCGCCGTCCTGCCGCGCGTGACCGTGCGAGGGTTCCTCGACCTCCGCGCGGAGCGGGCGCTCGCAGCCCGCCGCATCGAGCAGGCGGGCGTGACGCCTGCCGATCCCGACCAGCCGGCCGGGACCCTGAGCGGGGGGAACCAGCAGAAAGTCGTCCTCGCGCGCTGGATGGAGCACGGCGCTCGCGTCCTCGTCCTCTGCGAGCCGACCCGCGGCATGGACGTGGCGGCGAAGGAGGACGTGCACCGCCTCCTCCGACGGCTGCGCGACGAGGGAGCCGCCATCCTGGTCGTGTCCTCGGAGTACGAGGAGATCGCCGACCTCGCCGACCGCGCGCTCGTCATGAGCGCGGGCGAGGTCGCGGGCGAGGTGCGGGGCCGTGTGACGGCGGGCGACCTTCTGGCGCTCGCCTCGCGCGCCCTGCCCGAAGAGGTGCGGGCGTGAGGCGGCGGGAGGCCTCGCTCGCGCCCTGGCTCGTCATCCTTCTCATCGCCGTCGTCACGGCCGCGATCGAGCCGCGCTTCCTTCAACCGGGGAACCTCGTCAACGTGCTGCGTCACTCGGCCGTGCTGGCCGTCGCCGCCTTCGCGCAGACGCTCGTCGTCGTGGCCGGCGAGATCGATCTGGCCGCGGGGTCGCTCGTGGCGCTCGTGTCGATGGTATCCGTGCTGGCGGCCAAAGCGTCCGGGACCCTCGCCGGGTACGCCGCCGGCGTCCTGACGGGCGCGGCCGCCGGTGCCGTGAACGGGCTCCTCGTCGGCCGCTTCCAGGTGTCCTCGTTCATCGCCACCGTCGCCATGATGTCCTATGCGTACGGCCTCGCCGCGTACATCGGCGGGGGCGTCCCGGTCGAGTTCCCGCCCGACACGTTCGGCTGGCTCGGCGCGGGGTACCTCGGCCCGGTGCCGGTCCCCGTCGTGGCCGCTCTCGGCGCCTTCGCGTTCGCCTACGTCCTCCTGCACCGGGCCGCGCTCGGGCGGAAGCTCCTCCTGATCGGCGGCAACCGGCGGGCCGCCCAGCTCTCGGGGGTCGACGTGGCTCGCTCCGTCTTCTGGGGCTTCGTCGTCGCGGGCGCGCTCGTCGGCTTCGCCGGTGTGATGCTGGCGTCGAAAGTCCACTCCGGTCAGCCGAACCTCTATCCGACCCTCGCCTTCGAAGCCGTCGGCGCGGTGGCCATCGGCGGCATCCCGCTCACGGGCGGTTCGGGCCGGCTCGTCCAGTCGCTCGCCGGGGCGCTCATCATGGGGACGCTCGAGAACGCGCTCACCGTCCTCAACTTCACGAGCCAGGTCCAGCAGATGGTGATGGGCGCCGTGATCGTCTTCGCGGTGGCGGCGAACGTCGCGCTCTCGCGCGGGCTGCGGCGGCCGGCCGAGGCGCGGCCGGGGGCGCTCGGGACGTGACCCGACGCCTACGCGAGCTCATGCCGCTCTTCATCCTGGCGGTCGCCTACCTCGCCTTCGCCCCGGTGTCTCCAGGGTTCGCGACGGCGGCGAACGCGGCCAACATCGCGGGGCAGGTCGCGCCGCTCGCGATCGTCACGGTCGGACAGGCGCTCGTCCTCATGACGGGCGGGTTCGACATCTCCGTCGGCTCGGTCGCCGCCCTCACGACGGTGGCCGGATCGCTTTCGGCCGTCGCCACAGGCAGCTTCGCCTCCGCCGTGCTGGCGGCGGTGCTGGCGGGGGCCGTATGCGGTGCGGCGAACGGGTTCGCCGTCGGATACCTGGGCGTGCAGCCCGTCGTCGCCACCTTGGGCATGCTGATGTTCGCCCGGGGCGCGGCGCTCCTTCTCTCCGGGAGCGCTCCCGTGGTCGGCCTGCCGGATACGTTCGTCTCGCTCGGGTACGGCGAGTGGCTCGGCGTGCCGGCGGCCGCCTGGGTCGCCCTGGCCGTCGTCGCCCTCATGGAGGCGTTCCTCGTATGGTCGCCCACGGCGCGCGCGGTCCTGGCCGTGGGCGGAAACGAGACGGCCGCCCGACTCAACGGCGTCCCGGTCCGGTGGACCCGCTTCGTCGCGTACCTCGTCTGCGGCGCGCTCGTCGGCCTCGCGGCCATCATCTACGCCGCCCGCGCCAACTCAGGTCAGCCGACGCTCGGCGAGGGCCTCGAGCTCGACTCGATCGCCGCCGCCGTGATCGGCGGCGTCTCCCTCGCCGGGGGTCGCGGCCGGATGTGGGGCGCGGCCGTCGGCGCCGTCGTCGTCGGCATGCTGGCCAACGGCTTGAACCTGGCCGGCCTTTCTCCCTTCCTGCAGGACGTCGCCGCCGGGATCACGCTGCTCCTCGCCGTGTGGCTGCAGCGGGCGCGGACCCCCTTCTGGCGCTCGCGGGCCTTCTCGACGCGGGACGCGCGCAGGGAGGTGAGGCCCCTCGCTCTGCCGGCGGAACGCCTGGCTGGAAACGACGAAAGGAGCTGATGACGCGACATGACGACGGTCGTGCGACGCGGCGGCACGCGCCTCGCGCTCTTGCTCGCGGCGCTTCTCCTCGCCTCGTGCGGCGCCGGCCCCGGTACCGGCGGCGCAGGGGGCGGAGCGAGCGAAGGCGCCCTCACGATCGGGGTCTCCGTCCCCGACTCGACCGAGGCCTTCTGGACCTCGATCGCGTACGGCGTGGAGGACGAGGCCAAGAAGAAAGGCGTCCAGGTGGTGCTTGTGAGCGCGGGCGGCGACGCCAACGTCGACAAGCAGATCTCGCAGATCCAGGACCTCGTCCAGCGCGGCGTCGACGCGCTCATCGTCGGCGCGACGAACGGGGACGGCGTCGTTCCGGTCGTCGAGCAGGCGGTGGCGAAGGGCATCCCGGTCATCGGCCTGAGCTCGATCCCGAATACGGACAAGATCGCGTCGGCGGTCGGGGCCGACCATTACGGGATGGGCAAGCTGCAGGCGGAGTGCCTCGGGAAGCTCCTCGGCGGCAAGGGCAAGGTCGCGATGATGGCGGGCCCGTCCGGCCAGTCGTGGGCGGAGGAGCGCGCGCGCGGGTTCAAGGAGACGATGGCCAAGGAGTTCCCTGGGGTCGAGATCGTCGCCGAGAACCACACGAGCGACAACCGCAACGCCGCGACCACGCTCATGGAGGACTGGCTGCAGCGCTTCCCCGACCTGAACGGCGTGTACAGCGCGAGCGACGACATCGGCGCGGGCGCGGTCGACGCGATCAAGGCGGCCGGCAAGACCGGCTCGATCCTCATCTCGTCGTCGAACCTGAGCCCGATCAGCGAGGAGTATCTGAAGGAAGGCCTCCTCGCCTGCGACTCGACCCAGCAGATCGTCCTGCAGGGCCGGGTGGCCGTCGACCAGGCCGTGAACGCGGCGACCGGCCAGCCCGTCGAGAAGAACGTCGTGACGAGCGTCATCCTCGTCGACAAGGACAGCCTTGCCACGATGGACTTCTCGAACATCCGGGCGCCGGAGGGCTGGACGCCGTGAGGCGCGGGAGCGGAGCGGCCGGGTGGCGGAGGGGGATCGCGGCGTGAAGGAGCCTGTGTGGCCCAAGGGCTACGTGGACGACATGCCGTTCGTGCCCGCCTACCGCGTGACGGGCGGGACGGTCGTGTTCCTCTCGGGGGCGACGGCGAACCCGATCTACCACAAGCACCCGCACGACCCCGAGGAGCTCAGGCCGCCGAAGACGATGCGCGAGCAGGTGCGCAAGTGCCTCGAGAACCTGAAGATCGAGGTCGAGGCGGCCGGGGGCACGATCGAGGACATCGTCAAGGTGACGATCTTCAACCGGCGCATGGACCTGCAGGACGAGGTGAACGAGGAGTACGTGAAGTTCTTCGGCCGACACCGACCGGCGCGCTCGCACATCGGGGTGAGCGAGCTCGTGACGCCGGACGTGCTCATCGAGATCGAGGCCGTCGCCGTGATCGACCGGTGACCTCACGAGCGCGCGGCCGGCGGCGAGGGCGGCGCAAGGCCGCCCTCGCC
>JADGHG010000054.1 GCA_019689585.1 Clostridia bacterium
CGGCGCGCTGGGGTCGGAGCTCCTTGTGCGCGTCGTGCTCGAGGGGCCCTCTCCCCTGGCCCACGAGGTGCTGCGGGAGCTCGCGGGCGAGGAGGGCGCGGCCGAGATGGGGCGCGAGCTCGCTCTGGCCCTCGGGGTGCGGGCCGTCGAGGTGCGCGCCGGGAGGCTCGTGCCGGCCGTCGCGCTCGATCGCCTCCTCGCCCGCGGCCCGAGCCCCCTCGGCGAGGCGGTCGAGCTCATCCGCCGGGCCCGCGTGGACGACGAGCTCCTTCTCCGGCTCGACCCGGGTCCCCTGGCCGGCTTCGACGCCCCGGCCGGGGAGGACGACCGGGCCCGGCTCGACTACCTTCGGGAGCTCCTCGAAGGCCTCGAAGCCGAGGTGGCCTTCCGCTTCACGGCGGGCCGCGCGGCCGCGCCAGATCGGCGCCGGGCGGGGGAGGGCGTATGAGGCTCCTCCGGCTCGAGGCGGTCGCCTACGGCGTCCTCCGGGGCTGGCGCATGGAGCCGGCCCCCGGCTTCACGGTGCTCCTCGGGCGGAACGAGAGCGGCAAGACGACGGCCCGGGACGCGGTCGTCACGCTCCTTTTCGGGTTCGAGCCGCAGACGGCCGAGCGCCACCCCTACCGTCCCTGGCGCGGGGGAGGCCCGGAGGACGGGGAAGGCGAAGGCCGGCTCGTCCTCCGGGGCGAGGTGCGGCTCGACGGGGGCGAGACGCTCGCCGTCGAACGGGTCCTCGCCTCGGCGCCGCGCGGGTCGGTCGTGCGGGTCGAGGCCGGCGGCCGCACCCGGCGCCACAGGCTTCGCAACGAGCCGCTTCTCGCCGGCCGCGTGAGCCGCCTCCTCTACCAGAGCGCCTTCGCCGTCGGCGCGGCCGACCTCCGCATGTTCGAGCGGCCGGCCTGGGAGGCCCTCGAGGCGCTCCTCCTCGGCGGGGCCCATGACGAAGCCTTCGAGCCGGCCGCGCGCGTGGCCCTGGGCCTCGAGCGGGAGGCCGCCCAGCTCTGGCGGCCCGACCGCGTGGGATCGCCCGAGGCGAAACAGCTCCAGAAGCGGCGGAGCGAGTTGCGCGAAGCGCTCCGCGAGGCCGAGAGGCGGGCCGAGAGGGCGCGGGAGGCGCTCGCCGCGGCCGAGGCGGCGCGGAAGGCGCGCGAGGAGCTCAGGGCGCGCCGCGAGGAGCTTTCCGCCCAGGGGGAGCGCCTGCGGCGGCTCGAGGCGATGGCGGCCTCGCTTCGGCGGCTCGACGAGCTCCGCGCCCGCGCCGGCGACCCGGTCCTCCTCGAGGGCCTGCCGGCCGACCCGGTGGGCGAGCTTCTGCGGCTCGAGGCGGAGGTCGAGGAGCGGGAACGCGAGACGGCCTCGCTTCGCGCGCGGCGCGAAGCCCTCGAGGAAGAGGCGCGGCTTCCCGACGCCGACCGGGCCGCGCTCTCCCTCGCGGGAGTCGTCGAGCGCGCGCGCAGGGCGGCGGACGCCCTTCCCCGGCTGCGGGAGGCGGCCGAGGAGCTCGCCCTTCGAAGCCGCGCCGCCAGCGAGGCGGTGTCCGCCAAGGCCGAGGCGCTTCTCGCGCCGGGCGCCGCCCTCTCGCTCGCCGAACTCGGGGCGGCGCTCGCGCGCATCCCCGAGGCCGAGATCGAGGCCCGCGCGGCCGACTGGGAGGCCGCGGCCGAGGAGGCGCGCGCGCAGGCCGGACGGCTCGCGGAACGGCGGGCGGTGCTCGCCGAGATGGCGGGGAGGGACTCCCGCGCCCGCCGCCCGTGGCCCCTGGGCGTCGCTCTCGGGGCGAGCCTCGCGGCCCTCGGCGGGCTCCTTCTCGCCCTCGGGCTCTCGACGGCAGGCGAGAGGGCCTTGGCCGGGATCGCCGCCTCGGCCCTCGGCGCGGCCGCCCTCGGGGCGGCGGCCTTCCTCCTCGCGCACGAGGCGCGCCGCAGGGAGCCCTCCCTCGAGTCGCGCCTCGAGGCCGAGCTCGCGCCCTACGCCGCCGAAGCCGAAGGCGCGCAGAAGAAGGCGGAGGAGGCGGCTCGGCGCGCGCAGGCGGCCGTCCGAGCCATCCCCTTCGCCCCGGCGCTTCTCGAAGCGCCCGGCCGGCGGCTCGCCCAGGCGGTCGCCGACCTCCGCCGCCTGACGGGCGCGGCGCGCGAGGCCGAGGCGCGGCACAAGCAGGAACTCGCCGCCTTGGAGGAAGCCCTCGCCGAGATCCGCGGGGCGGCGCAATCCCTCGTCGCGGCGGGCGCCCTAGGCGGCCGTGCGGAGGACGCCGACCCGGACGAGCTCGCGCGGGCCGTCCTGGCCCGCTACGAGGCTGCGCGTCGGGCCGAGGAGGAGGCGCGCGACGCCCGGCGGAGGATCGAGGCGCTGGAGGACGAGCTGCGGGCCGTCCGCGAGCGGCTTCTGGCCGCCCAGGCCGCGCGGGAGCGCCTTTGCGAACGGCTCCGCCCCTTCGGCGACGATGCGCGCCGGGCGGCGCACGAGGCGAAGGAGCGCGAAACGGCCTACCAGGCGGCCCGCCAGCTCGAGGACGCCCTCTTCGGCGGCCCGGGCCAGCCTTCGCTCGAGGACGCCCGGCGCGAGGTCGAGGGCGCCGTCCGCTCGGGCGACCTCCCCTGGACGGACGAACGGCGCGCGCGGCTCGCGGCCGAGCTCGAGCGGCTCGCGCAAGAGGAGCGCGCGGCCGACGAGGAGTACGAGCGCCGGATGAGCGACTACCGGGACGTCGCCTCCGGACCGACCCCCGAGGAGCTCGCCGCGGAGCTCGCCTCGGTGGAGGAGGCCTACGCCGACGTCTGTCGCAGGCGGGACCGGCTCGCGCTCCTCCTCTCGATCGTGCGCCGGGCCGAGGCCGCCTTCCGCGAGGCGCACCGGCCGGACGTCCTCCGGCGGGCCTCGCACCATCTCGCCTGCTTCACCGAGGGACGCTACGACCGCCTCGACCTCGGCGACCCGCCCGAGGAGGAGTGGGAGCGGCGCGCCGTCCGCGAGGCCCTCACCGACGGCGCCCGGCCGCAAAAGGCGGAGGCGGCGCTCTTCGTCGCCGGCCCCGCGCTCGCCCTGGGCGGCGCCGACCGGCTGTGGGCGGCCCCGCCGCTCTCCCAGGGGACGCTTCACCAGGTGCACCTCGCGCTGCGCCTCGCGGTCGTCGATCACCTCGACGAAGGCGAGGAACGGCTGCCGGTGCTGCTCGACGACCCGCTCGTCCACTGGGACAGGGGTCGGCGCCAGGCGGCGCTCCGTCGGCTGGCCGAGTGGTCGTCGGAGCGGCAGGTGCTCTTCTTCACCTGCCACGAGCATGTGGCCTTCGAGGCGCGGGATTTGGGGGCGGCCGTGGTCGAGATCGAGGCCGGCTGATCCGGCCGGTCGGCCGGCAGGGTTCGTCCCCCGCGCCCGCGAAGAGCCGAACATGACCCTCCCCGAACGGCGGAGCCCGAAGGCGCGTTCGCTTCTCCTCGCCCTTCTCGAGGAGGCCCACGCGCTCGCCCGCGGGCCCGTCCCGCCGCGCTTCCGGCGCCTCCGGGAGGCCTGGCTCGGCTCGGGCGGCCCGCGCCCGGCCCTGCCCGTGCTGCTCTTCGGCTGGAACCTCTCGGCGCCCGTCGTCTTCCTCGCGCCCTCGGCCGATCCGCGCCACCTCGACTTCGCGCCCCGCCTCCTGCCGGGCGGGCAGGCCGCGGACGCCCTGGAACCCTACCTCTGCTACTCGGCCGAGCGCTTCGAGCGCGCCCGCCGCCACGGCCTCCTCGGGGCCGGCGCCCAGGACGGCCACTGGCGGCCGGTGCCGGTCTGGAACCGCGCCGAGCTCGTCCTCGGCGCCTGGTTCGAGGAGGAGGCGCGGCTCGGGCGCGACGCGCTCTGGGTCCACCGGAACCCGTACCCCTGCGGCGGGAGCCCCGGGTCGGCGAAGGTCGTCGAGGGGCATTTCCAGGGGCTGCTCGATGTGGTGCGTCCCGCGATCGTCGTCGAGGTCTCGGACGGGCCCGCCTCCGCCTGGGTCGTGCGCCAGCGCCAGGGCACGCAGTCGGCCCTCGCCTCGCGCTTCGAGGATGCCTACCCGGCGATCGGGCCCTTCGGCGACCCGGCGGCGCGCGAGGCGGCGGGAGCGGTCCTGCGCCGGCTGCGCCGGGTCGCGCCGCCCGAGGAGCCCCTCTACCGGCCGGTCGCGGTGTGGCGGTCGCGCTCGGAGGAGGCGGATGTCGACACGGGCGAAGACGGACGGGCGGCCGTGGGAGGCCCGCTGGCGGCCGCCGGGGGCGGCGGCGCGGAGCGGCCGGGCGCGGGCCCGGTGCCGGCCCCGCGCTGACCTAGAGCGCCCAGCCCCGTCCGTCTCGCCTCAGGCCGTCGCCTCTCGGATGCGGGGGAACCAGGCGGCCAGCCGCCGGAGCCCCTCTTCCAGCCGCTCGTCGGAGGTCGCGTAGCTGATGCGCCAGAATCCCGGGTAGCCGAAGCCTTCTCCGGGCACGACGGCCACCTGGGCCTCGTCGAGCGCCGCTTCCGCGAGCTCGGCGCTCGTCGCGAACCGGCGTCCGCCTGTATGGCCGAGGTAGGCGCGGACGTCGACGAAGAGGTAGAAGGCCCCCTCGGGGCGCGTCACCGCGAGCTCCGGGATGGCGGCCAGCGCCTCGAGGGCGAGCCGGCGGCGCGCGTCGAAGCGGCGCACCATCTCGCGCACGGGCGCGTCGTCGGGCGCGGTGAAGGCGCCGAGGGCCGCCATCTGGCTCACCGAGCTCGCGCCCGAGCTGATCTGCGTCTGGAGCGCGATCATCGTCCGCACGAGATCGCGGTCGGAGGCGGCGGCGTAGCCGATGCGCCAGCCGGTCATCGAGAAGGCCTTCGAGGCGCCGTTGATGACGACCGTCCGTCGGAAGGCGTCCTCGCCCAACGAGGCCGGGCTGGTGTGGCGCGCGCCGTCGTAGGTGAGCCGCTCGTAGATCTCGTCCGAGATCACCCAGAGGTCGTGGCGGCGGGCGATCTCCATGAGCGCGCGGAGCTCCGCCTCGGAGTAGACGGCGCCCGTCGGGTTGTTGGGGCTGTTCACGACGATCGCCTTCGTGCGCGGGCCGACCTTCGCCTCGACCTCGTCCGGCCGCGGGTGGAAGCCGTCCTCGGGCCGAGAGGGGGCCGGCACCGGATGCCCGCCGGCCATGCGCACCTGTTCCGCGTAGCTCACCCAGTACGGGGCGAGGAGGATCACCTCGTCGCCGGGGTCGCAGATGGAAAGGAGCGCTTCGTACACCGCCTGCTTGGCGCCGTTCGCGACCACGACGTCCTCGGGCCGGTAGGGGAGCCCGTTCTCGCGCGCGAGCTTCTCGGCGATGGCGCGGCGCAGCCGCATGTCGCCGGGCGTCGGCGTGTACTTCGTGAAGCCTTCGCGGATCGCGCGGTAGGCCGCCTCCTCGCCGGCCGGCACCGTGCGGAAGTCGGGCTCGCCCGCCGTCAGGTTCACGACGTCGCGACCGGCCTCGATGAGCGCCTTCGTGCGCGCGTCGAGCTCGACCGTGGGCGAGGGCTGGATCGTGCGCATATGCGAGGAGAGCGTCCGGGCCATGCCCATACTGTACACTTCGACAGGTGGCCCCGCGACGGGGATCCGCGGGACGGCAGGGCGGGTCGCAGAGGGCCGCGAACGCAGGGGAGGGGGAGCCGGCCGTGCGCGAGGCATTCGAGGAGCTCATGGCGCGGTACCGGGTCGCGGCCGAGCTCGCCGAGGCCGCGGCCGTCCTCGACTGGGACCAGCAGTGCTACATGCCGCCGGCGGGGGCCGAAGGCCGGGCCGAGGTGGCGGCGCGGCTCGGGCGCATGGCCCACGAGGCCCTCACCTCGCCCGAGCTCGGCGAGCTCCTCTCTCGGGTCGAGCCGTGGGCGCGCGGGCTCGACCCCGAGAGCTTCGAGGCCTCGTGCGTCCGCGCTCTCCGGCGCGAGTACGACCGCGCCGTGCGGGTGCCGGCCGATCTGGCCGGCGAGCTCGCCCGTCAGGCGGCGGCCGGTTTCGCAGCCTGGATCGAAGCCCGCCAAGCCCGCGACTTCCGCGTCTTCCAGCCGGCCCTCGAGCGCACCCTGGCCTTGACGGTCGAGAAGGCGGACGCCCTCGGTCACGGGGGCGAGCGCTACGACGCCCTCCTCGACCTCTACGAGCCCGACCTCGGCACGGCGGAGGTCGCCCGCATCTTCGCGCGGCTGCGCACGGCGCTCGTGCCCCTCGTGCAGGCCGTCTCCGAGCGGGCCGACCGCATCCGCCACGACTTCCTCGCCTCGGGCTTCGACGAGGCCGAGCAGTGGGCGTTCGGCCTCGAGGTGCTCCGCGCGATCGGCTTCGACTTCCGCCGCGGCCGGCTCGACCGCTCCGAGCACCCCTTCACGACCGCCTTCCACCCGGACGACGTGCGCATCACCACGCGACTCAGGGACGACTTCGGCACCGGGCTCTTCGGCACGATCCACGAGGGCGGCCACGCCCTCTACGAGCAGGGGATACCGTCCGCCTGGCGCGGCACGCCGGTCGGCACGACGGCTTCGCTCGGCATCCACGAGTCGCAGTCGCGGCTCTGGGAGAACGTGATCGGCCGCTCGCGCGAGTTCTGGGAGCACTTCCTGCCCGTGGCGCGCCGCCATTTCCCGGCGCTCGGGGACGTCCCGCTCGACGACTTCTACCGCGCGATCAACGCCGCGGCGCCTTCCTTCATCCGCGTCGAGGCGGACGAGCTCACCTACAACCTCCACATATTCCTGCGCTTCGACCTCGAGCGGCGCCTCCTCTCGGGCGACCTCCCGGTCGGCGAGCTCCCGGGCGCCTGGCGCGAGGGCATGCGATCGCTCCTTAGCGTCGAGCCGCCCGACGACCTCGCGGGCGTCCTCCAGGACGTGCACTGGTCGCAGGGCATGATCGGCTACTTTCCCACCTACACGCTCGGCAACGTGGCGTCGGTCCAGCTCTGGGAGAAGGCGCGGGCGGACAACCCCGGCCTTTCGGACGACGTGCGCCGGGGCGAGTTCGGGCGCATCCTGTCCTGGCTCCGCGCGAACGTGCACGCGCAGGGCGCGTCCTTCACGGGCGTGGAGCTCCTCCGGCGCGCGACCGGCCGCGCCTACGACCCCGAGCCCTACCTCGCCTACCTGGACGCGAAGTACCGCGCGCTCTACGGCCTCTGACCAGGCCGCGCCGAGATCGAGCGGCCGGCGGGGCATGACCCCGCCGGCCGCCGCGAGCAGAACGCCTCCCCGGAGCTTTCGGGCGGCGCCGGGCGGCGCCCAGGGCGCCCCCGACCGCCCGTGCCCTTTACTCCGGCAAGCGCGCCCCCTGAGCCAGCTGCTCTTCCGCGAACCGGACCATGCGGCGGACCATCTGGCCGCCGATGTGGCCGCCCAGCGTCCCCGCCTCGCGGGCCGTGATCTCCCCGTTGTAGCCGCGCTGGAGGGGCACGCCGAGCTCGCGGGCGAGCTCGAACTTCAGGTCTTCGTACCGCCCGCCGGCCGCGAACGCGGAGGTGCCGCCCTCCCCCGGCGCGAGCTCGTCGGCGGTCTCGAAGTCGGCCGAACGGCCGAGGAGCTCCGCCGTCACCTGGAGCTTCAGCCGGTCGAGCGGCCGGCCGATCAGCGTGCCGTCGCTCGCCAAGGCACATCACCTCCGCGCGTAGCATGAGGCGACGCCGACATCGCCACACTCGCGAAACGGCGCCAAGACTGCCGGCGGTCGCGATGTCTTCCGGTCATCGCGCGCACGCGGGGAACGCGGCCCTGCGCCCGCGGAGGAGCCGCGGGGCGAAAGCGCGAACGGTAGTCCCGTGCCCGAGACGTACGACTACGACGACGAGATCGACCTGCACGCCCTCTACCGCACGCTCGTCGACGGGCGCTGGCTCGTCGCCGCCTTCACCGCCGTCGCCGCCGTCCTCTCGGGCGTGATGAGCTTCTTCGTCATCCCGCCGACGTACGAGGCCGAGGCGCGCCTTGCGACGGCGCCGCCCGCCGTGGCGGGGCCCGTCGCGCCGTCCGCGCTCGCCGCTGGGACGCTGGCCGTCCTCGCCCAGTCGCCCTCCGTCCTCTACCAGGCTGCGCAGACGGCCGGGCTCGGGAGCGTCCCGAGCGTGAGCGACCGGGTCGACGCGTCCGTGGCGGACGACAAGGCGACGGTCGTCATCAAGGCCCGCGCGCGCACGGCCGAGCGGGCGGCGGCCCTCGCGAACGCCGTGGCCGGCGAGGTCGCCATCCGCGCGAGCCTCGTCCAAGGCGCAAGCCTCGCGCAGGCCGTCCAGGCCAAGCTCGCCGACGACCTCGAGACCCGGAAGAGCCTCGCCGCGGCCCTCTCCTCGACCCCGGAGACGCTCGCGACGACCGAGTCGCTCGCCGAGGACCCGACCTTCCAACGGCTCGTCGAGGAGCGGCTCGGCCTCCCGCCCTCGCAGGCGGCCCAGCTCGAGATGCGGACCGAGGTCGTCAACCCGGCTTGGCAGTCGCTCGCCGAGAAGCTCGCCGACCTCGACGGCGAGATCGCCGAACTGCAGACGGAGCTCACGGCCGTCCGCCGCGCGCAGGAGTCCGACTCCCAGGCGGCGGAGGACTTCCGGCGCGCGCTCGGCCAAGAGGGCGAACCCGCGCCGCTTTCGCTCTCGCTTGCGGGCGTGTCGCTCCTCGCGCCGGCTGTGCCGCCCCTCGAGCCGTCCGCGCCGAAGAAGGGGCTGAACGTCGCCGTGGCGGCCGTGCTCGGCGCGATCCTCGGCGTCTTCGCCGTCTTCTTCCGCGAGTTCGCGCGGAACGCGAGGCGGCTGGCCGCGGGCCGCACGGCCGTCGCCGCGGCCGCCGCCGACGCGGGCGGCCCCTCGGGCGAAGGCGGCCGCAGCTAGGCCAGGGTCTCGGCCTTCATGGCGGGCGCGTCCGCCCGTTGACACCCTTGCGGCGCGCCCCGTAGACTTCGTCTCAAATTCCATAGCCGCTGGATTCTCTTATCCAGAGAGGTGGAGGGAGACGGCCCGATGAAACCCGGCAACCGGCCCGGCCGCGCTTTTCGTGTGCGCACCTCGCGTGCGCGCGAGGAGCCCGGCGGGGTGGCGGTGCCAACTCCGGCGCGGCGCGACCGCGCGAGATGAGAGGAGGCCGGCAGGTTCCCATCCTGTGACCTCTTCCGCCGCGGCGCGGAAGGGGTTTTTTCGTGGAATCCGCGGCGATGGAACGAGGAGGAGTGGAGACGATGCCCCACCTCGACACGCTGGCGGTCCACGCCGGCCAGGCGCCCGACCCCGCCACCCGCTCGCGCGCCGTGCCGATCTACGCCACGACGAGCTACGTCTTCGACGACGCCGACCACGCGGCCGACCTCTTCGCGCTGCGCCAGGAAGGCAACATCTACACGCGGATCATGAACCCGACGACCGACGTCTTCGAGCGGCGCGTGGCGGCGCTCGAGGGCGGCGTCGGCGCCCTCGCGACGGCCTCGGGCCAGAGCGCGATCACGCTCGCCGTCTTCAACCTGGCCGGGGCGGGCGACAACATCGTCTCCTCGCCGAGCCTCTACGGCGGGACGTGGAACCTATTCACGCACACCCTGCCGCGCTTCGGGATCGAGGTGCGCTTCGCCGACCCCGGGGACCCGCGCGACTTCGGGCGCAAGATCGACGGGCGCACGCGCGCCGTGTACCTCGAGGCGATCGGCAACCCGCGCCTCGACGTCCCCGACTTCGAGGCGGTGGCGGAGGTGGCGCACCAGGCGGGCGTGCCGGTCGTCGTCGACGCCACCTTCCTCACGCCCGCCCTCTTCCGTCCGATCGAGCACGGGGCGGACGTCGTGGTGCACTCGGCGACGAAGTTCATCGGCGGGCACGGCACCTCGATCGGCGGCGTCCTCGTCGATGGCGGCCGCTTCGACTGGGAGGCGAGCGGCCGCTTCCCCGGCTTCACGGAGCCGGACCCGACCTACCACGGGATCCGCTACGTCGAGGCCTTCGGGGCGGCGGCGTTCATCGCCAAGGCGCGCGTGCAGCTCCTGCGCGACATCGGCCCGTGCCTCTCGCCCTTCAACGCCTTCCTGTTCCTCCAGGGGCTCGAGACGCTCGGACTCCGCATGCGGCGGCACTCCGAGAACGCGCTCGCGGTCGCCGGCTGGCTCGCCGAAAGGCCCGACGTCACGTGGGTCTCGTACCCCGGGCTGCCGTCGCACCCGAGCTACGAGAACGCGCGGCGCTACTTCCCCGAAGGAGCCGGCGCCGTCCTCACCTTCGGCGTGCGCGGCGGCTTCGAGGCGGCGCGCGAGGTCATCAACCGGGTGGAGCTCTTCTCGCTCCTTGCGAACGTGGGCGACGCGAAGTCGCTCATCATCCACCCGGCCTCGACGACGCACTCGCAGCTTGCGCCCGAGGAACAGCTGGCGGCCGGGGTGACGCCCGACATGATCCGGCTGTCGGTCGGGCTCGAGGACGTGCGCGACATCCTGGCCGACCTCGACCAGGCGCTCGCCGCCACGCGGGCCGTGCGCTCGGCGTGAGGCCGGGGCCGGGAGCCGGCGTCGAGGCGACGGCACAGGCGCCGGCCGGCCGGCCCGACGGCGAGCTGCGCATCCTGCGGGTCGCCGGGCCGGGCGAGTTCCCGCTCGAAAGCGGCGCCTGCTTCGGGCCGATCGACGTCGCCTTCCGCACGTGGGGCCGGTACGACCCGGAGGCCGACGGCGGCCGCGGGAACGCCGTCCTCGTATGCCACGCCCTCACGGGCGGAAGCGACGTCGGCGGCTTCTGGCCGGGCGTCCTGGGCTCGCCGGCGCTCGACCCCGCGCGCCGGTTCGTCATCTGTGCGAACGTGCTGGGAGGCTGCTACGGCACGACGGGGCCGGCCTCGCGCGACCCCGCGACCGGCCGGCCCTACGGCCTGCGCTTTCCCCAGGTGACGGTGGGCGACATGGTGCGGGTCGAGGCCTTGCTCCTCGAGCGGCTCGGGGTCGAGAGGCTCGCGCTCGTCACAGGCGGCTCGCTGGGCGGCATGCGCGCGCTCGCCTGGGCGCTCCTCTTCCCGGAGCGGGTCGCCCGGGTCGTCCTCTTCGGCGCGCCCTGGGCCTCGCCGCCGCTTGCGATCGCATGGAACGAGATCGGCCGCCAGGCCATCCTCTCTGACCCCGACTTCCAAGGCGGCGACTACTACGGCGAGGGGGACGGCGGCTCGCCGGGCGGCGCGGGCGGCGCCCCGCCGCGCCCTGTGCGCGACGACCCCGAAGCGGCCGGGGTCGCGCGCTTCGGACCGGCCCGCGGTCTTGCGATCGCGCGCATGCTCGCCATGACGACCTACCGCAGCGGCCGGAGCCTCTGGCTCCGGCAGGGCCGGCGCCCCGCGGAGGAGCCCAATCCCGTCCGGCGGCGGCTCGGCCCGTACGCGACCGAGCTCCCGGCCGACCACCCCTTCGCGCCCCGCTTCCGCGTCGAGACGTACCTGCATCATCAGGGCGAGCGGCTCGTGCGCCGCTTCGACGCGAACACCTACCTCTACCTCACGCGCGCGATGGATCTCTTCGACGCGGGTCGCTACGCGGAGGAGGCGCGGCGGCGGCCGCCTTGGGCGGCGCGGCCCGAGGTGACGGCCGTCGGCATCTCGACCGACATCCTCTACCCGTGCGAGGAGGTGCGCGGGGCCGTGACCTGCCTCCGGGTGCTCGGGTACCCGGCGCGCTATGTGGAACTCGCGAGCCCCCACGGCCACGACGCCTTTCTCATCGAGGCGGACGCCGTCTCCGCCGTGCTCGCGGGCGCGCTGGGGGCGGAGGAGGTCGCCGGGGGCTAGCGCCGGGAGGGTCGCGCGGGATCCGGCGGCTACCGTATAGGCGCTGGGGCGGCCTGGCAGGAAGTCTCGGGTCGTCGCGGAAACGATGGACGACGGCCCCTTCGCCGGGCGCGCGCCATCCGAGCGGTGCCGGGCCTCGAACCGCCGCCCGGGCTCGCTGTGCACATGGCGCGCCGAGGAGTCGTCTCATCGTCCCCGGCCCACACCGGCGAAAGGAGCCCACGTATGCCACGCGCCCGACCGCCGGCCGCCCTCGGCCGCGCCTTCGCCGTCCTCGCCGCCGCCAGCCTTCTCTCGTTCGCCGGGACCGG
>JADGHG010000055.1 GCA_019689585.1 Clostridia bacterium
CCGCCCCCCGCCCGCCGCCCCGCGCCGCCTCTGCCCTCGCAAGGCGCGCGAAGCGGGCCCGTGCGCCGGGCCCACGACCCTGTGCCTCTTCGTCCGTACGCGCAAACCTCTCGGGGTTCGGCCGCGGAGCCCGGCCGGCCGAGGCCGGGGCGACCTAGTGGCGGAGAGGCAGGCCGCGCACGACGTCCAGAACCGCGTCACCACGCCGCCTCTTCATCGTGCGCACCTCCCCCTCTCGTGAGGTCGAACGCAAGGAGTGTACCGCACGGCTTGGGCCGAGGGAAGGGAGGGGGGCGAGGGGCCTCAAGTGACGACGGCCCGGCTGAGCCGCTCCCCGAACGCGGCTTCGACGCGCGCGGCGAGCGCCTGGTGCTCCGGGCAGGAGAGCGCGGGGTCCGCGCGGAGGATGCGCCGCGCCTCCTCCCGGGCGACGGCGACGAGATCCTGGTCGCGGACGAGGTCGGCGACGGCGAGGGCCGGCAGCCCGTGCTGGCGCGTCCCCAGGAACTCGCCGGGGCCGCGCAGCCGAAGGTCGGCCTCGGCGATGCGGAAGCCGTCGTCCTCCCGCTCCATCACCCTCATCCGCTCCCGGCCCTCGGGCGTCGTCGGGTCGGCCACGAGCACGCAGTACGAGGCCGCCGTGCCCCGGCCGACCCGGCCCCGCAGCTGGTGGAGCTGGGCGAGGCCGAAGCGGTCGGCCCCCTCGACGACCATGATCGAGGCGTTGGGGACGTCGACGCCGACCTCGATGACGCTGGTCGTGACGAGGATCGCCGTCTTCCCCGCCGCGAAGGCCTCCATCGCCAGGACCTTCTCCTTCGGGCGCATACGACCGTGCAGGAGCCCGACGGCGAGGTCGGGGAAGGCGCGCCGCACGCGCTCGAACCATTCGCTGGCGGCGCGCGCGTCGACCTCCGGCGACTCCTCGATCACCGGGCACACGATGTAGGCCTGGCGCCCCTCGCGCACCTTGCGGGCGAGCCAGCGGTAGATCTCGGCCCGCTTGGCCTCGCCCCGCCAGATCGTCCGCACCGGTCGGCGGCCCGGCGGCTTCTCGTCGAGGACGCTGACGTCGAGGTCGCCGTAGAGCGTGAGCGCGAGCGTGCGGGGGATCGGCGTCGCCGTCGCGACGAGGAGGTCGGGGTCCTCGCCCTTGCCGGCGAGGCGCGCCCTCTGCCGGACGCCGAAGCGGTGCTGCTCGTCGGTGACGGCGAGGGCCAGGCGGCGGAACGAGAGGCCTTCCCCGACGAGCGCGTGCGTCCCGATCGCGACTTGCGCCTCGCCGCTTTCGACAGCCCGCGCCGCGCGCTCGCGCCGGGCGCGCGGGACGGCCCCCGTGAAGAGCGCCGTCTCGACGCCGAGCTTCTGAAACCACGGTCCCAGCCGGTCGGCGTGTTGGAGCGCCAGGATCTCCGTAGGGGCCATCATCGCCGCCTGGTGGCCGCTCTCGACGGCCCGCAGGAGCGCCCAGGCGAGGACGACCGTCTTGCCCGAGCCGACGTCGCCCTGAAGGAGCCGGTTCATCGGGTGGGGCGCGGCGAGATCGGCGTCGATCTCGGCGATGGCGCGCTCCTGGGCGCGGGTGAGGCGGAAGGGCAGCGTGCCGAGGAAGCGCTCCGAGAGCGAACCCGGCTGCCTGGGGCGGTAGGCGAGGCGGCGCGTCCCGGCCCGCGCCGTCCGGCGCAAGAGCCCGATGCCGACCTGGAGGACGAGGAGCTCGGCGAGGGCCAGGCGGCGCCGCGCCGCCTCGAGCGACGCCTCGTCGGGCGGCAGGTGGATGTGGCGCCAGGCGCGGGCGGCCGGGGGCAGGCCGAGCCTCTCCTCGAGCTCCTTCGGCACCGGGTCGGCGAGGCGGTCGGCGAGCGGAAGGACCTGCGCCGCGAGCCGGCGCAGGTATCGCTGCGAGAGGCCCGCCGTCGCCGGGTAGACGGGCACGATCCGTCCCGTGTGGAGGCCCTGCACCCCCCCGCGACCGGGCTCCTCCCCGGGGTCCGGCTCGTACTCCGGGTTCTCCACCTGCAGCCGCCCCCAGGCCCAGCGCGCCTGGCCGCTGAAGACGAAGCGGCGGCCCGGCCGCAGGTGGCCGAGGCGGAAGGGCTGGTTGAACCACACGGCGAGGATCTGGCCCGTCGCGTCCCTCAGCACCGCCTTCTGGAGCGTGAGCCCGGGCCGCGGCCGGTCCTCCGACACGGCCGCCACCTCGGCCCGGAAGGAGACGTTCTGGCCCGGGGCGATCGCCGCGACGGGCACGAGCCGGCTGTAGTCCTCGTAGCGGCGCGGGACGTGCGAGAGGAGGTCGAAGGCCGTGCGGATGCCGAGCTTCGCGAGCTCCTTGGCCCGCGCCGGCCCCACGCCGGGGAGGTACTGGACGGGTGTGTCGGCCGCGAGGTTCAACGGCGGCCGCCGCCCTTCGCCTCCACCCCGACGACGCGGACGTCGACGTCGTCGAGCCGGAGGCCGAGCTCGCGCCGCGCCGCCTCGTGCACGGCGGCGATGAGCGCCCGGGCGGCGACGCGGATGTCGGCCCCGTAGGCCACGACGACGTCGAGGGAGACCTCCGCCCGCTCGTCGTCGAGTACGGCGCCGACGCCCTTCGGCGGCCGCTCGCGGGCGAAGAGGCCCGCCAGCCCCTCGCCCTGACCGGCGACCTTCGCGATCCCCGGCACCGACTCGGCCGCGCGCGCCGCGACCGCGGCGAGCACCTCGTCGGCGACGACCAGCTTGCCGTCCTCCGACGCGAACGTGCGCACGGATTGATGGTACAATACGCGTCGTGCGCCGGCCGGCGGCCGGCCGAGGAGGTGGCGCCGTGGCGAGGGCGTGCGACGTCTGCGGCAAGACCCGCTCGACAGGTCACAACGTGAGCCACTCCGAGCGCAAGACGAAGAGGACCTGGCAGCCCAACCTGCAGCGCGTGCGCGTGCGCGTCGGGGGCGGCGCCCGCCGCCTCTACGTCTGCACGCGCTGCCTGCGCTCGGGCCGCGTCGAGCGCGCCGGCTAGCGGCCCGGGCGCGACCCGGCCGCCGCGAGCGCGGCCCGCGCCCGCTCGAGCTGGCTCGGGTGGTCGAAGAGGAACCACTCCACGTAGGGCCAGGGGTCGGCGTCGGCCAGGTTCGTCCGCGCGAGGTCGACCTCGAGTCGCACGGCCGCCTCGGGATGCGGCGCGAGGCGGAGGCTCAGGGCGTCGGCCTCGGCTTCGAAACGCCGCGAGATCCCGTTCTCGATCGGCATGACGAGGAGCGAGGCGAGCGTCGCGAGAAGGAGCACCCAGGGCACGGCGCCCGGGTGCGGCAGGGCGGGGGCGCTCCCCTCGGCGGCGAGCCGCCGGAGAACGAAAGAGAGCGCCCCGACGCCCAGGGCGGCGCCGGCCGCAGCGAGCGAGAGCCCCTTCTCCACGTGACGGTACCGGACGTGTGCGATCTCGTGCGCGGCGACGAGCAGGACCTCGTCCTCGTCGTACCGGGCGAGAAGCGTGTCGTAGAGGACGAGGCGGCGCGTCGGACCCCACCCGGCGACATAGGCGTTCACCGAGGTCGTGCGCCGGCTCGCGTCCGCGACGAGCACCTGGCCGACCGGCACGCGCGCCGCCTCGGCGAGGGCGAGGAGCTCGGCGCGCAAGGGCGAGTCCGGTAGCGGCGTGAAGCGGTAGAAGAGCGGGTCGAGGACGACGGGACCCGCCAGCGAAAGCGCGGCCACGCCGGCGGCCGCGAGGGCTCCGGCCGGGATGAAGAAGCGCCGCGGCATGCGGCTTGCGAGCGCGAAGAGGACGGCCACGGCGACGGCCGTCCAGGCCGCCCCGATGAGGCTTTCCTTCGCGAAGTCGGCCCAGAAGCCGGCCGTCGTCCGGGTCGAGAGGCCGAAGCGGCGGGGCCAGTCGAGGCCGCGGAACCAGGCGAGAGGGGCGCCGAGAGCCGAAAGGGCGAGGGAGAGGGCGAGAGCGTAGAGCCCGGCGGCGAGCCAGGCGCGACCGAGCCGGGCGGACGCGACCGCCGGGCCCCGCGCGACGACGGCGAGGGCGAAGAGGGCGACAAGCGGCAGGGCCGCCGCGAGGGCGTACGCGAGGTAGCCGACCCGCCGGTAGAGGTCGGCCCGCGCGAGGAGCTCGGGCGAGAAGAGCGAGACGGCGAGGACCGGATGCGCCCGCGGGAGGAGGGCCGCGACCGCCAGGCCCGCAAGAAGCGCGAGCGACGCCGCAAAGGCCGCCTCGACCCAAGGGAGCACCCTCACCGGGAGACGCCTCGCGGCCCGGAGCGCGCCCTGGCGAGAAGCTCCGCGAGCTCCTCCGAGGAGAAGAGATACCGCTTCGCGCAGAAGCGGCAGACGAGCTCCGCCCGCCCGTCCTTGGCGATCATGTCCTCGAGCTCCGCCTGGCCCAGCTGGACGAGCGCGGCCGAAAGCCGCCGGCGGTTGCAGGTGCAGCGGAAGGCGACGGGCCGGGCGAGGAGCCTTCCCTCGTCGAGCCGGCCCGCCGCGCTTCGCGCCAATTCGCGCGCGTCGGCCCCTCCGGCGAGGGCGGCCGTCACCGAGCCGAGCCGCGCGAGGTTGGCCTCGACCTCCTCGGCCTCGCGCTCGCCCGCCCCCGGCAGAAGCTCGACGACCAGCCCCCCGGCTGCCGCGACGCTCCCGTCCGGGGCCACGAGCACGCCGAGCGCGACGGCCGTCCGCCGCTGCTCGGAACGGAGGAAGTAGTGCGCCAGGTCTTCGGCGATCTCGCCCGAGACGAGCTCGGCCGCGCCCGTGTACGGCTCCCCCCGCCCCATGTCGCGCACGACGTAGAGCGTTCCCCGCCCGACGGCGCGGCCGACGTCGAGCTTGCCCCTCTCGTTCAGGTCGAGGTCGACGTGGGGCTCGCCGGCGTAGCCGCGCACGGCGATCGGATCGTCCGCGCCCTCCGGTAGCCGGCCTTCGGCCGTCACCCCGCGCAGGGGTCCGTCGCCGCGGAAGCGGAGGATGACGGCGCCCGGCGATTTGAGGTCCAGGGCCATGAGCGCGGCCGCCGTCAGCGCGCGGCCGACGGCCGCCGCCGCCGTCGGCCAGAGGTCGTGGCGCCGGCGCGCCTCTTCGCAGGGGGCCCTCGTCTCGGCGGCGATCACCCGCGCGAGCCCCGCGAGGGCCGGCCCGCGCACGACCTGGCCGAACCGGCCCGCGGCCCGCGAGTCCGCGCGCGGCGCCCGAGGCGCCGTCACGGGCGGGCCGGCCCGGCGCCGGAGGGCACCCCTACGGCGAGACGCGCCGCAGGAAGAGCGCGGCGATGAGCCGGCCGAGGAACCGGGGCAGCCGGATCACGCGTATCGGCTTCGCCACCTCCACCGCCTCCCCGTCCGTCGGCTCGCGCCCCCCAGGCTACGCGGAGCGCGCGCAGGCGGTGACGGGCGCCCGGGCCGGCGGCCCTCACGCCGGCGCCCCCCCGCGCGCTTTCCCGTCGCCGTCCTCGAGCGCCTCGCGCAGCGAACGGATCGCGGCCGCCGGGTCGGCCTGGCGGTACACGCTGGCGCCGGCCACGAACGTGTCGGCGCCCGCGTCGCGGCAGAGGCGGGCCGTGTCATGGTCGATCCCGCCGTCGACGGCGAGACGGCCGGGCCAGCCGAGCCGGTCGGCCCGCGCGCGCAATCGTTCGACCTTGGCGAGCACGCCCCGGAGGAACGGCTGGCCGGCGAAGCCTGGCGAGACCGTCATCACGAGGACGAGGTCGACCGCCTCCCACAGGTACTCGAGCGCCGTCTCGGACGTCTCCGGGTTGAGCGCGAGGCCGGCCTCGCAGCCGAGCGCGCGCGCGCGGGCGAGCGTGCGCCCGGCGTGACGGGCCGCCTCCGCGTGGACCGTGAGCCGACCGGCGCCGGCCTCGGCGAAAGGCGCGAGCCATTCGTCCGGCCGCGCGACCATCAGGTGGACGTCGAGCGGCAGGCGCGAGGCGCGCCGGAGCGCGCGGCAGGCGTCGGGGCCGAGCGTCAGGTTGGGCACGAAGTGGCCGTCCATCACGTCGAGGTGGAGCCAGTCGGCGCCGCCCGCCTCGGCGAGCCTCGCCGCCTCCCCGAGCGAAGCCCAGTCGGCCGCGATGACGCTCGGCGCAAGGACCGCCCTCAGCGCCATCTCCTCCTCGCCTCGAGCTCGGCCAGGAATTGAACATAGCGCTCGTATCTCCCCCGGTCCACCTCGCCGCGCGCGACCGCCTCGCGCACGGCGCAGCCGGGCTCCTTGCGGTGCAGGCAGTCGCGGAAGCGGCACCCGGCGGCCCGGACGGCGAGCTCGGGGAAGGCGGCGCCGAGCTCCCCGGATGCCATCGCCGGAAGCGCGACGCGGCTGAAGCCGGGCGTGTCCGCGACCCACCCGGCGCCGATCGGGAGGAGCCTGGCGTGGACGGTCGTGTGCCGGCCGCGCCCGGTGCGGCGGCTCACCTCGCCCGACCGGAGCGAGAGGCCCGGCTCGACGCGAGAGAGGAGGAACGACTTCCCGCTCCCGCTCGGCCCGGCCAAAACCTGCACGCCCGGCTCGCGGAGCCTCGCCGCAAGGGGCGCGAGCCCCTCGCCCGTCATCGCGCTCACGAGGTGCGCCTCGTAGCCGGCTCCCTCGTAGACGGCCCGCGCGGCCTCGGCCGCCGCCCGGTCGAGGGCGTCGCGGGCGAGGTCGAGCTTCGTCACCACGACGACGGCGCGGATGCCGGCCGCGTGCGCCTGGACGAGGATGCGGTCGAGGAGCTCGGGCTGGAAGTCGGGCTCGCGCCAGGCCATGACGACGACCACGCGCTCGACGTTGGCGACGGGCGGGCGGGCGAGCTCGTTCCGGCGCGGCAGGACGGCCTCGATCGCGCCCTCGCCCCGCGGCAGGGGCCGGAAGGCGACGCGGTCGCCCACCTTGACCCCCGTGCGCCGCAGCCGTCCGCGTGGCCGGCAGGGCACGCGCCGGTGCGGGTCGCGGTCGGGCACGACCTCGAACCACTCGTTGTATGCGAGGACGACGAGCCCCGTCTCCCGCCCGGCCTCGTCCGCGGGCCCCGCCGGTCGGCGAAGAGCCTCGTCCCCGGCCGGCGCGACCCTCAGCGCAGCACCTCCGAGTGGCCGAGGGCGCCGTCGAAGTACACGTCGAGCCGCGCCCCGTCCCCCACCCAGCAGGCGTCGATCGCGACGGGCGACCCCGGCGCGAGGTCGCCCCGGAACTCCCGGTGCGACCCGGCCGAATCGGTGACGACGGCCTCGACGGCGACGGTGGGCCCGGCCGCCTCGCTCGGCGCCGTCACGACGACGGTCGCCTCGTGGCCGCAGCCCGACGACACGACGAGCGTCACCTCGTCCCCGGCCGACACCTGGGTGCCGGGGGGCGGGTCCTGCCCGGCGACGACGTTCGCGGGCCAGCTCGTCGGCTGCGTCTTCGTGTCCTTCACGACGAGGCCGAGCTGGTCGAGGAGCGCCTGGGCCTGGCTGAGCGGCTGGCCCTCGAGGTCGGGCATCGCGACCGGTTCCGGCTTGGGGCCGTCGCTGACGACGACCTCCACCGTGTCGCCCACGCGGATGCTGTCGCCGGCCGGCGGGTTCGTGCGGATGACCGTCCCCGCCGGCGCCGTGTCGTCGTACTCGTGGATCTCCTCGTACGCAAGGCGCGCGTTTCTCAAGGCCGCCTCCGCGTCTTGCGCCGTCTCGCCCACGACGTCGGGCACCCCGCCCGGGAGGTACTCCGGGCCCTTCGAGAGGTAGAGCGTGACGGGCCGCGTCGTCTTCACGACCGTGCCGGGGTCGGGCGACTGGCCGGCGACGTCCGTCGCCGGCACCGTCGACGAGTAGACGGGCTCGCCGACCTCGGCCTCGAGCCCGAGGGCGGCGAGCTTCGCCTCGGCCTCGTCGAGCGAGAGGCCGCGCACGTCGGGCACCTCGACTTCGGGGACGGAGAGCCAGCGGGAGGCGCCGTATACAGCTCCCCCGGCGAGGGCGAGAACCAGCGCCAGAAGCGCCACCCAGGGCAGGAGGCGCCGGGCGCGCCGGCCCCTCCGCGCGCCCGCGCGCCGGCCGTCGGCCGGCCCGCCTTCGCCGTCGGCGGCGGCGAGGCGGACGGGCGGCAGGACCAGCGTATCGCCGTCCTCGTCGCCGCCCGCCTGGGCGCGGCCGGCCCAAGGCAGCGGGCGGTCTTCGAGGTAGGCTTCCAGATCCTCGCGGAAGGCCGTCGCCGTCGGGTAGCGCCGGAAGGGGTCCTTCTGCAGGGCCCGGCGCACGATGCGGACAAGCTCGCCGGGCAGCCCCGGCCGGGCGAGCGCGAGGTCGGGCGGCTCCTCGCGCACGTGCTTCATGGCGACGGCGAGCGCCGTCTCGCCCGAGAAGGGCGGCGCCCCCGCCAGCATCTCGTAGAGGACGACGCCGACGGCGTACACGTCGCTCCGCTCGTCGGCCGAGAGCCCCTGGGCCTGCTCGGGCGCGAGGTAGTGGGCCGAGCCGAGGATGCGCCCGTCGTCGGCGAGCGTGTGCGAGTCGGCGGCCTGGGCGATGCCGAAGTCGGCGACCTTGACGCGGCCGTCGCGCGTGATGATGACGTTCTGCGGCTTCACGTCGCGGTGGACGATGCCGGCTCCGTGCGCCGCCTCGAGCGCCATGAGGATGCTGCGCGCGATGTCGGCGGCGAGGCGCGGCGCAAGCGGCCCGTCCCGGCGGATCTTCTCCTTCAGCGTCTCCCCGTCGACGAACTCCATCACGATGAAGTCGACGTCGCCGTCTTTGCCGACGTCGTAGACGCCGACGATGCGGGGGTCGGAGAGGCTCGCCGCCGCGCGCGCCTCGCGCCGGAAGCGCTCGACGAACGCCTCGTCGGCGAGGAGCTCGTGCCGCAGCACCTTGACGGCGACCGTGCGGCTCAGGAAGGTGTCGACGGCGCGGTAGACGACGGCCATGCCCCCGCCGCCCAGGCGCGAGCGCACTTCGTAGCGGCCGCCCAGGACGCGCCCGATCACGGCGCCACCCCCGCCTCGCCGCCCGCTCCGCCCGGCTCCTCGCGGGGGACGAGCGCGAGGAGCACGGTGATGTTGTCGTAGCCGCCCCGCTCGTTCGCCAAGGCGACGAGGCGGTCCGCCACCTGCGCGAAGGCCTCCCGCCCCGCGGCCGCCGCCCGCCGCGCGTGCTCCATGACCTCCGTGCTCGTCACGAGGCTCGTGAGGCCGTCCGTCGCGACGACGACCACGTCGCCCGGCAGAAGCGCCTCGTCGGCGACGTCGACCTCGACCTCGGCGCGGAGCCCGAGGCCGCGCGTGAGGAGGTGGCGCTGCGGGTGGCTCATCGCGCCGGCCTCGTCGATCGACCCGGCCCGCAAGAGCTCGCCCACGACCGAGTGGTCCTCGGTCAGCTGGCGGATCGCGCCGTCGCGGATGAGGTAGGCGCGGCTGTCGCCGACGTGCCCCACCCAGAGGTGGCGCCGGAGGACGACCGCCGCCGTGAGGGTCGTCCCCATCCCGGCGAGCTCCCCCTGGCCGCGCCCGAGCTCGAGGATGCGCGCGTTCGCGTGCGCGATGGCCTCGCGCAGGCAGGCGCCCGGCGCCCGGCGGCGGGAGAGGCATTCCGGCAGGACGCGCGCGAGCGTCTCGAGCGCCACGCGGCTTGCGACGTCCCCGGCCTGGTAGCCGCCCATCCCGTCGGCGACGGCGAGCACCCAGGCGCTCCGGTCGAGCGCGGCCGCCCAGTAGGCATCCTCGTTCCTTTGGCGCCAGCGACCGACGTCCGTCGCGGCGCTCACCGCCAGCGTCATGGTCGGACCGCTGTCAGGGCGGCCTCCGGGCGCCGGACGCGGGGCCGGCCGTCGAGGAAGCGCCGGCGGAGCTGGCCGCAGGCCGCCTCGATCGACGTCCCCAGCTGCCGCCGGACGGTCGCCGAGACGCCGAGGGCGAGGAGCTCCCGGCGGAAGGCGCGGATCCGCTCGGGCGGCGAGGGGATGAGCGGGCTCCCCGGGACGTGGTTCAGGGGGATGAGGTTCACGTGCGCCCCGGTGCCGGCGAGAAGCCGCCCGAGCTCGCGCGCGAGCCCGAGGTCGTCGTTCGTGTCGGCGATCAGCGCGTATTCGAACGTGACGCGGCGCCCGGTCGCCTGCTGGTAGCGGAGGGCGGCCTCGACGACCTCTTGCACCCCGAAGCGCCGGTTGATCGGCATGAGCTTCGTGCGGAGCGGGTCGGTGGGCGCGTGGAGCGAGACGGCCAGCGTGACGGGCAGCCCCTCGCGCGCGAGGTCGTCGATGCGGGGCACGAGGCCTGCCGTCGAGACGGTCACGTGCCGGAGGCCGATGGCCAGCCCGAAGGGCTCGCGCAGAAGCCGGAGGAAGCGGACGAGCTCGTCGTAGTTCTCGAGGGGCTCGCCCATGCCCATCACCACCACGCGGTTCACGCGAGCGGGCTCCGGCGCCCCCCGCCGCGCCGCGAGCACCTGCTCCACCATCTCGCCCGCCGAGAGGTCGCGCTCCTTGCCGCCGATCGTCGAGGCGCAGAAGATGCAGCCCTGCCGGCAGCCGACCTGGCTCGACACGCAGACGGTCGTGCCGTACCGGTAGCGCATGGCGACCGTCTCGACGGCCGCGCCGTCCGCCATCGCGAGGAGGTACTTGACCGTCCCGTCGCGCGGGTCGAGAAGGCGGCGCGCGACCGTGGCCGCGCCGGTCGAGGCCGTCTCGGCGAGGCGCGCGCGCAGGGCCGCCGGCAGGTCCGTCATCTCGTCGAAGCCGGTCGCGCCGCGCCCGTGCAGCCAGTGGAAGAGCTGGCGCGCGCGGTAGGCCGGCTCGCCGAGCTCGGCGACGAACGACGCGAGCTCCTCGGGCAGGAGGTCCTTCAGGTTCGTCCGCGCCCGCCCCGTCATGGCGTCATCCCCGAGCGGCGTCCCCGCAGGAGTTCCGGATGTTTCGAGCCCGAGCGCCGCGACTCCTCTGGTGATCGGCCGCCGCCTACACCATTATGGACCAGCCCGGGCGGCGGGCCGCCCGGCCCGGCGGACGAGTCGGGCGGCGAAGAAGCCGTCGACGCCGTGCCGGTCGGGGAGGCACTGGATCCAGCCGTGGCGGGCGGACGGCTCGTCGGCGAGGGCGGGCGGGAGGTGCGGGCGGAGGTCGTCGAGCGCGAGCTCCGGCAGGGCGGCGAGAAGCCGCGTCACGACGCCTTCGTTCTCCTCGGGCTCGGTCGTGCAGGTGCTGTAGACCATCACGCCGCCGGGTCGGAGGAGGCGGGCCGCGCTTCTTGCGATCGCGAAGGCGAGGCGGCTAAGGCGCGGGATCTCCTCGGGCCGCCGGCGCCAGCGCAGGTCGGGCCGGCGGTGCAGGACTCCGAGGCCCGAGCAGGGCACGTCGGCCAGCACCCGGTCGGCCGCCCCCGAGAGCGCGGCCGGGAGCCGGCGGGCGTCGCCGACGCGCACGTCGACGTTCGCGAGGCCGAGGCGCCGGGCGTCGCGCCGGATGGCTTCGGCGCGGCGCGGGTCACGGTCGTTCGCGAGCACGCGCCCCTCGCCGAAGATCGCCTCGGCGAGCGCGAGGGCCTTGCCCCCGGGCGCCGCCGCCACGTCGACGACGAGCCGGGCCGGCGGCCCGCCGGGCGCCGGCGGGAGGAGCAGCTTCACGGCGAGAAGCGAGCTCTCGTCCTGGACCGAGACCCAGCCGCGCCGGAAGGCGGTGAGCCGGTCGAGGCGCCCCGGCCGCTCGACGCGCACGCAGTCGTCGGGGAAGAGTCGGCCCGGTCGCGCGGCCACCCCGTCCTGCGCGAGGGAGGCGACGACGTCCCGGACCGTGGCGCGCACGCGGTTGACGCGCAACGTGATGCCGGGCGGCCGGTCGAAGGCGGAGAGGAGCGCCTCCGTCCTCTCGCGGCCGTACCGGCCGAGCCAGCGACGGACGATCCAGGCGGGGGCGGCGTAGCGGCGCGCGAGCTCGTCGGCCGGATCGGCGCCCTCCCGGTCCCCCGGGGTGGCCCCGCGCTCCCCGGCCCCGCCGGCCGCCTGCCCCTCCTC
>JADGHG010000056.1 GCA_019689585.1 Clostridia bacterium
ACCCGCGCCGCTACGCGATTTCCCCGCCCGGAGGTGCACGCCTTGCCGTTCGGCCTGCGGCTGCCCGTCGTCCTCGTCGTGGCGGCGGCCGTCCTCGCCGTCCTCCTCGGCGGCGAGTCCCTCTACACGACGGCTCGCATCGACCGGCCGCTGCGCGCGGCCGTGATGCAGGTCCCGGGCGTCACCGCGGTCGCCGTCGACGCCTCGCGGCCGACCGTCGAGGTTCAGGTCTCGCTCGGCCGCGTGCCCAACCTGATGGAGACGTACCAGGACATCGCGCGGGCGGCCGAGCGGACGCTCGGCTCGCGACCCTTCGCGATCGAGCTGCGCGACCGGCGCACGCCGGCCTTGACGGCCGCCTACTACGACCTCGACGCGGCGCTCGAGGAAGGCATCGCGACCGGCCGTTTCACGGAAATGGATGCGCGCGTGGCCGAGACGGCGCAGGAACTCGGCCTCGCGGGCGCCAAGGTCTACGTCGACGCCGAGCGCGTCTACCTTTCGCTCGAGGCGGGCGACGGCTACCTCTACGCCGTCCTGCCGCGGGCGCCCGGCGGGGGGACAGGCGGCCGGTGAAGCGCCCGCTTTGGCAGGAGCTCCTCGCAGGGTCAGGGCTCGCGCTCGCCGTCTTCCTCCTCCTGCGGGGCGTCGACCTCCTCCCGCTCGTGCTCGTCGCCGCCGTGGCCTGGCTTCTCCTGCGCGTCGTCCCGCTCTCGGGCCTCGGCCGCCGCTTCGCGGTCGTCTCGCCGGGCGAGGGCGGTCACGCGAGCGTCACCTTCGACGACGTCGGCGGCCAGGACGCGGCGAAGAAGGAGATGCTCGAAGCCCTCGACTTCCTCCGCCACGACGACCGCGTCCGCCAGCTCGGCATCCGGCCCTTGCGCGGGATCCTTCTCACCGGCCCGCCCGGGACGGGCAAGACCCTCCTCGCGAAGGCGGCCGCCCATTACACGAACAGCGTCTTCATCGCCGCCTCGGGGAGCGAGTTCATCGAGATGTACGCCGGCGTCGGCGCCCAGCGCGTGCGCGAGCTGTTCCGGCGCGCCCGCGACGAGGGTCGGGCTCGCGGGAAGAACGCCGTCGTCTTCATCGACGAGATCGAGGTGGTCGCCGGCCGGCGCGGGCGCCACCAGAGTCACCTCGAGTACGACCAGACGCTGAACCAGCTGCTCGTCGAGATGGACGGCATCTCCCCGGAGGACGACGTGCGGGTCCTCGTCATCGGTGCGACGAACCGGAGCGACCTGATCGACGAGGCGCTTCTCCGCCCCGGCCGCTTCGACCGGGTCGTGAAGGTCGAGCTGCCCGACCGCGAGGGGCGCCGGCGCATCCTGGAGCTTCACACGCGCCAGAAGCCGCTCGACGAGTCGGTCGATCTCGACGCGGTCGCGCGCGAGACGTTCGGCTTCTCGGGCGCCCACCTCGAAAGCCTCGCGAACGAGGCGGCGATCCTCGCCATGCGGGTGGGTCTCTCCCGGATCCCGCAGTGGGCGTTCCTCGAGGCCATCGACAAGGTCGCGATGGGAGAGAAGCTCGACCGGCGTCCCGAGCCGGCCGAGCGCCGCCGCATCGCCGTCCACGAGTCGGGCCACGCGCTGCTCAGCGAGCTCCTCTCCCCGGGCTCGGTCGCGCGGGTCACGATCACCTCGCGCGGCGAGGCGCTCGGCTACGTGCGGAACGCCCCGCGCGCCGACCAGTACCTCCACACGCAGGACGAGCTCGAACGCGACCTCGCGATCTGCCTCGCGGGCGCGCTGGCCGAGGAGCTTCTGCTCGGAAGCCGCAGCACGGGCGCCGCGAACGACCTCGAGCAGGCGCTCGCCATCGCCCACGAGATGGTGCGGGCCGGCATGTCGCCGCTCGGCGTCGTCGACGTCGACGAGCTGCCGAGGGCGACGGCGCAGCGCGCGAAGAGCCGCATCATCGCGGGAGCCGAGGCGCGGGCCCGCCGCCTCCTCGCCGATCGCCGCCCGCTCCTTCAGGCGATCGCCCAGGAACTCCTCGTGCGCGAGGCGATGACGGGCGACGAGCTGCGGGCCCGCATCGCCTCGGCCGAGGCCGGGGCGAGCGGGGCCCGCGCCGAAGCGGCCGCGGCCCAGGCCGCCGGGGCCACCGGCGCGGAGGTCGCCCGGGCCACGTTCGCCGCGGGCGAAGGCGCGGGCTGAGCGTGGGTCCGGCCGGGCGCGCCCCGAGCTTCGCGTCCCTCGCCGTCGGCGACGAGGTCGTGCGCGGCGAGGTCGCCGACACGAACGGAGCGCGGCTGGCCCGCTGGGCGTCGGAGTCGGGGCTTCGGCCCGGCCCGCGGGCGACGGTCGGCGACGACGAGCGCGACATCGCCCGCGCCCTGCGGTTCCTCCTGCGCCTCGCGGAGGTCGTGGCGGTCATCGGCGGGCTCGGCCCGACGCCCGACGACGTGACCCGCGAAGGCGTAGCGCGGGCTCTCGGGCTGCCGCTCGCCGAGCGGCCCGAGCTGCGCCGCGCCCTCGCCCGGCTCTACAGCCGCCGGGGCATGGAGCTCACCTCGGCTCAGCTGCGGCAGGCGTCGCTGCCTTTGGGCGCCGTACCGATCGAAAACCGCGTCGGCACGGCCCCCGGCTTCTGGCTACAGGCCCCGCCGCGCGCCGAAGGTGGGCCCGGCCGGTACGTGATCGTGCTCCCCGGGCCGCCGCGGGAGCTCGCGCCGATGGAGGCCGACGTGCGCGCCCTTTTCCGCGCCTGGTTTCCCGAGGTGCGCCCGCCGGTCGAACGGCGGCTTCAGGTGGCGGGTTACGGCGAGAGCCTGATCGCCGAGCGCGTGGCCCGGGCGCTCGGGGCGGGCGCGGCCGCGCCCGGGCTGCGCCTTGCCGCGGAGTACGCGGCGGCCGGCGTGACGTTCGCCACATACCTTCGGGCCGGTGCCGTCGAGGTCCGCATCTCGGGGCCGCCCGAGGCGGAGGCGGCCGTCGCGCAGGCGGCCCAGGCGGCCGAGGCGGCGCTCGCCCCATGGGTCTTCTCCCACGACGAGCCCGGGCTCGCCCCGGCCATCGCCAAGGCGGCTTCCGCCCGCAGGGTCAAGGTGGCCGTCGCCGAGTCGTGCACAGCCGGGCTCGTCGGCGCGGCGCTCGCCTCGGTCCCCGGCGCCTCCGACTGGTTCCGCGGCGGGGTCCTCGCCTACGTCGACGACGCGAAGCGCGACCTCCTCGGCGTGCCGGCGGACGTCCTCCGGAGCTTCGGCGCGGTGAGCGCCGAGGCGGCGGAGGCCATGGCGCAGGGCGCCAGCCGCGCCCTCGGCGCCGACCTCGCCGTCTCCGTCACCTGCTTCGCCGGCCCCGCGGGCGGGACGCCGCAGGACCCGGTTGGAACCGTATACCTCGGCTGGGCGGACGGCGCGAGGACCGGCCATGTCCGCCGCGTCTACCACGGCCCGCGCGACGCCGTGCGGGAGCGTGCGGCATGGGAGGCGCTCGTCGTGCTCTGGGCGCGGCTTCACGGCCTCGACCCCGAAGGGTCGGCCCACGCGGCACGCCGCGCCGCCGGGCCGTCCTGACGGCGCCGGGCGGGCGCGATGCGCGGAGCGGGCGCGGCCGGAAAGGGGGGACGATCGCGTGACGGCCGAACCCCTCGCTGAAGCGCCGCGCGCAGGGCGGCGCCTTCCGCGCCTTCCCAGGCTCGCGCGCGCCGCCTTGGCCGGCGCGTTCGGCGCCGTCCTCGCCGTGTCTCTCTTCGCCCAGCTCACCGTCCCCGTCGCCGCCCTCCGCGCGAACCTCGCGGTCGGCTTCGGGACCGTCGGCCGGACGGAGATCCGCGTGCCGCCGTTTGGCGAGGTCTGGGCGCGGACCCACAGCGGCCCCCTCGTCCTGCGGCTCACGCTCGTCTCCCTCTCACCCGACGACATCGCGCGGATCGTGTCGACGGGCGACCCCGACGCGGAGCTCCGCGCCGCGCGCGCGGCGCTTGCGCGGGCGGCTCTGCGCCTTTTGGCCTGGACGGCCCTCCTCGCCGTCGCCGGCGGCTTCGCGGCCGCGCTTCTCGCGCGCGCCGTCCTCGCGGAGACGCCCGGCGCGCGGCCCTTGCGTCGGCGCCGCGCCGGGCTTCGCGAAGGGCTCGTCGGAGGCGCATGCGGGCTCGCCCTTATCGGCTCGCTAGGCGGCTGGACCTACGCCACGTTCGACGCGCGCGCCTTCGCCGCCCCGCACTACGAGGGCGCCCTGCGCGCAGCTCCCTGGCTCCTCGGCCTTGTCGAGGACGGCGCCGTGCGCGTGCGCGAGCTCGGCCAGGACCTCTCGCGCCTTGCGGCCGGCGCCTACCGCACCCTCGGCCAGGCGGGCGCGATCCAAGGCTGGCAGCCGGCCCCTGGCGACGTCGCCGTGCTCCTCGTCTCCGACATCCACCTGAACCCGGTCGGTCTCGACCTCGTGCAGCGGGTGGCCGCGAGCTTCCACCCGGCGTTCGTGCTCGACGCAGGCGACCTCGACGACTACGGCACCGCCCTGGAGGGCTCGTTCCTCACGCGCATCGGCGAGATCCCCGCGACGTACGTCCTCGTCCCGGGAAACCACGACTCCCCGGCCGAACTCGACGAGCTCCGCTCGCTCCCGAACGTGCGCGTGCTCACCTCGGGCGAGCTCGTCGTGGCGGGCGTGCCCGTGGTCGGCGAGGCCGACCCCTCCAGCGCCCGCGCGGCGCCCGCCGTCGCATCCCGTGAGGAGCTCCTCGCCCAGGCCGAGGCCCTGCGCGACGACGTCGCGACGGCCACCGTGCCGCCGGCCATCGCGGTCGCCCACGATCCGGACGTCGGCCGCCAGCTCCTCGGCCTCGTCCCGGTCGTCGTCTCGGGCCACACCCACCGCGTCGCCATCGAGGAGACGCGCGGGTCTCTCTACCTGAATCCGGGCACGACAGGCGCCGCCGGCATCCGCGGGCTCATCGCCGACCCGTCCCCGCCCTACTCGATGATGGTCCTCTACCTCGCGCGCGGCGCCGACGGGCGCCTTGCGCCCACCGCCGTCGACACGATCGAGGTCGCGCACGACACGGGGAGCGTCCACCTCGAACGCCGCCTCCTCCGGCCGACGGCCGGCGCTCCGCCCTCCGAGCGCGCCGCTTCGGAAGACGCCGGCTCCCCCTGAGCGGGACGATGTAGAGTGGATGCGACAGCCCGGCCGGCCAGGAGGAACGGGCGGCCGGGGAGCGAATGTGTTTCCATATACTGGATGGAGAAGGGCAGGTGGGTCGCGTGGACCCACGCGAGCGGGCGCTCGAGGTGGCGCTGGCGCAGATCGAACGGCAGTTCGGCAAAGGCTCCATCATGCGGCTCGGCGACGCGGCCAAGCTGCAGGTCGAGGTGATCCCCTCCGGTTCCCTCGCCCTCGACATCGCGCTCGGCGTGGGCGGCGTCCCGCGCGGGCGGATCATGGAGATCTTCGGGCCCGAGTCGAGCGGCAAGACCTCGGTCGCGCTCCACATCGTGGCACAAGCCCAGAAGGGCGGGGGCGTGGCGGCCTTCATCGACGCCGAGCACGCGCTCGACCCGCACTACGCCCAGCAGCTCGGCGTCGACGTCGACAACCTCCTCATCAGCCAGCCCGACACCGGCGAGCAGGCGCTCGAGATCACCGACGCGCTCGTGCGCTCGGGTGCGGTCGACATCGTCGTCGTCGACTCGGTGGCCGCGCTCGTCCCGCGGGCCGAGATCGAAGGGGAGATGGGCGACGCGCACGTGGGACTGCAGGCGCGGCTCATGTCGCAGGCGCTCCGCAAGCTCACGGGAGCGATCAGCAAGTCGCGCGCGTGCGTGATCTTCATCAACCAGATCCGCGAGAAGGTGGGCGTCCTCTTCGGGAACCCCGAGGTCACGCCGGGCGGGCGGGCCCTCAAGTTCTTCGCCTCCGTGCGCCTCGACGTGCGCCGGGTCGAGACGCTGAAGCAAGGCCAGGAGCCGATCGGCATCCGCGTGCGGGCCAAGGTCGTGAAGAACAAGGTGGCCCCGCCCTTCCGCCAGGCCGAGTTCGACCTCCTCTACGGCCGCGGCATCTCGCGCGAGGCGGACCTCCTCGACATCGGCACGCAGCTCGAGATCGTCGAGAAGTCGGGGACCTGGTACTCGTTCGGCGGCGAGCGGCTCGGCCAGGGGCGCGACAACGCGCGCGACTTCCTCGCCCAGCACCCGGAGGTCGCGCAGGCCATCGAGGAGCGCATCCGCTCGGAGCTGAGCCTGGGACGGGCCCGCGCGGCTGTGGCGAGCGAAGAGGTGGCCGTCGAGAGCGAGTGAGGCGGTGACCTCTCGCTCCGAAGGCGCAGGCGGCCAGGCCGGCGACGAGTCCGACCGCATGTCGAGCGACGAGGCTGGCGGGCGCGCGGGGGCGGAAGCCGAAACGATCCGGCGCGACCTGATGCGCCGGGCGCTCGACCTCCTCTCGCGCCGCGCGTACTCGCACGCCGAGCTCGCGAGGCGGCTGGCCGACGCGGGGGGGCCAGAGCGACGCCGGCGTCGCGCGCCGTCGAGCCGGGCGGGCGCGCGACCGGGCCGCGAGGGCTCCGCCTTGCCAGAACCCGCGAGCGGCGCGGAGGTGGCCGCCGTCCTCGCCGAGCTCGAACGCCTCGGCCTCCTCGACGACGCCGCGTACGCCCGCGCGCTTCTCGCCGCGCGCCTGCGCTCGGGCCCCGAGCCGCGCGCACGGCTCGTCGCGCGCCTCCGGGCCCGCGGGATCGCGGCGGAGACGGCGCAGGCCGCCGTCGACGAGACCCTCGCCGCGGCGGACCCGTTGGAGCTCGCGCGCGCCGCGCTCGCGCGCGCCTGGCCCCGCTACGCGCGCCTCCCGCGGGAGGAGGCCGTGCGGCGCGCCGGGCGGTTTCTCTTGCGCTGCGGCTTCGACCCGGAGACGGCCCGTCGTGCCGTCAGGGAGCGGGCCGGCAGGGCGGAGGAGGCTCCGTGAGGGCCCCGCCCGCCCGGTCGGGGTTGGTCGCGCAAGGCTACTGGGTGCATCAGACGGCGGAGGCTTCTATGCCAGCCTCCACACGAGATCTTCCACAACCGCCCATGCCGCCACGTTGCACTGGATGACCTCACGCCCGGCGAGTTTGGGAGGAAGTGGCGCGCGCGATCACGAACCCGATATGCTGTCCGGCCATACCGAAGGCCTCTGGCCCTCAACGAACCGGGGTCACTCCGCACTGTCCACTGCACCGAGGGGCGGGATGGGCGTGGGCCTGACTGACCTCGTACGCGCGTGCCTCTACACGATCCGGGACGAGATCCGCCTCGAACTCCGCTCGACGGCGCTCTGGATCGTCTTCGGCGTCACCCTCGTCTTCGTGGTGCTCGCCGCGGCCTTCGCAACGACGTATCTCGAGGCGGCCTCCCGAATGGGCACGTGGCTCGGCCTCCTATTCCCCGTGGCGATGGGGTTCGCCTGGGCAGCGTGGGCGTCTCGGGACCGGAACCGGCTCGTCGAAGAGATGGAGGCCGCCACGCCGACGCCGGCGGGTGTACTGGCGGCGGGGCGCCAGACCGGGAGGCTCCTTGTCGCCTTCGCCATGGGCCTCGCCGTGGCGGCCCTGGGCACGGCGGCCTTCGTCCTCCTCCGGGGCCCGCGTGGTCTGCCTTCGGACCTGGCCCTCGTGGGTTACTGGGCCGTCGCCCCGCTCGTGCTCCTCTGGGGGGCTTCGTCCTTCCTCGGGGGGCTCGGAGGTCTGCGGGCATACCTGGGCGTCCTCGTCCTCGGGGCGGCGCTGGTCGTGCTGCCGGGGCCCCTCCTGCCGCAACCGCTTCTGCCGGTGCCAACCTTCCCCGGCCTCCTCGTCCCCTTGTCGGAGACCCTCATCACAACCGGCGACGGCGCTCGCGCCGCCGCCGTCCACCAGGCGGTCTGCCTCGCCCTCGGCTTCGTGCTCGCGGCCGCCGCCGGTCGCGCCGGGGGGCGCGGCTCGGGGTGGATCGGGCGCACGGCACTCTCCGTGCTCCTGCTCGTCGCCTTGGCGCTCTCGTTCCCGGGCTGGGCCGAGGTCCGGGCCTCCGCCGCCCTGCAGGCGAGCACGCCGGGCTGGGTCGACCGGGCGCGGTTGAGCCCGAGGTGGGTCCACCTCGCGCGCGGGACGGTGGACGTGTGGCTCGCCGTCGCCGATGGCGCCTGGCGTGGCGAGGTGGCGGAGACGGCCGCGGGGCTTCTCGCGACGGCGGGCGGCGGCGTCGGGCGCCTGGACGTGGTCGAGGTCCCGGACGACCGGGGGCCGCGCCTTGCGGGTGGGGAATTCCTCGTCCCCGAGAGGACCTTTCGCAACGGCCCCGCGGCCGACGACGTGCGTCGGCGGCTCGTGACCGACTGGGTGGCCGCGCACATGGGACCGGCGGCGGCGAACGTCCTTTACAGGGACGCGATCGCCATCTACGTCGAATGGGTCCTGACGGATCGGCTCCGCATCCCCGGCCTCCCGTCCGAGGTGGCGATCGCCCGCTCGGTCGCCGAGACGGCCTCCGGCGGCGTGGGGACCGCACCCGTCCTCCGGCTGCCGGACCCGGCCGACGTCGAGCGCTGGACGCGGCGACGCGGCGCCTCGGGCCTGCGACCGGACGCGCTTCTTGTGGCCGTCTCGCTCTGGGACCGCCTCGGCGCGCGCCCGGATCCGCAAACGCTCGTGGAGCGGGCGGGCGAATGGGTCAGCGAGGCCGGGTCGCTCTGGCTCGCGCGCGTGTCGTCTGGCGCCACGTTCGCCGGGCCTGAGGACTGGGTCGCCCCGGCCCTCGACGCGTTCGAGCGGGTCGTCGCGTCGGGACCGCCTGCCGGAGGCTGAGACACATGTCCACCATGCCCCCACACGGGCGTCACCGTCAGCGGCCGGGTCACGCCAGGGCACAGACGCTTGCCTCCGGCCGCCCGTGGGGAGAGTGGATCGTCCGCGGGAGTTCCGGCAGGCACGGCCGGTCGAGCGTCGTCGCCGCAGTGATCGGCCATTCGGCACCCGTGTGGGCGGCGGTCGGCGCGCTCTTGGTCGGCGCGATGTTCCTCGGCGCCTTCACCGGCTCGCCGAGATCGCGCGACCTCGGTGTCTGGGTGGGCGCCGGCGTTCCGGCGCTTGCCGGCGTGACGGCGGCCGGCGTGTTCCTGTCCGAATGGGCGGCCTCGCTCACGGAGCTCGCGGCCGCGTCACCCCGCGGGCTCGCCTGGCTCTGGCGGGCTCGGTCGATCGTGGCCCTCGCCTGCGCCACCGTGGTCTCGGCCGTCGGTTACGTGCTCCGTGAAGGGCTCGATGCGCGCACCGCAGGGCTGGCGCTCCCCTCGGCGTGCGTGGACGCGGCCGTCTTCTCCGGAATCGGGAGCTTTCTTGTCTCGCGCACGGGCTCCTTCGCGGGGGCAGCCGCCGGATGCCTGGCCGCGTGGTTCGCGGCGGCCATGATCGGCATCCGTCCCCCGTTCGGACAAGACCTCTTCGCGGCGGCGACGCCGCTCTCCGTCTACTTCCGGGGTTCCGCGTCCGCCGAATGGGGCAATCGCCTCGTCTGGGCGGCCGCGGCGGCCGTCCTGCTCCGGGCGACGCATATCCGGCTGCGAAGACCCGAGCGACTGCTCCACGGAGGCGACGAGTAGCATGACGGGCCGAACTCCCTGCCGTCGCGGTCGTGGGCGCAGTGCGATGGCAGGAGCTCCGCCCTCACACGCGCTCGATCGGGATCTGAGCCGTCTTTGCGGGGAGCGTCGTATACGCACTGGACAAGGCAGGTGATCTGGATGGTCGAGGTGGAGGGCCTCTCCAAGACCTATCCCGGCGGTGTGCGGGCTCTGGACGACGTGAGCTTCCGGTGTGAAGTAGGCACCTTCGGCCTTCTCGGCCACAACGGAGCCGGCAAGACGACCCTCATGCGCATCCTGGCGAGCCTTGTGCGGGCGGACGCGGGCCGTGCGAGCGTGTTCGGCGTTCCGGTCGAGAGAGCCGAGGAGATCCGGGCGATGCTCGGCTACCTGCCGCAGCGGTTCGGCTTCTATCCCCAGCTCACCGTGCGCGAGACGCTCGAATTCTTCGCGGTGCTGAAGAAGGTGACGTCACGGGCTCGGATCGACGAGGTGATCGACGTCGTGGGGCTCGGCGACCTCGTCGGTCGGCGGGCCGGCTCGCTATCCGGAGGGATGCGCCAGCGCCTCGGGATCGCGGTGGCGCTCTTGAACGACCCGAAGCTCCTCATCGTGGACGAACCTACGGCCGGCCTCGACCCGGTCGCCCGGGCCGAGTTCCGGCAGCTCCTGAGCGCACTCCCCGGGGAGCGCGTCGTGATCCTCTCGACCCACATCGTGGAGGATGTGACACTCGCGGCCTCGCGGCTCGCGGTCCTGCACCGGGGACGTCTCCTGTTCACCGGCACGACGGGCGAGTTGGCTGCCGCCGCCGCAGGCCGCGCCTGGGAGACGCGGGTGTCCGCGGCGGAGCTCGAGCGATTGCGCGCGACCCATGCGATCACGTCCGCCGTGCGGGAGGGCGACATGATCTTCGTCCGCTGCGTGGGTGAGCCCCTGCCTGGCCTGACCCCGCGGTCGGCCACGACCGAGGACGGGTTGATCTTTCTCACGCGTTCGGCGGAATCCGGTCTCTGGCTCCGTTCGTGAGCGACCCGGCTGGGGTCGCGTCCCTGCTCGTGGTGTCGGCATGGTGGAGTCAACCCCGCCGGGCGGCGAGGAGCATGGCCGGCCGGCGGCAAACTCTGTCCGCGAACACGCGGGCGGAGGCGGCGCGGAGCGCAGAGCAGGGGGTACGCCGGTATTTACACTGGGCCCTGAGCTCCTAAGTGGTGTCTGGTCGGCCCCCCTGCGCACCGCCCGCATGGGTACCGGCAGATGCCGGAAAACCCGGACAAGTGGTTGCGCGCACACGCGTCTGTGGCGAAGCCGCCGTCTGCGCTCCGGCTCACGCTCAGCGAGGGGGTGAGGGGGTCATGCCGCGCTACATCGGCCTCGATCTCCATAAGGCTTACGTGCACGGCTGCGAGTTCCGGCCCGAGCTGTCCGAGGGACAACAGGAAAGGCACTTCCGGTTCCCCAATACGCCCGAGGCGTGGGCAGCCTTTTGCGGCCAGCTCGACCCGGACACGCGGGTCGCTCTCGAGGTAACCGGCAGTGCCTTTGAAGTTCATGATCTCCTCTCGCCGCACGCCGGTAAAGTCCTGGTGGCAAACGCCACGGAGCTCCGCCGCCTGGGCTCGGGACGGCACACGGATCGGGTCGATGCGGCACGGTTGGCCAAGATGGCGGCCCTGGGCACCGTGCCTGCGGTGTGGGTGCCGCCGCAGCCTATGCGGCAGGTTCGCCGGTTGTTGGCCTGCCGGGAGCGACTGGACAGCCACCGGCGCGCCTTGGCGAACCAGGCCCGGGCCGTACTGCGGCGGCACGGGGTCCAGGTGCCTCCCCGCGCGGACCTGCTGCGGTGGCTGGAGCCTGCGGATATTGCGCACCTACCGGTAGGCGAGCGGGCCATCGTGCTGGCCACCCTGCAGGCGGCGCGGACCCTTCAGGCGCAGGAAGAGGTCCTCACCGCCGAGATCGCACGGCAGGTGGCGGACGTGCCCGAGATCAAACGGCTGCTCACCCTTACGGGCGTAGGGTTCTTGACGGCAGCGACGATCTGGGCGCGGCTGGGGGATCCGCACCGATTCCGGGGCCCGAAGCAGGTGGCGCGGTACGCGGGCCTGGATCCCTCCGTGGAGCAGTCGGGAGAGCGGGACCGGCGGGGGCGCATCACGCGCCACGGAGACCAGCTGCTGCGGCGGATGCTGATCGAGGCGGCGTGGTCGGCGGCGCGTCA
>JADGHG010000057.1 GCA_019689585.1 Clostridia bacterium
CGCCGGCATCGGGCGCGGTCGTTCGCCTCGCCGCAGCTAGCCCTCCGCTGCAAGGGTCGTGCAAGGGTCCCGCGCTACAAGGTGGGTGAGCGGGCGACGCACGCCGGACCACGGCTCGGCATCGGGCCTGGCGGAAGTGAGGGCTGCGAGGTGCGTCGTCAACGATTCTGGGCTCTTCGTCCCCGTGCGGGGCTCGCCAACGCTGCGCTCACGGCGCTCTCGGTGGTCTCGGCTCCGCCTGCTCCGGTGGGGGATTCGCCGACCAGGTCGGTTCAGGGGTACCCGCCGCTCGTGACCGGCCCTTTGGTGCGACGGCACGCTCCCGCGGCGCGCCGTATCGGCCTTGTGCCCGGGATGAAGCGGCAGACGCCGCGGCCATGGGGGGCAGCGTCCGTTCGAGCGCAGCGTCGGTTCCACCCTTTGCCCAAGGAGGCGATGCGTCGTGAGGGACACGTGCATGATGCGGCCGATCTGTGCTGGTCGTGAGCCGCGCAGGCTGACGGTCGCTCGCTGTCGCACTGCTCTCCTTGTGCTGCTCACCGTGTTCGCCTGCCTGCTCCTGCAACCCGCGCCCGTACGGGCGGACGGCTGGAGCTCCGGGCAGTCGCCCGCAGGCGGCAACGGCGTCGCGTATGGCGACGGGCGCTTCGTCGCCGTAGCAGGTGCCGAGGTGGTCGTCACGTCGGTGGACGGAGGCTAAACATTGGTCCGGACGAGCGAACTCGGCGCCGTGTAACTATTTTGGCGATCCTTGTCCGAACGGTGTCGACGACGGTACTTATTTTCTCAACTTCAACGACGTCGCCTACGGTGAAGGGACGTTCGTAGTCGTAGGAAATTACGCGACGATCTTTGGTCTCACGTTCGACGCGAACGGAGACATGCACTGGACGCCGGTCAATCCTGCGGAGAACAAACCCGAGACGAATTGGAGCTACGTTCTCGATGGTGTCGACTACGTCAACGGGAAGTTTTTGCGACGGGATGGTCGGGCGCGCTTCTGCGCTCGGACAATGGCCTAACCGGGTGGACGGAGCGCCCGACCGGAACCAGTAACGGACTCGACGCCGTGGCCTATGGCAATGGCACCTACGTGGCGGTAGGCGCCTTGGAAACGATTCTGACCTCGACGGACGACGGCGACACGTGGACGCTGCGTCACGAGGCGCAAGGAACTCCGGCGAACACGGGCTATCTCCAGAGCGTCGCCTTCGGCAACGGGAAGTTCGTCGCAGTAGGATACAATAATACCATTTTGGTATCGGCAGATGACGGTCTGACGTGGACCACCGTGTCGTCGTATTCGAACCCGGTGTATAGTGGCCACTTCGAGAGTGTGATTTTTGTCGACGGACGGTTCGTCATGGCGGGAACGAGCGGCCAAGTGCTCACCTCGGAGGACGGCGAGACGTGGTCTCCGGTCGCGGGGACGGGGTTTTGGGTCAACGGCATGGCGACTGACGGGCACGGCCGGCTTGTCCTGGTCGGCAATGGCATCGCGATCACCAGCTCGAAACTCGCCGCTTTGACGGTGAGCCCGGGGACGCTCTCCCCCGCGTTCGACCCCGACGTTACCGATTACGTCGTGTACTTGCCCTCGGCGACGGACGTGGACGTGACGGCGACTTTGGACGACCCGCTCACGAGCATGACCATCGACGGCACGCCGCAGGCGAACGGCGTCGCCCGGACGATCAGCCTCCATCCGGGCGTGACCACGATCCCGATCACGGTCACATCCGAGGTGGGCACGACCAAGACCTATACGATCACGTTCCGCGTAGCGGACGGCAGCGGGACGTTGACGACGGCGACGTCGAGCGTCATCGCCGGCACCGATGGAAACTCCCTGACGTTCACCTACACGGCGCAAACCGCCATGAACGACGGCGCGGTGGCGATCGACGTCCCCGCCGGCTGGAGTCCGCCGAGCACGAACGCCGAGGATCCCGGTTTCACGACGGCCAGCGACGGCACCCTGAGCGTCGCCGGCAACACGATCACCGTGGCGGGACTGACCCTGTCCGCCGGCGAGACGGTGACCATTACGTACGGCGACCGAAGCGGCGGTGGACCGGGAGCGACTGCCCCGACCACGGCCGGTCCGCAGACCTGGCAGGCCCGCTCGAAGGCGAGCACAAGCGGCGCGCTTACGGACCTCGCCGTTTCGCCGGTGGTCGCCGTGGAGTCGGGAGCGTCCTACCGCCTGGAGTTCGCCGCCCAACCCGGCGGGGGGACGGGCGCAACGGCGTGGTCGTCTCAGCCGGCCGTCGTGGTGCAGGACGTGTACGGCAACACGGTCACCACGGCCGCGCTCGTCGTCACCCTCACCATCACCGACGGCACGGGGACTGCGGGGGCGGCCCTGACCTGCGATGCCAACCCGGTTCAGACCGTCAATGGGGTCGCGACGTTCAGCGGCTGCCGGATCGACGAGGCGGGAACGGGCTATAGGCTCACGGCGACGGCGGGCTTGCTGACCAATGCCGACAGCGACCCCTTCGACATCACGGTCGGTCCCGCCGCGACCTTCACCGTGACCCCCGCCGTCCAGCAGACGACGGCGGGCGAGCCGGTCGACGTCATCGTCACCGCCAAGGATGCCGGGGGGAACGTCGTCACGGGCTATACGGGCACCGTGCTCGTCGTCAGCACCGACCCTGCGCTCGGCAGTTCCGATGAAGCCGGGAACCCTCTTTGGATCTACACATTCCAGACGAGTGACCAGGGCCAGAAGACGTTCCGGATCACGTTCGGGACGGCCGGGACCCAGACGGTGACCTTCTTTGCGGGGCCGGTGAACAACCCGACGGTGACCGGCACGTCCGACCCGGTCACCGTCGAACCGGGGCCGCCGTACCGGCTCCAGTTCGTCGGCCAGCCCGGCGGAGGCACGGGCGGCGTGGCGTGGATGTCGCGGCCGTCTGTGGCCGTGAAGGATCGGTTCGGCAATATCGTCACCACAGCCACGGACGCGATCGCGCTGGGCATTCTCGTCGATACGGGCACGGAAGGTGCGACGCTGGCCTGCGACGGCAATCCGGTGCAGGCGGTCGACGGCGTGGCGACGTTCAGCGGCTGCCGGATCGACAAGGCGGGGACCGGGTACCAGCTCATCGCGAGGTCTGGCTCATTGATCCTCGATCACAGCGAGGCCTTCGACATCGCGGTCGGCCCTGCCGCGACGTTCGTCGTGACCCCGGCCGTGCAGCAGGCGACGGCGGGCGAGCCCGTTCAGGTCGCCGTCACGGTCACGGACGCCGGCGGGAACACCGTGACGAACTACGCGGGCACGGTGCGCTTCAGCAGTAGCGACGGCCAGGCCGTGCTGCCGGCGGACCTCACGTTTACGGGGACCGAGAGCGGCCAATCGACCTTCACCGTGGAGTTCCGCACCTCCGGCAACCAGACGGTGACCGTGACGGACAGCGTCGATGCCGCCGTGACCGGTACGTCGTCCACGGTCGCGGTCCTTCCGGCGGAACCGCACAACGTCGTCGTGACGGCTAGCCCCACTGTCGTCATCGTTCACGGGACGGCGACGGTCACGGCGCGGGTCCGGGACGCGTACGGCAACGACGTGGCCGACGGGACGCCGGTCACCTTCGCCGTGACCGACGGGACGGCGACGCTCTCCCGCACAAGCGGGACCACGTCGGGCGGGACGGTCTCCGTAGAGGTGTCGTCATCGGAGATCGGCACGGCGACCGTCGCGGCAACCGTCGACCAGACGAGCATCGGCGGGAGCGCGTCCATCACCTTCGTCTCCGCACCCGAGAACGAGGTGCCGAGCATCACGGCGAGCGGCGCGATCGACCCGGCTCAAGGAGGGGTCGTCTCGGATCCGAACGGGCTCGTCCGTTTGGAGATACCGGCGGGCGCGATCGAGTCACCCTCTCCCGGCTCCGTCATGATCAGCGTGACGATCGTGCCAGGACCCGAGGCCGCGAAGATGTTGGAGGGAATCGCGGCGCCGCCCGGAGTCGCTGCCCTTGACGTCGTCCTCGTGCTTAAGGCCGTCGCGCCGGACGGGACGCCGATCGAGCACTTTGCCGAGCCGCTCACGCTCGCGCTGTCCCCGTCCGTGTTCGCGCCCGCGGGGGCGAGCGACCCCGAGCGGCTCGGCCTCTTCAAGATCGGCGACGACGGCACCCTCGTGTTCGCAGGCGGCAGGCTGGTCGACGGCGAGCTCGTGGTGGAGCTTCGCGGCTTCAGCCAGTACGTGCTCGCGGAGGTCTCGGTCTCGTTCGCCGACATGGAGGGCCACTGGGCTCGGGACGATGTGGAGCTCCTCGCGTCGAAGTACGTGGTCCTGGGCTTGCCCGACGGCCGCTTCGATCCGGAGGGCCGGATCACGCGGGCCCAATTCGTCGCCATGCTGGTGCGGGTGATGGACATCGTCGGCGTCCCTTCGTCCGTCGAGGCAGCCGACGGCCTCGCGTTCCCCGACGTGCCGCCTACTGCCTGGTTCGCCCACGAGCTGGCTGTGGCCGTAGAGGAAGGTCTGGTCACCGGCTTCGCCGACGGCACCTTCCGGCCGGATGAACCGATCACGAGAGAGCAGGTGGCGGTCATGGTGGAGCGGGCGCTGGCGCGCACCGGCACGTCGACTGCCTTGACCGAAGACGAGGTGTCGGCCCTCCTGGCGGCGTTCGGGGACGGGCAGGACGTATCGGCGTGGGCGAGGGACGGGATGGCGCTGGCCGTCGCGGAAGGGATCGTCGGCGGCCGAGCCCCTGGCGTCCTTGCGCCGCAGGCCGAGGCGAGCCGTGCGGAAGCGGCGACCATGATCGCCCGCTTCTGGCGGCGGTAGCGGGCATCCTCCGGTCGTGTCACGGGCTGCCTGCCCCTGCGCTAGCCGCTTGGGGGTCGTCTCGGTACGTGGCAGCGGCTACAAGCGGGCCGGTGGGCACAGCCCCGCGGCGTCGAAGCCTTCGTCAGCCTGGCCAGCGGGCGATCCGCCATGTCCGGGTGTGGCGTCACCTCCGGCCGCCCCAGGCGGTCAGACGCCACGCCGGCTCCCAGGCGGCCTCGGCGGACGCGCCGTTCCTCCGCTCCGCCTCACCCGGACTGCGGGATGAGGTACGTGCCGTCGTCGTTCCACCGCCACTCCTTGAGAAAGGCGTCGAGCACGCCGCCGAACTGCTCGACCGTCGACCATCGGAAGGCCTCGTGGATGATGAACGCGGTCGCGCCGTGCCGGCCGAGGAAGAACACGTCGGCAGTCGCCCCGTGGTCGACGGTCGCCGATCGGACGGCCCAAGCGCGGCTCGGCACGCCCTCCTCCACGCTTCGTCCGGAGTCGGCGACGAGCTCGGCGAAGGCCCGGGCCGCCTCGTCCTCCGAGGCGTCGGGCGGGAGGAAGAGGACCTCCATCATGAAGGCCGGGTCGTCGAGGTCGTCTGCGACACGCACGCCGGGAAGCGGATCCTCGACCGAGGCCGACTCGAACTCGTCGAAGAGGAACGTCGAGAAGGGTAGGCCCGCGGGCGCGAGGAGCACGCAGTGCAGCATGACCGGCGTCATCTCGACGGTCACGGCCACGTCCATCTCGCTGGGCCGCTCGGCCGCCTCTGCGGCCGGTTCGCTGCGGGACGGTCCGGCCTCTGAGCCTCCCCCCGCCTGACGACCCGGCGACGGCTCCGACGCGACCTCAGGTGGGGCGCCCGCCCCGCCGCCGACAGGTCCGCCCTGGCCGCAGGCCGAGGCGACGACGAGGAGCGCGCCTGACGCCACGAGGGCCGCCCGCGCCCACCGTAGCGTCACGGCAAGGGCGCGAACGCGGCGAGGCCCGACCAGTCGATCACGGTCTGCGGCAAGATGCCGAGCGCGAGGACGCCGAGCGCGGCAAGCGCCAACCCCGCTCCGAGCATCCCGCCCGCTCGCACAGCCTCCGCCCGCGGGGCAGAGCGCAGGTACATCTGGCGGATGAGAAGGAAGTAATAATAGGCGGAAATCCCGGTGTTCACGGCGATGAAGACGGCGAGCCAGGCCCAGCCAGCCTCGAGCGCCGCCTCGAAGATGAGGAGCTTCCCCACGAAACCCCCCGTCCAGGGGATGCCGAGGAGCGAGAACGCGAAAAGCGCAAGGAGCCCGGCCAAGACGGGCGCACGGCGCGCGAGCCCGGCCAGATCTTCCAGCGTTTCGCCCTCGCCCTCACCCGAGAGCGCCATCACGACCCCGAACGCGCCGAGGTTCATGAAGAGGTAGGCGAGGACGTAGAAAAGCACGGCCTCGAGGCCGAGCGAGGTCCCGACGGCGATCCCGGCCAGGATGTACCCCGCCTGAGCGACGGACGAGTAGGCGAGGAGCCTTTTGACGTCCTTCTGCCAGAGCGCCGCGACGTTCCCGGCCGTCATGGTGAAGGCGGCGAGCACCGCGAGCACCGGCTGCCATTCGACGTGGAGCGGCGCGAGCCCGACGGCCACGACGCGCACGATGGCGGCGAGCGCGGCGCCCTTCGAGACGATCGAGAGGAACGACGTCACGGGCGTCGGCGCACCCTGGTAGACGTCCGGCGTCCAGAGGTGGAAGGGCGCGACCGAGGCCTTAAAGGCGAGCCCGGCCAGTATGAATACGAGCGCCACGGCCGGGAGCGCGCCCGCCGCCCCGCCCCAGGGCGCGGAGGCCAGGCCGGCCGCCATGCCCGCAAGCGAGGTCGTGCCGACCAGCCCGAACGCGAGCGAGAGGCCGAAGAGGAGGAGGGCCGAAGCCGTCGCCCCGTTCAGGAAGTACTTGAGGGACGCCTCGAGCGACCAACGCTCCCCGACGAGGAAACCGGCGAGCGCATACGAGGCGAGCGAGAGCGTCTCGAGCCCCACGTAAAAGGCGAGCAGGTCCGCCGCGATCGCCATGAAGTCGGCGCCGGCCGTCGCGAAGAGCAAAAGCGCGTAGAACTCCCCGGCCGCGATACCGCGCGCCCGCACGTAGCGCGCCCCCGTGAGCACGACAACCAGCGCGCCGAGGAGAAGCACGGCCCGGAAGAAGCCCCCGAACCCGTCGACCGCCACCATCCCGCCCAAGACTTCGCCCGTCCGGCCGGCCGTCGGACCCTGGGCCAGCGGCAGGAGCAGCAGGGCCGCGATAAGCCCGGCGAGCGCCACGCCCTCCGCCACCCCCGCTCGGCGCGCGCTAGGCGCGACGGCGACGAGCAAGAGCGCGAGCCCCGCCAGCGAAAGCGCCATCTCCGGGAGGATCGGCGTCAGATTGTACACGGTTCACATCCCTCCGAGGCGGGCGACGATCTCGCGCACGGGCAGGTCGAACCAGCCGGTGACGGCCGCCGGCAGCACGCCGAGGAGCATCACGCCCACGGCGAGCGGTGCGAGCGTCGCGATCTCGCGGGGCGTCATCTCGGGTGTCCCGGCCTGCGAGGGAAGCGGCGCGCCCATTAGGATCCGCTGCATCATCCAGAGGTTGAAGCCCGCGGTGAGGAGCAGCCCGCCCGCCGCGACCGCGACAACCGTCGGGTACACGGGCCAGGCGCCGAGCAGCGTGTAGAACTCGGCGATGAAGCCCGAGAGGAACGGTAGACCGAGGTTCGCGAACGAGGCGATCGCCATGAAGGTGGCGGCGAGCGGCATGAGCGTGTAGAGGCCGCGGAAGCGCGTCATGTCGCGCGTCCCGAAGCGGTCGGAGAAGACACCCACCATGAGGAACAGCATCGCCGAGACGAGCCCGTGCGAGACCATCTGGAACACGGCGCCGTCCACTGCGAGCGGCGTGGCGGCCGCGAGCCCGATCAGGACGAAGCCCATGTGGTTCACACTCGAGTACGCGACGAGCTTCTTCAGGTCGCGCTGGGCCATCGCGGCGAACGCCCCGTAGATGATGCCGATGACGCCGAGAAGCGCGAGCGTGAAAGCGAAGCGGTGGGCCGCCTCGGGGAAGGCCGGCAGCGCGATGCGCAGGAGGCCGTAGGCGCCGAGCTTGAGGAGCACGGCGGCGAGCATCACGCTGCCGGGCGTCGGCGCGTCGACGTGCGCGTCGGGAAGCCACGTGTGGAACGGCCACACCGGCACCTTGACGGCGAAGCCGAGGAAGAAGGCGAGGAAGAGCCACCACTGGATCCCGGCCGGCAGCCCTGCCCCGGCCCGCACGAGGTCGGGGAGCGCGAAGCTATGCGCGCCGGTGAGGAAGTAGAGCGCGAGGATGCCGACGAGCATGAGAAGGCTCGCGACCATCGTGTACAGGATGAACTTGATCGCGGAGTATTCCTTCCGCCCGTGGCCCCAAATGCCGATGATGAAGTACATCGGCACGAGCACGAGCTCCCAGAAGAGGTAGAAGAGCACGAGGTCCTGCGCCGCGAAGACGCCGAGCACCCCCGTCTGGAGAAGGAGCAGGACGACGAAGTACTCCTTCACGCGCTCGTCGATGCCGTAGCTCGCGATGCAGGCGAGAAGCCCGACGAGCGCCGAGAGCGCGAGGAGCACCAGGCTGATGCCGTCGGTGGCGAGGAAGTACGAGATCCCGAGCGAGGGGATCCAGGTCGCGCGGTCGACGAGCTGAAGCCCCGGTTCCCCGTAGCGGAAGAGCGCCGCGCCGAAGGCGACGGCCGCGACCGGGACGGCCATGACGGCCGTCGCGAACGCTCGGATCGCGCGGACGCGGCCGGCCGGAAGGAAGAGGAGCGCGAGGGCGCCGGCGGCCGGCGCGAAGACCGCGACGGTGAGGACTCCCGTCACGGCCGGCTCACCCCTAGGCCGAGGAGCGCCGCCAACCCGACCAGCACGGCGCCCGCCATCGTCAGCATGTAAGCTTGGGCGTCGCCGACGGCGAGGCGTCGGCTCGCCTGGCCGAGGACGCCCGTGAACCAGGCGACCGCGTTCACGAGACCGTCGACGACCGTGCGGTCGAACCAGCCGACGAACGCGGACGCGGCGAGGCCGAGGCCCGTCGCCCCGAGCGCCAGGTGGTCGAAGTACCACTTCTCACGGAAGAGTACGTATACCGGCCGGAGCACGCGCACGAGGTGGGCCCGCAACTCGGGCCGCGCCGCGCCGTAGAGGAGCCCGCCCGCGACGACGCCCGCCGCGGCGAGCGCGATCGTCGAGGCGGCCGCGTACCAGGCCGCCTCCGGCTCGGCCTCGCCGGGAAGGGCGAGGAAGGCCTGCACGAGCCGGCCGAGGCTCGCCGAGCCGAGCCAGCCGAAGAAGGCGGCGAAGACGGCGAGGACGACGAGCGGCACCGCCATCACGGGCGGCGACTCGTGTGCGTGCGTGTACAGCTCCGCATCCCGCGGTCGGCCGAAGAACGTGAGATAGATGCCGCGGGCGATGTAGAAGCCGGTGATGCCGGCCGTCGCCGCCCCGAGCCAGAAGAGCCAGCGCTCGTTCTCCCACGCCGTGAGCAGCACCTCGTCCTTCGAGAAGTAGCCGGCGAACGGCGGGATCCCGGCCAACGCGAGACCACCGACGATGAACGTCAGGCCGGTGAGCGGCAGCTTCCGAAAGAGCCCGCCCATCCGGTGCATGTCCTGCTCCCCGCGCGCGGCGTGGATGACGCTGCCCGAGCCGAGGAAGAGCAGCGCCTTGAAGAAGGCGTGCGAGAGCAGGTGGAAGAGCGCGGCCGCGTAGCCGAAGACGCCGAGCCCGAGCATCATGTAGCCGAGCTGCGAGATCGTCGAATAGGCGAGCATCTTCTTGATGTCGGCCTGGACGGTGCCGACCGTGGCGGCAAGGAAGGCCGTCACGCCGCCGACGACCGCGACGACGGCGAGCGCCGTCCCGGAGGCCTCGAAGACGGGGTAGGTGCGCGCGACGAGGAACACGCCCGCGGCCACCATCGTCGCCGCGTGGATGAGGGCCGAGACGGGCGTCGGGCCGGCCATGGCGTCGGGAAGCCAGACGTGAAGCGGCACCTGCGCCGACTTGCCGACGGCGCCCGCGAAGATGAGGAGCGCGGCGAGCGTGGCGACGCCCGGCGCCCACGAGGCGGCGCCTGCGTCGATGACGGCGAAGTCGAGCGTGCCCGCGGCCTGGTAGCAGACGAAGATGCCGATGAGGAGCCCGATGTCGCCGAGGCGCGTCACGAGGAACGACTTCGTCGCGGCGCGCGCGTTGGCGAGGTCATGGTACCAGTGGCCGATGAGGAGGTACGACGCGAGGCCCATGATCTCCCACCCGGCGAAGAGGAGGAGGAAGTTGTCGGCGAGGACGACGACCAGCATCGCCCCGACGAAGAGGTTCACGATCGCGAAGAACCGGTTGAACTTGGCGTCGCCCGCCATGTAGCCGACGGAGTAGACCTCGACCATGAGGCTCACGAACGTGACCATCGCGATCATCGCCGCCTCGAGCGGCCCCACGCGGACACCCATCGAGAACGTCGCGCCCCCGAGCGAGAGCCAGGGCCAGCTCACGGCCGCCTCCGCCCCGCGCAGGACCTCGGCCAGCACGGCGAGCGACACGGCCGTCGAGGCGGCGAGGCAGGCGATGCCGACCCAGGCCGTCGCCCGGCCGAGCGCCCGGCCGAAGAGGCTCTGCAGGCCGAAGGCGAAGAGCGGCAGGAGAGGGACGACGTATGCGTACGAGACCAACGGCGTCAGCCCTTCAGGTCGCGGACGTCGGGTACGTCGGCCGTGCGCCGGCTGCGCGCGAGCAGCAGGACGATCGCGAGCCCGACGGCGGCCTCGGCCGCCGCGACCGTGATGACGAAGACGGCGAACACCTGGCCGGGCGCGACCGCGCCCGGGAGGTAGCGCGAGAAGGCGACGAGGTTCAGGTTGACGGCGTTCAGCATGAGCTCGATCGCCATGAGCACCATGATCGCGTTCCGCCGGCGGAGCGCCCCGAAGAGGCCGATCGAGAAGAGCACGACCGAGACGACGAGGTAGGCGGCGACCGGCAGTTCGGGCATCACGCCTCGCCTCCCGCCGAAGCGCGCTCGGCGTCGGCCTCGTCTCCGGCCTTCGGCCCGGCCGGCCCCCGCCCCGTGCGGGCGACGGCGCGCAGGTCGACGGGCTTCGGGAGCTCGCGCACCCGCACGGCCACCTCCCGGCGCGTCAGGACGATCGCGCCGACGAGCGCGGCAAGGAGGAGGAGGGAGGCCACCTCGAAGGGGACGAGGTACGACGTGAAGAGCGCGCGGCCGATGAGGCCCGTCGTCCCCTGGCCGGTCGTGTCGGCGAGCATGGGCAGGCTCTCCTGGAAGGCGAGCGGGGCCGCCGTCCACACGACGGAGCCGTAGCCGACGAGCACGAGCGCCCCGACCCCGCAGGCGACGAGGAGCGGCAGCCAGCCGAAGCGCTCGGAGCCGAGCCCGGCCCGAAGGCCCGCTCCGCCTCGGATGAGCGGCAGGTCCGAGAGCATGATCGCGAAGATGATGACCGTCATCACGGCGCCGACGTATACGAGCACCTGCACGACGGCGAGGAACTCCGACTGGAGGAGGAGGAAGTAGCCGGCGACGGCGACGAGCACGATCGCGAGGTGCAAGGCCGCATGCGTGATCGAGGGGCTCAAGACCACCCTGAGCGCCGAGAAGACGGCCGCCCCCGTGAGGACGGCAAAGCCCACCCACGCCCAGCTCACAGCTTCTGGCCCCCCGCGACGCGGATCGAGCGCGACGTCTTCCAGAGCGCGGCGAGCTCGTGCATGTCGAAGTAGAGGTCCTCGATGGCGTAGCTCGAGAGCTCGGCGTCCTCGGCCATCTCGAGCGCGTCGAAGGGGCAGGCCTCGACG
>JADGHG010000058.1 GCA_019689585.1 Clostridia bacterium
GGGCGCGTCGTGCCCCTGGCGCGAGCGGCGGCGCCGGCGCGCGAGGGGCGCGCGCCCGTCGCGGCGGCCGAACCCGGCCCGCGCCGCGCGCCGCGGGCGGGAGGGGGCTGGTCGCTCGCCCTGACGGCCGCCGTCGCGGCCTTGGCCCTCGTCCTCGGCTGGGGCTCGGCCTCGTTCTTCGCGGGCGGCCGCGCCCTCGACCTCGCGGTCCAGGAGGCCGGGCTCGCCCGCTCGACGCACGCGAGCTCCGGCGGCGTCTCCGAAGCGTCGGCCGGCGCTGCCCAAGCCGGCGCAAGTACGCCCGTCGTCGGCCAGGGCGCGGGCGGGTCGGAGACGCCCGTCTCGGCGCCGGCGATCGCGCCGAGCGGGCCCGAGGAGCCGAACGCGGCGGGCTCTGCCACATCCGAGCCGACGGCCGCGGCCGGCTTCGCCTCGGCGAGCGCCGTCGCCACGGGGCCCGTGCCCGAACGGCCGCCCATCGCCCGCTCGGCCGAGATCCGCCTCGCCGTCGCGAGCATGGCCGACGCCTACGCCGTCACGCTCGACCGCATCGCCGCCTACCAGTCGCTCATCGTGTCGTCCGACTTCGCCGGTTCCGAGACGGCCGAGGCCCACCTCGACGTCCGCGTGCCGGCCGACCGGCTCGACGCGCTCCTCGCCTCGCTCGTGCACGTCGGCACCGTCCTCGCCTCGACCGTCTCGGGCGAGGACATGACGGAGACGATCCGCGCCCTTCATGACGCCGAGCACAAGCTCGTCACGCTCGGCCAGGCGACGGCCGACGAGGCGCCCGGCGGGGCGGAGAAGGCGCCACCCGAGGCCGGCGCCGGCTCCGTCGCGGACGAGCTCGCCCAGATCCACGACCAGGAGAACGCGGTCGAGGTGCGCGTCAACTGGGCGACGGTGACCGTCACGCTCGTCCCGCGCTCGGGGCGTTAGTCCCTCGGGGCCGCGAGGCCGCGGCTTTACGCGGCTTTGCGGCTCTGGTACCGTCGGGCCGGAGAGGGGGCGGCGGCGTGTTCGGCCACTGGGGCATCGGCGAGATCCTCGTCGTCGCCGTCGCCGCGCTCCTCCTCTTCGGGCCGCGCCGGCTGCCCGAGATCGGGCGCGCGCTCGGAAACGGTCTCCGCGAGTTCCGCGACAGCCTGTCGGGCCAGCCCTCCCGGGCGGCCGGCGGGGACGAGCGGCGTCCGGCCGACGATGCGGCCGGGGCACCCTCGCGCCAGGAAGGGGACGGCTCGCCCGGCGGCCCGGCCGGGCGGGGCTAGGACCCGCGCCCGATGGGCGACCGCGCCCGACCCACGCTCGCGCTCGTCGACGGCCACAGCCTCCTCCACCGCGCGTACTTCGCCCTCCCCGTGCTCACGAACGCCGAAGGCCAGCCGACGCACGCCGTCTTCGGCTTTCTCAACATGCTCTTCCGCCTCGTCGAGGACGCCGCGCCCACGCACCTCGCCGTCGCCCTTGACCGGCCCGGCCCGACCTTCCGCGACCGCCTCTACGAGGCGTACAAGGCCCACCGGCCGCCGATGGCGCCGGACCTCAAAAGCCAGGAGCCGCTCCTCGAGGAGGCCCTCCGCGTCCTCGCCATCCCGGTCGTCGGCGCCTCGGGCTACGAAGCCGACGACGTGATCGGCACGCTCGCCGCGCGCGCCGTGCAAGACGGCTTCCACGTCGTCGTCGTGACCGGCGACCGCGACGCCTTCCAGCTCGTCGGGCCGGAAGTCGAGGTGCTCGTGACGCGCACGGGCATCCGCGAGCTCGAGCGCGTCGACGAGGAGGCGATCCGGGCGCGCTACGGGCTCGAGCCGCGCCAGCTCGTCGACGTGAAGGCGCTCATGGGCGATCCCTCGGACAACATCCCCGGCGTGCCGGGGGTGGGCGAGAAGACGGCGCTCGACCTCGTGCGGCGGTTCGGCTCGCTCGAAGCGGCCATCGCCGAGGCCGAGCAGGGCGGCGCCGGGCGCGCCTCCCAGGCGCTCGTCCGCCACGCCGAGCTCGCGCGCCTTTCGCGGCGGCTGGCCGAGATCGACCGCGAGGCGCCGGTCGCGCTCGACTGGGAGGACTGCCGGCTGTCGCTGCCGCCGGAGGAGGCGGTGCGCGAGTTCTTCCAGCGCATGGACTTCCGCAACCTCTTGCGCCGGTACCCGGCCGTCCGCCGCCGGGCGGCGGGGACGGAAGAGGCACGGGACGCGGCGTCCGCGGCCGGCGGCTCGCCTCCGCCCGCCGCGCTCCCCGTCGCGTCCGACTGGCGCCGGGTCGAGGGCGGGGATGGCTGGCGCGAGGCCCTTTCCGCCATCGCCGGCGAGGGCGCCGTCGGCGTCGCCTTTCTCGCGGATCGGGATGCCGTCTCGCCCGGGCGGCCGCGCATGCTCGCCGTCGCGCCGGCCTCGCCGGCCGAGCCCTTCTGCGGCCCCGCGCCCGACTGGTCGGCGATGGCGGCCCTCGGCCGCCTGCCCAAGGTCGGCCACGGGCTAAAGCCGCTCGCCGCGGCCGCCGCGTACGCCGGCCAGGCCTGGTCGGGCTGGTCGTTCGACACGGAGCTCGCCGCCTACCTCCTCGATCCGGGCCGCGGCGCCTACCCGCTCGAGTCGCTCGCCCGACGCTACCTCGGGCTCGACGTCGACCCACCTGCGGCCGCGGCGTCGCAGGCGGAGGTCGAGGCTTGGCTTGTGCGCGCGGCCGCGATCGCGCGGGACCTCGTCGGGCCGCTCCGCGCGGAGCTCGAAGCCATGGGGCTCTGGGAGCTCTACCAGGGGCTCGAGCTCCCGCTCCTTCCGGTCCTCGCCCGCATGGAGGCGCACGGGGTGCTCGTCGACCGCGGGGAGCTCGAACGGCTTCGCGGCGAGTTCGAGGCGCGGCTCCGCGAGCTCGAGGCCGAGATCTACCGGCTGGCCGGCGAGCCCTTCAACATCCAGTCGACCCCCAAGCTGCGCGAGGTGCTCTTCGAGCGGCTCAAGCTCACTCCCCAGCGGCGGACGAAGACCGGCTTCTCGACCGACGCCGAGACGCTCGAGGCGCTCGCGGCCGAGCACCCGTTGCCGGCGAAGATCCTCGAGTACCGCGGCCTGGCCAAGCTCCTCAGCACGTACGTCGAGGGGCTCGCCCAGCGCATCGACCCGCGCACGGGCCGCATCCACACCACCTTCGCCCAGACGGTCGCGGCGACGGGACGGCTCTCGAGCGTCGACCCTAACCTCCAGAACATCCCCGTCCGCGAGGAGCCGGGCCGCCGGCTCCGCCGCGCCTTCGTGGCCGCGCCGGGCCACCTCCTCGTCTCGGCCGACTACTCGCAGATCGAGATGCGCCTTCTCGCGCACTTCGCGGGCGACGAGGGGCTCATCCGCATCTTCCGGTCGGGCGGCGACGTCCACCGCCAGACGGCGGCGGAGGTGATGGGCGTGGCGCCCGAGGACGTGACCCCCGCGATGCGCGACGCGGCCAAGGCCGTCAACTTCGGCATCATCTACGGCATCAGCGACTTCGGCCTGGCGCGGAACCTCGGCATCCCGCAAGAAGAGGCGCACGCCTTCATCGAGCGCTACTTCGAGCGCTACCCGGCCGTGCGGCGCTACCTCCAGGGGGCGGTGGCGGCGGCCCGCGAAACGGGCTACGTGCGGACGCTCTTCGGGCGCATCCGCCACCTGCCCGAGATCGGCTCGCGCAACTTTGCGCGCCGCCAGTACGCCGAGCGCACGGCCATGAACACGCCGCTTCAGGGTACGGCGGCCGACCTCATCAAGCGCGCCATGCTGCGCGTGGACGAGGCGCTCGCGGCGGAGGGGCTCGGCGCCCGGCTGGTCCTGCAGGTCCACGACGAGCTGATCTTCGAGGCGCCCGAAAGCGAGGTCGCGGCCGTGGCGAACCTCGCGCGCGAGGCGATGGAGGGGGCGGCCGAGCTCGCCGTGCCGCTCGTGGCGGAGACGAAGGCGGGGCCCGACTGGTACGCCATGACGGCGCTTGCCTGAGCTGCCCGAGGTCGAGACGGTGCGACGCTCGCTCGCGCCCGTCCTCGCCGGGGCGCGCATCGAGGACGTGGCCGTCCGGGGCCGGCACGTGACGGACGAGCCGCCGGAGGTGTTCCGCGCGCGCCTTCGGGGCCGGCGCATCGAAGGCCTCGGCCGGCGCGGCAAGTTCCTCGTCTTCCGCCTGGACGGCCGCCTGCGGCTCGCCCTGCACCTGCGCATGACCGGCCGGCTCGTCTACGAGCCTCCGGAGGGGGAGCGGCTTCCTCCGCCTGTGGGTGGCGCCACGCCGGGCGCCCTCTCGGCGGGGGAAGGTCGCCTGGCCGTCGGCTGGCGGCCGGAGGCCCCGTTCGATCTGAGGCCCGAGCATACCCACCTCGAGTTCCGCCTGGCGGGCGGCGGCCGGCTCCTCTTCCACGACATGCGGAAGTTCGGCCGCGCCTGGACGTGGGTCGCGGGGCGGACGCGGCCGCCCTACGCCGGACTCGGCCCCGAGCCCCTCGGGCGCGCGTTCACGGCCGACCGCCTGGGCCGGAGCCTCGCCGGCCGGCGGGCGCCGGTGAAGGCCGTGCTCCTCGACCAGCGCACCGTCGCAGGCGTCGGCAACATCTACGCCGACGAGGCGCTCTGGCTCGCCGGCATCCATCCTTCCCGCCCCGCCGGAAGCCTCGGCCCGGACGAGGTCCGGCGCCTGCGACGGGCGATCCGGCTCGTCCTGCGCCGGGCCGTCCGCGGGCGCGGCACCACCTTTCGCGACTACCGCGACGGCCTCGGGGAGCCGGGCGGCTTCGCCGCGCACCTTCGCGTCTACGGGCGCGCCGGATCGCCCTGCCCCCGCTGCGGGACGCCGATCGCGAAGACGAAGGTCGCGCAGCGGGGGACGCACCTCTGCCCGCGCTGCCAGCGGTAGGCGGCCGGCACGGGACGGCCTTCCCCGGCCATAGCCTGGGCCGTCCGGAGGGGCGCCCGTGCCGGCGTGGCAGATCGTCCTCCTCTCGCTCGCCGTGAGCTTCGACGGGCTCTTCGTGGGAGCCGCCTGCGCCGCCCGCGGCATCCGCTTCGGCCCGGCGAGCCTCGCCGTCGTCGGCTTCGCCTCGGCCGCGACGACGGCCGTCGCCCTGACGTTGGGCCGCGCGCTCGGCCTCTGGCTCCCGCCGGCCTGGCCCGGGCGGATCGGCGGGGCGCTGCTCGTCCTTTGCGGCATCGCCTTCGCGCGGCGGCCGGCCCGCGACGCGGCGTGGGCGGATCGCGACGGGAGCGGGACGGTCGACGCGTGGGAGGCGGCCCTTCTCGGCGGAGCGCTCGCAGCCGACGCCTTCGGCGCCGGGCTGGCGACGGCGGTGGCGGGGCTCGCGCCGCCCGCCCTGCCGCTCGCCTTCGGCCTCGCGCAGGCGGCGCTCGTCGCCCTGGGGGCGGCGGGCGGCCGGCTCACAGAGAAGCTCGTCGCGCGGCTTCCCGCGGCCGACTTCCTGCCGGCCGCCCTGCTCGTCGCCATGGGGACCCTCCGCCTCCTCGCGCCCTAGGCCGCCCGGGTGCGCGAGGGCCTGCGGCCGGCGTGCCGCCAGGATCCCCGTGGTACGCTGGGCGCGGTCCGGGGCGGCGCGAGGGGGCGTGGCCATGCGCGTGATCGGGCTCACGGGCGGCATCGCCAGCGGCAAGTCGACGGCCGCAGAGGCGCTGCGCCGGCTGGGGGCGCCCGTCGTCGACGCGGACGAGCTCGCCCACCGGGCGATCGCGCCGGGCGGGGCCGCCTACGAAGCGGTGCGGGAGGCGTTCGGCGACGAGGTCGTCGGGCCCGACGGGACGATCGACCGGAAGCGGCTCGGGAGGCTCGTCTTCCGCGACCCCGAGGCCCGAAGGCGGCTCGAGTCGATCGTGCACCCGGCGGTGAGCCGTGCGCTCGCCGAGTGGGTCGAGGCCGAGCGGGCGCGGGGCGCGCCGGCCGTCGTGCTCGTCATCCCGCTTCTCGTCGAGACCGGGTGGGATCGCCGGGTCGACGAGGTCTGGGTCGTCGACGTGCCCGAGGACGTGCAGATCGCCCGCCTTCGCGCGCGGGACGGGTTGGAGGAGGAGGAGGCCCGCCGGCGCGTGCGGGCGCAGGCGCCGCGGGCTGTGCGGCTTCGGGCCGCGACGCGCGTCTTCCGGAACGAGGGCGAGGAACGCGAGCTGCAGGCCGCGATCGCCGAGGCCTGGCGCGCCGTCGTCGGCGCGTGAGCGCCCTGGGGCGCCTCAGCCTTCGCAGGCTCCGGCGGCTCTGGCCGGTCGTCGCCCTCCTCGCGCTCTTCCTCCTCGCGCGCGAGGTCCTCTTCGCGCTCTATCCCTTTCCCTACCGCGAGACGGTCGAGGCGGCCGCCACGAGGCACGGGCTCGACCCGTTCCTCCTTGCGGCGGTGATCCGCACCGAGTCGCGGTTTCGCGCCGAGGCCCGGAGCCCGCGCGGGGCGGTGGGCCTCATGCAGCTTTTGCCCGAGACGGCGCGCGAGGTGGCCGGGCCGGGCCTCGAGGCCGAGGACCTCCTGCGCCCGGACGTCAACGTCGAGCTGGGCGCGCGCTACCTGGCCCGGCTCACGGCCGCCTTCGGCGGGCGCACGGCGGCCGCCCTCGCCGCCTACAACGGCGGCCCCGCCAACGTGCGCGCGTGGCTCGCCGGCGGCCTTTGGGACGGCACGTTCGAGGACGCGGCGCGCATCCCGTTTTCCGAGACGCGCCGGTTCGTCCAGCGCGTGGCGCTCGCGCGGCGGATGTACGCCTGGCTCTACGGGCGCCGTTGAACGGCCGCCGCGCGCGTGGTAGCATGGGCCGCGCAAGCCGAAGTGGTGGAACTGGCAGACACGCGGTGTTCAGGGCGCCGTGAGCCTCGCGCTCGTGTGGGTTCGAGTCCCACCTTCGGCACCAATCGTCGACCCCCTGCGGCGCGTCCCCACGCCCCTCCTACGGGGCTCGGAGCTCGTCCTGTACGATGATGCGCCAGAGGAGGAGCCTCGCCCCATGTCGCCCGCGAAGCTCGTCGCCGTCTCGGAGCCGCCGATCGCCCGCTGGCTCTTCGCCAGCGTCCAGGCCGCGCCCATCTGGCTCGTGCTGCGCCTCTACCTCGGCTACGAGTGGCTCATGGCCGGGCTCGGCAAGATCGGCTCGCCGGCCTGGACGGGCGCGCAGGCGGGCGCCGCCGTGCGCGGCTTCGCCCAGGGCGCGCTCCAGAAGACGGGCGGCGAGCACCCGGACGTGGCGGGTTGGTACGCCGCCTTCCTCCGCGAGTTCGTCATCCCGAACGCCCCGGCCTTCGGCTGGACGGTCGCGCTCGGCGAGACGGCCGTCGGCATCGCGCTCGTGCTCGGCCTCTTCACCGGGATCGCCGCCTTCTTCGGGTGCTTCATGAACCTCAACTACCTCTTCGCCGGCACGGTGAGCGCGAACCCGCTCTGGCTCCTCATCGCCATTTTCCTCATGCTGGCCTGGCGGAACGCCGGTTGGTGGGGCCTCGACCGGTTCGCGCTCCGCTGGATCGGCACGCCCTGGCAGCCGGGGGAGATGTTCCACCGCCGCTGAGCCGCGCGCCGATGGCGCGGCCGACTAGGGGACGGCGCGGGAGGGCGGTCCCGGCCGTTCCGCGCGCGCAAGCACTGCGGCCAGCGGGAGCGCGAGGGCCACGAGCGCCGCGAGCCCCAGGTAGGTGGCGGCGTAGCCGAAGCGGAGGCTCGCGTCGTTCCCGACGATCGGGCCGAGCGTCCCGCCGGCGTCGCCGACGACCTGGAAGAGGCCGACGGCGCGCCCTCGTCGCCCCCTGGGCGCGAGGTCCCCGAGGAGCGCGAGAAGCGGAACGTTCGTCCCGCCCATGCCGACGCCGAGGAGGAGCGCCCCGACGATCGCGGCCGCCGTCGTCCGCGCCTCCCCGAGCACGGCGAACCCGAGCGCGATCGCGGCGGCGGCGGCCGGGAGGAGCGCCGCCCGCCGCCCCGTCCGGTCGACGAGGCGGCCTGTGGCGAGGCTCGTCCCGGCCGAGGCGAGGATGACGACCGCCATGAGGAGGCTCGCGGTCGGCTGGATGGGGAGGCCGAGGAGCGAGAAGCCGCGCGCGTCGACAAGGAGCACGAGCGTCGTGAGAAGCGCCCCCTGAAGCGTGAAGAACGTGAGGAAGTTGTAGACCCAGAGCGCCAGGACGCGCCGGTCGCGGGCAAGCTCGAGGAAGGCCCCTAGGGTGCCGTGCCCGTCCCGTCGCTCCTCGGCGCGCCCGGCCGGCGGCGGGGAGGCCCGACGGCTGGGCGTCGTCGCCGGAAGCGCCCCAAGGGCCAGGAGGGCGCCGGCCGCGGCGAGGCCCGTGGCGAGGAGGAAGGCGGCGTCGTTCGACCAGAGCCCGGCGACGACCCCGCCCAGGACCAGCCCGGCCGGCATGCCGAGGCTCGTCGCGCTGCGGACGCCCCCGGCCGTCCGGCCGCGCTCCTCGGGGCGCGCGGCCGCGAGCGCGGCCGCCGTGCCGCCGACGATGAGAAGCGACGATCCGACGCCCCAGAGCGCGCGGCCGAGGAGGAACCACAGGCCCGGGTGGCCGAGGTGGAGGCCCGCCTCCATGCTGAGCGTGGCCAGGCTCTCGACGAGGAGCCCGACGGCGAGGGGGAGCCGTCCGCCCACCCGGTCGACCAGGTGGCCCGTCACGGGGTTGGCGAAGAGGCGCGTCAGCCGGTTCGAGGCGAGCACGAACCCGACGAAGGCGCCCGAGAGCCCCAGCTGGACGCCGACGAGCGGAAGGATGGGGAAGACGAGCCCTCCGCCGATGCCGCCCACGAAGAGGAGCCAGGCGATCGCCCGGGTCGGCGAGGCGGGGGCGGCCGCGCGCGGCCGCGGCCGGCCGTCCTCGCGCGCCGGGCCGGCTCCGGCCCGGTCGGCCTCCGTGCCGCGCGCCCCCTTTCCGGCGACGCTTCGAGACGCGAAGCGTCTTCGGCCAGCCTACCACGTCCGCTCCCGCGCGGCGTGCCGGCGGTTGAAGCCGGAGCGCGCTCGTGCTAGCGTTAGGGTCGAGTCGGCCCGAGCCGACCGCGGATTTCGCGGAAGTGCTGGAACTGGCAGACAGGCACGTTTGAGGGGCGTGTGGGCTTTGCCCGTGTGGGTTCGAGTCCCACCTTCCGCACCAGATTCGGCGCCCGAACGGGCGCCGTTTCGTTGCCGGGCGCCCTTCGCGGCGGGTCGGCCCCGTGGCTAGGCCGGCGCTCCCGTTCCGGGCGCTCATCTGCGACATGGACGGGACGCTCTACGAGAGCGCCGGCGAGATCGACGACTACGCCCGGCGCGTGCGCCTCGCCGTCCCGGCCGAACGGCGCACGAGCTTCTGGTCCGACTGGGGCCTCGTGCGGCGGGGGCGCCATCCCATCCAGGTCGGCCGCGTCTACGACGACCGACTCGACTGGGTGCTGGCCGTCGTCGACGGCCGGCCCCGCTCGGCGTGGGCGCTCCTTTCGGGCGAGGGAAGCTGGCGCGAGGTGGGCGAGGCCGAGCTTCTGCGCGAGTTCCCGCCCGGGGTGACGGTCGCGCCGCCGGGGGAACCGGACGCCCGCGCGCCCGACGCGATCCGCTGGGTGCCGATCGGCGACGCCTGGTGGCTTCCGCCCTGCCTCGCGCGCCATCACGGGGCGGCGTGGGAGGCGGTCGAGGCGGCGTACGTCGCGGCGCGGGAGGCCATGGTGGGCGCCGAGTTCCGCGCCGAGCCGCTGCCCGGGCTCGCCGAGGTCCTCGCCGCGCTGCGGGAGCTGGGCGTGCACCTGGTCCTCGCGACGAACACGCCGCGCGACACGGGCGAGCCCTTCCTCGCCCGGCTCGGGCTGGGCCGGCTCTTCGACGAGGTCGTATTCGACGCCGGGAAGCCCGAGGGGCTCGTCGCGCTCATCGAGCGGGTCTGCCGCGCCCGGGGGCTTCGGCCGCGCGAGGTGGCGTGCGTCGGCGACAACTGGGTGAACGACGTCGAGCCGGGCGTGCGGCTCGGCTGCCCGGCCATGCTCATCGACCGCTACGGCGTCCTCGGGGACGGCCGGGGGGCGGCGGGCGGCGATGGCCCTTGGCCGCGTCTCGTGGTCCATCCGAGCGCACGGTCGTGGGTCGAGTGGCTCCGCGACCGCCTCGCCGGACTCGACGGGGGTGAAGCCCCGTGACGGCCCCCGTGCCCGAGCCCAAGGAGGAGCGGCTCGCCCGTCAGGTGCGCTTCCTCGTCGAGGTCGACCGGCTGAAGGAGGTCCTGCGGCGCAACTACCTCGCCGACGGCTCGCGCGTCGAGACGACGGCCGAGCACTCCTGGCACGCGGCGCTCATGGCGCTCGTGCTCGCCGAGTACGCCGAGGCGCCGGTCGACCGGGACAAGGTCGTCGCGATGATGCTCGTCCACGACATCGTCGAGGTCGACGCCGGGGACACGTTCCTCTACGACCGGGAAGGCCAGCGCGACAAGGCGGCGCGCGAGGCGCGGGCCGCCGACCGCCTCTTCGGCCTCTTGCCGCCCGACCAGGGGCGCGAGCTGCGCGCCCTCTGGGAGGAGTTCGAAGCGGGGGAGACGCCCGAGGCGCGCTTCGCAAAGAGCCTCGACCGGTTCGCGCCGCTCACGCTGAACGTCGCAAGCGGCGGCCGCGCCTGGCTCGAGCACGGCGTGCGGCGGGAGGACGTCCTCCGGGCCAACCGGCACACGGCCCTCGGTTCCCAGGCGCTCTGGGCGTACATGCGCGCCCTCGTCGACGAGGCCCACGCGCGCGGCTACCTCGGCGACTGAGGCGGAGCGGGCGCCAGGGCCCCGGGGCCCGCCGCCGGCGGGCGCTCAGACGTCGGCGACGGCCGCGGGGCAGTAGCCGACGCCGAGGACGCCCGGGCCGAGGTGGACGCCGACCGTCGGGCTGAGGTCCCAGGTGAACGACTCCTTCACGCGGTACTTGCGGAGGAGCCGCGCCTTCAGCTCCTCGGCCTCGTCCTCGGCCACGGCGTGGTCGACGGCGAGGAGGATCGGCGTCGTCTCGTCGCAGCCGAGCTCCTTGAGGTCCGCCTCCATCGTGGCGAGCATCTTCTCGACCGTGCCCTCGCGCGTCTCGTCCTTGTCGATCGCGAGCCAGCCGCGCTCGAAGAGCCGGAGGACCGGGCGGTAGCCGTCCAGCGAGCCGACCTTCTCCTCGAGCGCGGAGAGCCGGCCGCCCTTGCGCATGAACTCGACCGTGTCCGCGACGGCGACCATGCGCGAGTGCGCGAGCACCCGGCGCGCAATGGCCGCGACCTCGCCCGGCTCGGCCCCTTTCCTTGCCGCGCGCGCTGCGATCATCGCGGCGAAGCCCTGGGGGACGAGGATCGTCTGCGAGTTGATGAGCTCGACCGGGTAGTCGCCCGCCTGGACGGCGAGCTCGGCCGAGCGGTAGGTGGTGCTGAGGAGCGGGCTGATCGAGAGGGCGACGATCCGCTCGCCGACCGAGAGCGCCCGCTCGTAGGCCTCGGCCCAGTCGTTGCCGTTCGCCCCGCTCGTCGTCACCTGGCGCCCGGAGACGAGCGCCTCGTAGACGGTGCGCGTGTCGATGTCGAGCCGGTCGCGGTACTCCTTGCCGTCGAGGATGACGTGGACGGGCGCGAGGTGGATGCGGAGGTCCGCGAGGATCTCGTCGGGGATGTCGCAGGTGCTGTCGCTGACGACGGCCGTCTTCTGCACGC
>JADGHG010000059.1 GCA_019689585.1 Clostridia bacterium
CGAGAGGTCCGGGCGTGGTCGTCCACATGAGCGTGGGCACACTCGACCCGGCCTGGCGCTGGCTCGAGCCCGGCACGGCCCACCCGCGCTACAGGCTGCGGGCGGTCGCTCGGCTCGTAGAGGCGGGCGTGCGCGCCGGCGTGCTGATGGCCCCGATCGTGCCGCACGTCAGCGACCGCCCGGACCAGCTGGAGGACGTCGTGCGCGCGGCCGCCGAGGCCGGCGCCGCGTTCGTCTCGCCGATCGTCCTGCGCCTTCCGCACGGAGCGAGGGAGTGGTTTTTCCGCGCCGTGCGCGAGCGCCGGCCCGAACTGGCACCGGTCCTCGCGGCCTTCTACCGTGCGGAATACGCACCGAGGGCATACGTCCGTCGCGTGAAGCTGCAGGTCGAGGCGCTCACGAGCCGCTATCGCATAGGCCGCCTCGAAGGGGCAGCCGGCACGGCCGACCGCCCCACGGCCCACCCGCGGGCGAGCGAGTGGACGCCTGCCGTCGCCGTCCAGTTGCGCCTACCGATGTAGGCGCCGGCGCGGGGCCTGGGCCGACGCGCGGCCGTGCTGCGTCGGCCCACGCTCCGGCCGCGACGCGCTACGCCCCCGCGTGCGCCGGCTTCCGGTGGAAGCCCGGCACGCCGAGCAAGAGCCGCAGGCCCGAGAGCGCCACGACGACCGTGCTGCCCTCGTGCCCGACGACGCTGAGCGGCAGCCGGATCTCCCCGAGGAGGACGAGCGTGACGAGCGCGACGATCACGAGCCCCGCGAACGCGAGCCCTTGCCGCACGACCGCGGTCGCGCGCCGGGCGACCGCGATGGCGTACGCGAGCGCCTCGAGGTCGTCGCCCATGAGGACCACGTCGGCCGTCTCGAGCGCGACGTCGGTGCCGGCCGCGCCCATCGCCACGCCGACTGTGGCCGCCGCGAGCGCCGGCGCGTCGTTCACGCCGTCGCCGACCACCGCCACGCGGTGCTTCTTGGCGATCGTGCGCACGATGCCGACCTTCTCGTCCGGGAGGAGCCCGCCGTACGCCGAGTCGAGGCCGAGATCCTTCGCCACCCGCTCGACGACGCGGGGCTGGTCGCCCGAGATCATCACCGTCTCGCGGATGCCGACGCGCCGGAGCCGAGCGAGGGCCGGCCGCGCCTCGGGCCGGGGCTCGTCGAGGAGGCTCACGACGCCGATCGCTGCGCCGCCGCGGGCGACGAGCACGACGGTTTCGCCGGCCGCCTCGCGCTCGGCCACGGTGCGGACGAGCGGTTCGGGCACGTCGACCTCCCGCTCCCGGATGTAGTGGGGGCTTCCCACATGCGCGAGCTCATCCGCGCGCGCCTCGGCCATCGGGGGGTCGCCGGCCTGGGCTGCGACGAGGGTCCCCGCCGTGGGCCCGGGGTCGGGCCCGCGAGGGAGCTCGCCTGCCGCGGCGCCGACCTCGGCCGCCGCGAGGGCGGCCGCCGGAAAAGGAAGGCGACCGCTCACGCCTCGGCCCGCGACGGCCTGGACGTCGTCGGCCGGCCCGACCGCCACCTCCCGCGCCGCGGCCTCGCGCCGGATCGCGCGCGCCAGCGGGTGGTCGACGTGCTGCTCGAGCGAGGCGGCGACGGCCAGGACCTCCCCGGCATCGACGCCCGGCGCCGGGACGACGGCCGTCACGCGGGGCTCGCCCAGCGTGAGCGTGCCGGTCTTGTCGAAGGCGACCGCCTCGACCGTGGCGAGCCGCTCGAGGTGCGCGCCGCCCTTCACGAGGATGCCGTGGCGGGCGAGGTTCGCCAGCGCCGAGAGCACGGCCGCCGGGGCGGCGATGACGACGGCGCAGGGCGAGGCCGCGACGAGGAGCGTCATCGCGCGGTAGAAGCTCTCGTCGAAGGGCCGCCCGAGGGCGAGCGGCAGGGCGAGCGCGACGGCCGTGCCGGCGAGGACGACGAGCGAGTACCGCTGCTCGAAGCGCTCGGACCAGAGCTCGACCTCCGCCTTGCGCGCCTGGGCTTCCGCGACCATGGCCACGATGCGGGCGAGGGTCGTCTCCCCGTACGGCTTCGTGACCCGCACCTCGACGACGCCGTCGAGGTTGACGGTGCCGGCGAAGACCGGGTCGCCGGGCGACTTGGCCACGGGCGCCGACTCGCCCGTGATGGCCGACTGGTCGACGCTCGTCGTGCCGGCGAGCACCTCGCCGTCGAGGGGCACGCGCTCGCCCGGGCGGACGAGGATGCGCGCCCCGACGGGGACCTCCTCGCAGGGCAGGCGCCGTTCGCCGTCCGGGCCGATCACGGTCGCCTCGTCGGGTCGGAGCGCCATGAGCGCCGAGACGGCGCGGCGCGTCCGCTGCAAGGCGTAGTCCTGGAGCGCGTTGCTCGTCGAGAAGAGGAAGAAGAGGATGGCCCCGTCCTCGGCCTGGCCGACGGCGGCCGCCCCGAGCGCGGCTACGACCATGAGGAGGTCGACGTCGACCTTGCGTTGCAGAAGCGCCCGCACGCCCTCGTAGGCCGGGAAGGCGCCCCCGGCGAGATAGGCGAGCGCGTAGAAGAGGACCTCGGCCGTCGCGAAGCCGCCGCGCTCGGCGAGCCAGCCGGCGAGGCCCAGGGCGAGGGTCGCGAGGGGGGAGAGGTAGAGGAGGCGCGATCCCAGCCGCGCGAGGGCGTCGTCCTTCACGCCGGCGCGCCCTCGCCGCCCGGAAGGCTGCCGACCTCGGCCCGGCAGTCACGGCACACGCCGTGCGCCTCGACGACGAGCTCCTTCACCTCGAAGTCGGCTCCCCCGGCCGCCTGGGAGAGGAGCGGGGCGAGCTCGTCGAAGGCGACGTCCCGCACGCGGCCGCACACGCGGCAGACGAGGTTGACGTGCGGCTCGGGGTTGGCGTCGAATCGCCGGCCGGAGGGGCCGCCGCTCATGGCGGCGACCGCCCCGATGTCCTCGAGCACGGCGAGGGTGTGGTAGACCGTCGCGAGCGAGAGGCCGGGGTGCTCCGGCCGCAGCGCCTCGTAGATCTCCTGGGCCGTCGGGTGCGAGGTGTTGCCCTCGAGATGCCGGATGACGGCCCAGCGCGCCGCCGTCAGGCGAAACCCCATGCGCCGCAACTCGGCCGCCACGTCTTCCGCCCGCATCGCCGCCCCCTCCTCAGGCCATCGCCCGCCATCGCCGCCCGTGCGCCCGCCCGACGCGCGGCCGAACGCCGCATTCCATGATAGCCACTCTCGTGTGCGATGCGAAACTAACACGGAATGATTCTCGATAACGGGCCGCCCGTCCCTTGAACGGCCGTCGCGCCGGCGTCTATAATGTGGCGGCGTCAAATCCGACCCCACCACTTGGATTTCCGAGGAGGAGCCGCGTTGTCGATCCCGCACCTGAAGGTCTCCGGTCTCAAGGCGAGCGTCGACGGCAACCCGATCCTGAAGGGCGTCGACCTCGAGGTGAAGGGCGGCGAGGTCCACGCCATCATGGGTCCGAACGGCGCCGGCAAGAGCACGCTCGCGCTGACCTTGGCCGGCCACCCCGGCTACCAGGTCGAAGGCGGCAGCGTCCTTCTCGACGGCAAGGAGCTCCTTGCGGTCGACGCCGACGAGCGCGCGAAGGCCGGCCTCTTCCTCGCCTTCCAGTACCCGCAGGAAGTCCAGGGCGTCACGGTCGCCAACTTCCTGCGCACGGCCCTCACCGAGCTTCGCGGCCGCGAGGTGCCGGTGCGCGAGTTCATGGCCAAGCTGCACGAGAAGATGGACCTCCTCCAGATGGACCACTCGTTCGCGAGCCGGTACCTGAACGCCGGCTTCTCGGGCGGCGAGAAGAAGCGGAACGAGATGCTGCAGATGGCCGTGCTCGAGCCGCGCATGGCCATCCTCGACGAGACCGACTCGGGACTCGACATCGACGCGGTGCGCATCGTCGCCGACAGCGTCAACCGGCTCAAGGGTCCCGGTATGGGCGTCATCGTCATCACGCATTACTCGCGCATCCTGCGCTACCTCGAGCCCGACGTCGTCCATGTGATGTTCGACGGGCGCATCGTGCGCTCGGGCGGCAAGGAGCTCGCCGAGGAGCTCGAGGCGCAAGGCTACAACTGGCTGCGCCGCGAGCTCGGCTACGAGGAGGTCGCCGAGGAGCCGGCGGCCGAGGGGGCGGCGCGCGATGGCCGTTAGGCCGAGTCTCGCCGAGCGGACGATCGGGGAGCTCGACGCCGAGGCGCTGCGAGCCTGGTCGGCGGCCAGGGGCGAGCCCGAGTGGCTCACGGACCTGCGCCTTGCCGCCTGGAACGCGTTCGTCGAGCTGCCGGTGCCCAACCGCCAGATGGAGGACTGGAACCGGCTCAACCTGCAGTCGCTCCCGCTCGCCGAGTTCCCGGCCCACTCGCCCGGGCGCGCCGACTCGCCCGAGGAGCTGCCGGAGGAGGCGCGGCGCGCGCTCGCCACCGGGCCCGAGGCGAGCGCCCTCGTGCAGGTGAACGGCACGGCCGCATTCCGCCGGCTCGGGCCCGAGGCCGAGAAGGCGGGCGTCGTCTTCTGCGACCTCGCCCGGGCGGCGCGCGAGGAAGGGGAGGTCGTGCGGCGCGCGCTGACGTCCGTCGTCCCGAAGGAGGCCGACAAGTTCAGCGCCCTCTCGGCCGCCCTCTGGAGCGACGGCTTCTACCTGCGCGTGCCGCGCGGGGCGGCGCTCACGGTGCCGCTCGCCACCTTGCGCGTGCGCACGGGCGACGGCGCGACCTCCATCTCCCGCACGCTCGTCCTCCTCGAGGAAGGGGCCGAGTGCGCGCTCGTCGAGACGCAGACGGGCGAGGGGGGCCGGCCGGGCCTCGACGCCAACGTCGTCGAGATCCGCCTCGGCCCGGGCGCGCGCCTACGGTACGTCGGCCTTCAGAACTGGGACGAGGAGATGTGGAGCTTCTGCCACCGGCGCGCCTTCCTCGGCCCCGCAAGCCACCTCACGTGGGTCTTCGGCGAGTTCGGCGGCCGTGTCGCGCGGTCGAGCTTCGTGTCGGACCACGCGGGCGACGGCTCGGGCTCGGAGAGCCTCACCGTCTTCTTCTCGTCGGGGCGGCAGCACCACGACATCTTCCAGACGATGTACCACACGGCGCGCCGCACCGAGGCCAACATGGACGTGCGCGGGGCGCTCTCGGGCCAGGGCCGCTGCGTCTTCCGCGGCGACATCGACATCGAGCGGGGTGCGAAGGGCACGAGCTCCTTCGAGACGGCCCACGCGCTCGTCCTCGAGAAGGGGGCGCGGGCCGACGCCATCCCGAGCCTCTACATCGACGAGAACGACGTGCGCGCCTCGCACTCCGCCACGACCGGCCAGATCGACCCCGAGCAGCTCTTCTACCTGATGACGCGGGGGCTTTCCCAGCGCGTCGCGCGAAGGCTCATCGTGCGCGGCTTCTTCGAGCCCATCCTCGACCAGGTGCCGCTCGCCTCGGTGCGGGCCGAGTTCGAGCGGCTCATCGACCGGAAGCTGGCGTGACGGTGACCGCGCCCGGAGCCGACGCCGCCCCCTCCCTGCGCGCCCTGCCGGCCGAGCCGCTTGTGCCCCGCTCGGACTTCCCCGTGCTCGCCCGCGAGGTGCGGGGGAAGCGGCTCGTCTACCTCGACAACGCGGCGACGACCCAGAAGCCGTTCGCCGTGCTCGCGGCCGTCGCCGACTACTACCGGCAGCACAACGCGAACGTGCACCGGGCGCTCCACACCCTGGCCTCCGAGGCCACCGAGATGTACGAGGCGGCGCGGCGGCGCGTGGCCCGGTTCATCGGCGCCGACGACCCGCGCGGGGTCGTCTTCGTGCGGAACACGACCGAGGCCATCAACCTGGTCGCCGCGAGCTGGGCGCGCGCGAGGCTCCGCGCGGGCGACGTCGTCCTCCTCACGGTGGCCGAGCACCATTCGAACATCGTCCCCTGGCAGCTCGCCGCGCGGGCGACGGGCGCCCGCCTGCGCTACCTCCCGCTGGGCGACGACGGCCGCCTCGACCTCGCGAAGCTCGACGAGGCGCTCGCGGGGGTGCGCATCGTCGCCCTCGCCCACGCCTCGAACGTGCTCGGGACGGTGCATCCGGTCGGGGAGATCGCCCGGGCCGCCCACGAGGCCGGCGCGCTCGTCCTCGTCGACGCGGCCCAGAGCGCGCCCCACATGCCGGTCGACGTCCGCGAGCTCGGCTGCGACTTCCTCGCCTTCTCCGGGCACAAGATGCTCGCGCCCATGGGCATCGGCGTGCTCTGGGCGCGGCCGGCCCTCCTCGAGGAGATGGAGCCGTACATGGGCGGGGGCGAGATGATCGACGTCGTCGAGCTCGAGTCCTCGACCTGGCGCGAGATCCCGTGGAAGTTCGAGGCCGGCACGCCGAACGTGGCGGGCGCCGTCGGGTTGGCGGCGGCGATCGACTACCTCGAGGCCGTCGGCCGCGAGCGCATCCACGCGCACGAAGCGGCCCTCGGCCGCTACGCGAGGGAGCTCCTTGCGGAGATCCCGGGCGTCGTCACCTACGGTCCCGAGGATGGCGACCGGGCCGGGATCGTGTCGTTCACGGTCGCGGGCCTGCATCCGCACGACGTGAGCCAGGTGCTCGACGACGAGGGCGTCGCCGTCCGGGCGGGCCACCACTGCTGCCAGCCGCTTATGCGGCGCCTCGGCGTCGAGGCGACGGCCCGCGCGAGCTTCTACCTGTACAACGACAGGGAGGACGCCCTCGCCCTCGCGCGCGCCGTGCGGCGCGCGAAGGAGTTCTTCCGTGTCCCTTGAGGACCTCTACCAGGACGTCATCCTCGAGCACTACCGCTCGCCGCGCCACAAGGGCCGCCTCGCCCGCCCGACCGTCTCGCAGCGGGGCGACAACCCCCTCTGCGGCGACGAGCTCGAGCTCGACCTCGCGGTCGAGGACGGCCGCATCCGCCAGGTCGGCTTCGAGGCGCGCGGCTGCTCGATCTCGGTCGCCTCGGCCTCGATGATGGCCTCGCTCGTCCTCGGCCGCACGCTCGGCGAGGCGGAAGGCCTCGTCGCCCGCTTCAAGGCCATGCTGCGGGAAGGGCGGGAGGACCCCGAGCTCGGCGACGCGCAGGCGCTCGTCGGCGTCCACCGCTTCCCCGTGCGCGTGAAGTGCGCGACGCTCGCCTGGACCACCCTCGAGGCGGCGACCGCGGCGCTCGAGGAGGCGGCCGGGCGGGGGGGACCGGCCGAGGGGTAGGCGCCGGTCGGCCCGGTGGCGCGAAAGCGGGCACGGTGATACGATGCCCGTGAAGACACGCGCTCGGCGGGCTTTCTTGTTCATGGTTTCACAATCACAGCTCGGACGACGGAAGGGCGAGGCGCCGTGAGCTTCACGCTGACGCGGTTCTCGTGGGCCGAGGTCGAGTGCCACCAGCTCGAGCGGGAGAAGGCGCTCGCCGGCTGGGAGGAAGTGAACCGAGGCTACCTCACCTACGAGGAGGCCAAGGCCGAGGCCGACCGGTGCCTCCAGTGCGGCACGCCCTACTGCCAGGACGGGTGCCCGAACCACAACCCGATCCGGGACTTCATCGCCCTCATCCAGGAAGGCCGCGTCGCCGAGGCGGCGATGCTCGACTGGGAGGCGAACCCGCTCGCCTCCTGCACGGGTCGCGTCTGCGCGTGGGAGGTCCAGTGCGAGGGCTACTGCGTCGTGCGGAACGAGGGCGACCCGATCCGCATCGGCGTCCTCGAGCGGTACATGGGCGACTACGCCCTCGAGCACCTCGACGAGATCGACCTCTCGGACTGGGTCGGCGAGGGGGCCGGCGAGCGCGTGGCCGTCGTCGGGGCGGGGCCGGCCGGGCTCGCGGGCGCCTGGTTCCTCGCCCGCAAGGGCTACGACGTGACGCTCTTCGAGTCGTGGTACCTCTACGGCGGCGTCATGTCGTACGGGATCCCGGAGTACGTGCTGCCCCAGCGCATCATCGACCTCGAGGTCGAGAAGATCCTCCGGCTCGGGGTGAAGATCCGCACCGGCGTGCGCGTGGGCCGCGACGTGACGATCCAGGATCTCATGGAGCGGGAAGGCTTCGCCGCCGTGCTGATCGCCTCGGGCGCCAACCAGGCCGCCACCCCCGGCGTGCCCGGCGAGGACCTGCCCGGCGTCGTCACGGCCAAGGACTTCCTCATGGGCAACACGGAGGACCTGCTCGGCAAGGAGTACGGGCTGCCCGAGAAGGAGCCGACGACCGTAGGCGAGCGCGTCGTCATCATCGGCGCGGGCGACACGGCCATGGACGCCGCCCGCACGTCGCTCCGCCTCGGGGCGAAGAAGGTCACGATCGCCTACCGGCGGACCGAGCGCGAGGCGCCCTCCCGGCTCTGCGAGGTCGAGCACGTGAAGCACGAGGGCGGCGAGTTCATGTACCTCGTCAACCCGACGCGCTTTCTCCCGGGGCCGGACGGCCGGGTGGCGGCCGTCGAGTTCGTCCGCATGCAGCCGGGCGCGCCCGACGCCCGCGGCCGCCGCAGCGTCCAGCCGATCCCGGGGAGCGAGTTCCAGGTGCCGGCCGACACCGTCATCCTCGCCGTCGGCTACAAGCCGGAGCGCGACCTGGCCGAGGCCACGCCCGGCCTCGAGGTGGCCAACTGGGGCGGCATCGTCGTCGATCGCGAAGGCCGCACGAGCCTCCCCGGCGTGTTCGCGGCGGGCGACTGCGTGACGGGCGCGAAGACGGTCATCCACGCCGTCCACGCGGCCCGGCGCGCCTCCGAGGCCCTCCACCGCTACCTCACCGAGCGGCGCATCGCCCAGACGGCGAGCGACGAGGCCCGTCTCGTCCTTCTTACGGCCGCGAGCTGAGCTGCGCGGCCGCCCTCGTCCCTTCGCGCCCGGACCGCGAGGCACGCGGCCCGCGGCCACACGGCCCGCGGGCATACGTTCGCACGCCGCCTTTCAACGGTCGTCGACGGGCTGCGACACGCTCCCACGCGCATGATGCCGATGCCTGTTGGCGCGCGCCGTGACGCTGTCGAGCCCGCGCAGAGGGGCGCGCATGCGTTCGGAAGGGGGTCGAGCGGCCGCGCGAGAAGGCAGGCCGCGTCGGAGACGCCCGCCGGGCTGCCCGGGCCGGCGTCGGGCCCGGCGGCCTGGACGGCGACCGGTCGAGGCGCGGGGAGAGGGGTGCCGACGCTGGTCCATGGCGGTCTCTCGTGCGTCGCCCTCCGCCTGGCGTGGACGGGCGGCGACGCGGGCGAAGGGAGTCGCGTGCTCTACCGACTGTGGCGCACCGAAGAGGGCGGCCACCTGATCGAGGCGGCCGTCGTGCCGAGGCGCGTCGGCCGGCGGCCTAGGCGCGCCGAGCGACGTGCCGCGTGGGTGGGGGAGGGGGTCGACGCGGAAGCGCTCCTTGCCCGCCTCGCCTCACCGGACGACCCGGTGCACCCGATCCACCTGGCGGACGTCGTCCGCGACGCCCTGTGGCTCGCCGCGCGAGGCGCTCTGAAGCGTCAGGCGAGGAGCCAGATGAAGCGCGCCAGCACCACGAGCGCGAGGATCCAGAGGAGCCAGTGGACCTCCTTGGCCCGGCCGGTCACGAGCTTGAGGAGCGGGAAGAGGAGGAGTCCCGCCGAGACCCCGTTCGCGATGCTGTAGGTGAACGGCATCAGGATGATCGTGAGGAAGGCCGGCAGCGCGACCGTGAAGTCGTCGAAGTCGATCCCCTTCACGGCCGCCATCATGAGCACCCCGACGATCACGAGGGCGGGCGCCGTCGCCGCGTCCGGGATGAGGCCCGCGACAGGGGCGAAGAAGGTGGCGAGGAGGAAGAGGATCCCGACGACGGCGGCCGTGAGGCCCGTGCGCCCTCCCGCGGCCACGCCGGTCGCGCTCTCGATGTAGGCCGTGATCGTGCTCGTGCCGAGGATGGCGCCGCCCGTGACGGCCGCCGCGTCGACCGTGAGCGCGCGGCCGATGCGGGGGAAGGAGCCGGTCTTGTCGATGAGGCCCGCCCGCTGGGCGGTGCCGACGATCGTGCCGAGCGAGTCGAAGAGCTCGACGAACGTGAAGGTGAAGATCACCGTGAGGAGCCCCATCTCGAGGGCGCCCAGGATGTCGAGCTGGCCGACGATCAGCTGGTCGGCGTGGGGGATGGCGACGGGCGAGAAGCCGCTCGGGACGGTCGTCACCCCGAAGGGGATGCCGATGACCATCGTGCCGAGGATGCCGAGGAGCACGGCGCCCCGGACGCGCAGCGCCATGAGGATGCCGGTCAGGATGATGCCGAGGATGGCGACGAGCGCGTCGGGCGCGAAGATGTCGCCCATGGCGATGGCCGTGTCGAGGGGCGTGGTGCCGGCCGTGCCGTTGCCCGACACGACCGCCTTCAGCGTCTCCGGCGTGAGCGAGAGGTTGATCGTCATGATCCCGGAGAGCTTGAGGCCGACGAGCGTGATGAAGAGCCCGATGCCGACCGTGATCGCCGACTTCAGCTGCGGCGGGATCGCCTCGACGATCATCTGGCGCACGCGCGTCACGGTGAGGATGAGGAAGATGATCCCCGAGATGAACACGGCGCCGAGGGCCGTCTGCCACGGCACGCCCATGCCGAGGACGACCGTGAACGTGTAGAAGGCGTTGAGCCCCATGCCCGGCGCGAGCGCGATGGGGTAGTTGACGAAGAGGCCCATCGCCAGGGTGGCCAGGCCGGCTCCGACGGCCGTGGCGAAGAAGACGCCGTCGCGCGGCGCGCCCGCGATGCCGAGGATGCTCGGGTTGACGAACAGGATGTAGGCCATCGCCATGAAGGTGGAGAGCCCGGCGATGACCTCCGTGCGCACGTCGCTCTGCACGTCCTTCAGCCGGAAGAGCCGCTCGAGCATGCGCGCCCCCCTTTTCCGAACGATTTGCGGACGCGGCCAGCCCTGTGGGGTACGGGTCCGCTGCACGCGTCCGCCTGGTCACAGAGTAGGTTCGGCCCGTCGGGGTGTCAACGCGGGATCCGAATGATGTTGCGAGGAATGGTCCTTAATGTTCGAGGCTGCGACGGCGATGGAGAGGGAAAGGGGAATCGCAGGCGGCGTAGAACCGTCAACCTACCCTGATAGGGCGGTCGCGCCGGAAGGGGTGGCCCGCGTGGCGGAGATGGCGGAGCTGAAGGACGGCACGTTCGCCGACGAGGTGTACCATTCCGCGCACCCCACGCTCGTCGAGTTCTGGGCGCCCTGGTGCAAGCCGTGCGCCTA
>JADGHG010000060.1 GCA_019689585.1 Clostridia bacterium
GACGCGCAGTCCAAACGACAGAAGTCCGGGGCCAAGCCGCGCCTCCCGCTCGGCACGGCGGCGCTCCGCGCGGCCGAGCGCAAGATCCACGAGCGGCTCAGCCGCAACCTGAAGGAGCTCCAGGCCGTGCTGCGCGAGACGGAAGCGATCGCGCGCGAGATGGAGGCGCTTCTCGCGCGCACGCCCGACCCCGGCGGATCGCCCGGCGGGGCGGGGGGCCCGTCGGGCTCCGGCTCCGGCAGCCAAGGGGCCCCCTGAAGCGCCCCGAACGCACGCGGGGCCGGCCGCTCGCGGCCGGCCCCGTTCCGCGGCTTCGAGCCGCCTAGCGCAGCGCCCCGCGGATCGCGTCCCAGTACGACTGGTCCTCCTGGCCGACGTGCCAGATGGCGATGCCGCGAAGCCCCATGTCCCGGGCGAGCTTCACCTTCTGGGCGACGGAGGTGCCGTCTTCGTACCAGACGACGTGCGGCCGCCCGTCCTTGGCCGTGTACGTGAAGTGCGGGGAGAGGTCGGGCGTGCCGCGCACCGGGGCCGCGCGCCCCAGCATCATCTTGGCCTCCTTCAGCGACACCGTGCGGGCGTTCGCGGTCCCCTGGACCCAGTCGTAGCCGTAGGCCGCCACGCCCATCATCAGCCGGCCGGCGGCCACCCCCGCCTTCTCGGCCGCCTGGATGCGCGTCCGCACCCACTCGAGGCCGGCCACCGGCCCGGGGCGCGAGGCGTCGCTGTGGTTGTCGTAGGTCATGAGCACGATCGCGTCCGAGACCTTCGCGAGGGCCGGAAGGTCGTAGGGCGAGCTCCGGTTCGTCGCCTGGCCCGTCGGGATGACGTCGATGTTGAGCGATTTCCCGCGTTTCTTCACGCCCGCATATAGGGAGCGCATGAAGGAGGTCAAACCGTCGCGCGTTCCCGGGGAGAGGAGCTGGAAGTCGATGCTGAACCCCTCGTACGTACGCGAGTTGCGGTCGAGCAGCGCAAGCAGGTTCGCCACGGCCCGCGACCGGGCGGCCGGGTCGGTCAGGAAGGCGTCGTTCCCGGCCTGGTTCGTCACAAGCGGCATGAGCCGGATGCCGTTCCGCTCGGCGAAGGCGAGGACGTCCTTCTCGCTCATGTCGGTGAGGCTCCCGTCGCGGTTCACCTTGTACCAGAAGGGCGAGAGCTCGCTGATGAGCGCCTTGTTGCGGACGAGCGTGTCGAGGACGACGCCGCGCGCCTTCTCGTCGCGGTCGTCGTAGAAGGCCAACACCTGGAAGCCCGCCGGCCCCCCGCCCCCCGCCTGGGGCATGCGGGCGGGCGCCGCGCCGCGGCCGAAGAGGGCGCAGCCCGCGGCAAGGAGCGGGAGGAAGAGGAGCACGGCACAGCACGCCACGAGGCCGCGCCGCGTTCGTTTCACCGCGCCTCCCTCCTTTCGTCGTGGTGCGCGTAGTATGCGCGCGCACGCCGGACGCCCGGAGAGGCGCGGCGAACTGCCGGGAAGTGCCGGAGGCGGCTTCTAGCGGGGTGATCCTTCGCCTGCGCCGCCCGCCGGCGGGCCGGGCGGTCGTCCGAAGGCGCGTTGGAACATCTCGCGCGTGACGAGCACCTCGCGCGCCTTCGAGCCCTTGTGGGGGCCGACGAAGCCGCGCCGCTCCATCATGTCGATGAGCCGGCCGGCCCGCGTGAAGCCGACGCGCAGCCGCCGCTGCAGCATCGACACCGAGGCCTGGCCCGTCTCGAGGACGACGCGCACCGCCTCCTGGAAGAGCTCGTCGTCGGGTTCGTCGTCGTCGACAGGGCCTTCGGAGAACGCGCGCGTCACCTCCTCGTCGAACTCGGGCGCAGCTTCCCGCCGCACGAAGTCGAGCACGGCCTCGAGCTCCTGCTCGGAGATGAAGGCGCCCTGCGCCCGCACGGGCTTCGGGGCGCCGAGCGGGTGGAAGAGCATGTCGCCCTTGCCGAGGAGCTTCTCGGCTCCCGCCGCGTCGAGGATCGTGCGCGAGTCGGCCTGCGAGGAGACGCCGAACGCGATGCGGGACGGGATGTTCGCCTTGATGACGCCCGTGATCACGTCGACCGACGGCCGCTGCGTCGCGACGACGAGGTGGATGCCGGCCGCCCGCGCCATCTGGGCGAGCCTCTGGATGACGTCCTCGACGTCGCGGGCCGCGACGAGCATCAGGTCGGCCAGCTCGTCGATCACGACGACGATGAAGGGCAGGCGGCGCCGCCCCTGCGCCTGGGCTGCCTCGTTGAAGCGGTGGATGTCGCGCGCCCCCCAGTCGGCGAAGAGCTCGTAACGGCGGACCATCTCCTGCTGCACCCAGCGCAGCGCCCCGGCGGCCGCCTTCGGGTCGGTGATGACGGGCGCGAGGAGGTGGGGCACGCCGTTCCACCCGGAGAGCTCGACCCGCTTCGGGTCGACGAGGAGGAGCTTCACCTCGTCCGGCCGAGCTTTGAAGAGGAGGCTCACAAGGAGCGTGTTGAGGCAGACGCTCTTGCCGCTGCCCGTCGCCCCGGCGATGAGGACGTGGAGCATCCGGTCGAGCGTGGCGACGATGGGCTGGCCGGCGACGTCCTCGCCGATGGCGAGCGTAAGGCGCGAGGCCGAGCGCTGGAAGGCCGGGCTCTCGAGCACCTCTCGGATCGGCACGGTGCGGACGTCCCGGTTCGGCACCTCGATGCCGACGGCCGACTTGCCCGGGATCGGCGCCACGACCCGCACGCCCGTCGCGGCGAGGGCGAGCGCGATGTCGTCCTGGAGGCTCACGATGCGGCTCACCTTCACGCCCGCCGCCGGCTGGAGCTCGTAGCGGGTCACGGCCGGGCCGCGGTCGATGCCGACGACGCGCGCGCGGATGCCGAAGCTCGAGAGCGTCTCCTCGAGGATGCGCGCGCCGCGGTCGCGGTCGGCCGGCCGAGCGCCCTGGCGGCCCCCGGCGCCGTCGCCGGCCGCCCCGGCGCGGAGGAGCGAGAGCGGCGGGAGGCGATAGGTCGGGTAGTCGTCGAGGGAGATCTGAAGCGCACTGGCGGCCGTCTTCGCACCGGCCGGGGGCGCCGCATCCGGGGCCCGCGGGGGGTCGGCCGCCCGCGGCTCCCCGACGTGGACCGGTCCGATAGGGCCCGAGGCCGGATCGCCGCCGCCCTCGTCGGCGACGCTGGCCGCCGGCCCGGATGGGAGCGCGGGGCCGGCCGCCTCGGCCGCCGGCGCGCCGGACTCGTCGCCGCCCGGCGGCGAGGGCGGCGCATCCCGAGAGGCCTCCGCATCGCCCGAGGGCGCCCGGCTCGCCCGTCGGCGCGGTTCGTCGACCTCTTCGAAGAGGAAGTCCTTGAGCCAGGCGGGGAGGTGCACGAGCGCGCGCCCCGCGCGGCGGAGGGCGGCCGAAAACGCGTGCGAGAGGCGCACCTGGAACGCCAGCACGAGCGCCAGCGCGCCGCAGGTCGCGAGCACCACCTCGGCCCCCAGGCCGCCCAGAAGCCGCGCCAGGACCGTCCACACGCTCGCCCCCACGAGCCCGCCGCCCTCGCGCGCGAGGGCGAAGGCCCGGTCGGGCGGGAGGCTCCTCGCGAGCCAGGCGACCGTGACGACGGCGGCGAGCGCCACGCCCAGGAGCCGGCCGCGCTCCCGGCTCCAGCTCGGGCCGGCGGTGAGGAGGAGGCCGGCCGTCGCGGCCAGGAACCCCGGAACCCACCAGGCTCCCCGGCCGAGGAGCCAGGCCGCCGCCGAGCCGACGGCGCGCAGGAGCCAGCCGCCCTCGGGCGCGACGAGCCCCGCGGCGACGAGCGCCGCGAGGCCGAGCCAGAGGATGCCGGCCGCCTCGCGGCGGATCTCCGGGGGGAGGCCGCCTTCGGCGGGCGCCCGGCGCGACGGGCGCGCCGATGTGTCTGTCCCGCCGGCCTTCGCGGCCCGCCGCGCGCGCCCGTTCGGCCCGGCCATGGCGCGTCACCACCCCTGACACCCGCCTTCGCTTCGCGAGCCGGATCGCTCACTCCTGTGCGGGGCGGGCGGTGGGAGGAGCGCGCCCGGCGCAAGTTCGGGCGCGAGGAAGTCGGCGGGATCGGTCGAGAGGAGGCGCACGACGCGCCATCCGTCCCGCGCCTCCTCACAGAGGACGGCGCGGCCCCGCACGTGCATAAGCCGCATCGCCGCGGGCGGCCGGCCCTCTCGGCCGGGCTCGGCGAAGATCACCTCCTCCGGCATCACCGTCCAGAGGACGGCCGCGCGCCCCCCTTCGCCTGACGCTCGGCGATCATGCGCCGGAGCGCGCCCATGGCCTCCGAGACGCCGCCGACCTCATCGATCAACCCTTCCTGCACGGCTTCCGCTCCTACGAGGATCGTGCCCACGTCGCGCGCGAGGTCGCCCGTCTTGAACATGAGCTCCCGGTAGCGCTCGTAGCTGATGTGGGAATTGGCGACGACGAAGCGCGCGATCCGCTCCTGCATCTTCTCCAGATAGTCGAACGTCTGCGGCACGCCCACGACCATGCCCGTGAGGCGCACGGGGTGGATCGTCATCGTGGCCGTCGGCGCGATGAACGAGCGTCGGGCCGCGACGGCGACCGGGATGCCGATCGAGTGGCCGCCGCCGAGTACGACCGACACGGAGGGCTTGCTCAGGCTCCTTACCATCTCGGCGATCGCGAGCCCCGCCTCGACGTCTCCGCCCACCGTGTTGAGCAGCACCATCAGGCCGCGGATCTTCTCGTTCTGCTCGACCGCCACGAGCTGCGGCAGGACGTGTTCGTACTTCGTCGTCTTGTTCTGCGAGGGCAGGACGATGTGGCCCTCGATCTGGCCGATGACGGCGAGCACGTGGATGTCGCTCTCGCCCGGCTCGGCCGGCCGCGACGTACCGAGCCGCTCGACGGACTCCGCCGTCGGTGCCTCCGTTTCGCCCCGCGCCGTCTCCCCCGGCGGCAACGACCGGGCACCCCCGGCGGGTAGTGTGCGCGGAGTGAGCGCGCGAAAGCGCCCGGTACGTGAACCGCTCACGGCGCCGAGGCTTCTGCGGCGCAGACCGGCGGCGCATCCGTCGGTCGCGCGTCCACGATGAACGACCTTGGGCGCCACGTACACCCGCATGCGCCGGTCCAGGCGGTTCTCCGCGTACGCCCGACGGGGGTCCTCCACGAGGGCATGGGCCGTGACGAAGTACACGCCGAAGCGGGACACCCGTACCGGGTTTTGGCGGGGCGTGGGGAGCAAGCACCAACGCGGTCAGACGCCCGACGCGGGGCCCGCGACGCGGAGGCCCGACGCTTCAGCGGCGCGCGCCAGCCGGTCATCCCACGCCGCAACCGTGACCGGTGCGGACTGCTGGCGGCTGAGCCATAGGGCCGACGCCAGATGAATGGCGTCCATCCCGCGCAGCGCATGCTCCTCAGCCAGGTCCCCGGCGATCCGGGCCACGGTGCCCGTCGCCGGCAGGACGAAGAGCACCTCCCAGTCGGCCATCAGGGCGGCCTTGATCCGGCTCACCGCGCTGTCCGTAAGATCGCCCTCCCGGTGCCGGCGCGCGACCGCGCTCCGGATCTCCGCGTAGGCGATCGCGCTCGTGGCCGCCACGTCGGCCTCCTCGAGCAGACGGCGGACCGCATCCGAGCCGGGCTCCACCACGTAGAGCTTCACCAGCGCGCTCGAGTCGAGGTAGGCGATCATTCGGCCCTCTCTTCCCGGACGGCCTCCGAGAGCGAGCGGGCTCCGGACAGCCTGGGCGCGACCGCTTCGGCCAAGCCCCGCGGCTTCCCGCCCTGCCACTCGACACCGATCCGCTCGGCCAGGGCCCGTAGCTCCCCTTCGACACCGCCCGCCGGGCCGAGGCGCGCCACCGGCTTCCCGCGATCGGTCACCAGGAAGACGCCGCCTTTCGCCGCCCTGGCGACGAACTGGCTCAGATGGCTCTTCAGATACCGGATACCTACCCGCTCCACAGCGACCACCTCTTGTGGTCTCATCTTAGCGAAAACGAGCCCTCATCGTCCGCGCCCGCGCCCAGCATAGCCGCACCACCCCGGTGGCCCGCCTCTGAACCACCTTCAGGTGGGCCCTCCGGCCTGGCTCTCCGGAGGCCCCGGAGGAGGAACCGCCGGAAGCCCTGCTGCACCTGGTCCTCTCCGCCCACCGTGTTGAGCCGCACCATCAGGCCGCGGATCTTCTCGTTCTCCTCGACCGCCACGAGCTGCGGGCGGTTGTGAGGCTCCCATGGCTGCCGGTACCGGCGCGCGGCTGCGCGCATGCGTTCGCCTGGCGCGGGCCGCGCACCTGGGGGCCGCGCCCGCGACCCCGACAGGTGCGCCGACACGGGGGCGCGAAACCATCAGGGCTTCGCGCGTGCGGGGGCGCGGGCGGACTCCGCGCCCCGCGCGCCGCGTGCGTCGGGACGGGTCATCCGACACCGGGGGCGGCGTGGCGGTGGAGCTCGGGTACGTGACCGTATTCACACAGGCCTTCGAGGCCGAGGTGGAGTTCTACGAGGGGGTCCTGGGCCTGCGCGTAGAGCACCGCAGCCCCCACTTCGTGCGCTTCGAGACAGGCTCCTGCGCGCTCGCGGTGCACCAGGCGGAGGACTGGGCGGCGGGGTCGGCGGGCGCCGCCGTCCAGCTGCACCTACGGGTGGACGACGTCGACGCCGCGTACGCGCGGCTCTCACAGCAGGGCGTGCGCTTCGAGCACGCTCCCCGCGACATGCCCTGGGGCCTGCGCGTGGCCGCCCTGCGCGACCCGGCGGGCCTCTACGTGGAGCTGTACGCGCCCTCGGCGCGGTGAGGCGACCGGGCGGGGCCGGCGCGCCCCCCGGGCGGGAGGGGACCCGACGGGCGCCGGTGGCGGCTAGCGGCTCGTCCGCGGCGCCGGCCTCGTGGCGGGCCGGTTCACGAGGGCCCTGGCTTGCGGGCGCGCACGCAGAGGAAGCCGGGGCTGCGCATCAGGCTGGCGTAGCCCTCGGGGTCGGCCTGCCGGAACTCGTCGGTGGCGGGAGACCACTCTTCGCCGCGACCGTGGGCCAGCTGGTGCAGGAGCTGGGCTTCGGGGACGCGGAGCCCGGCGCGGACCCTCTACCCGCGACGGCCGACCAGGTGGCGGTAGTGGACGGCACGGGGGACCCCTGAGCCGCCGAGCGGCAGGCCGCCGGCCTGGCGGCAACGGGCTGGCGCGTATTGCTGGTCCGCAACGCGGTCTGCCGCCGCCTATCGGAGCTGCGCGAACAGGGCAGCGACCCGCTGCCGGCCGACGCCACCCTCGAGGAGTGGCGCCAGGCGCTCCGCGCCGTCGCGGCCGGAGCTGCTGCGGAGCCGAGGGTGCTGCCGGAGTGCCCCAGGCGCACGGTCGAGGCACGGCTGCTGGAGGACCTCAGCCCGCGGGAGCGGGAGGTGGTGCGCCTGACCGCTCAGGGCACAGCACCGCGGAGGTGGCGCGGGTCCTGTGGCTCAGCCCCCGCACCGTGGAGACCCACCGGGCCACCGGCGACTGGCGGGCTCAGTCCTTCGAGGACCGCGCGCAGGACGTGTTGACGGTGATCGACGATCTGGCCTCGCGCGGGGACGTGCGCGCCGACCGCATCGGGGTCGTCGGCCACAGCCAGGGGGGCTGGATCGCGCAGATGGTCGCGGCCCGCCATCCCGGCAAGGTGGCGTTCGTGATCACCCTGGCGGGCCCCGCCATCCCCGTGGTCGAGCAGGTGCTGGACGACCTGGAGACCCTGTGGCGCTGCCGGGGCGATTCCGCCGGCGTGGCCCGGTGGAAGCGCCGGGCGCTGGCCGTGGCGCTGCGAGCCTATGCGGGGGTGGGACGGCTGCGGCCGGTCGGCTACCTCGGCCGCATCCTCCACCACGCCCCCCGCGATGACCTCATCCGCGTCTCCCAGCCCTTCCTCGCCCTCTTCGCCGGGAACGACCGCCTCGTCTACGCCGAGAAGAACGCGCGACTGCTGCGCCAGTACCTGGAGGAGTCCCGCAGCCCGGCGTGGTTCGTCGCGGTGGTCCCGGGCGCCAACCACCTCTTTCGCCCGTCCGACCTCTGCGAGACGCGCGTCGAGCGTAGGTGGGCGGCCGGCTTCCGGGAGGCCCTCGACGAGCCGGAGTTCTGGAAGCACGTGCTGGACGCCTAGCGTGACGAGGGCGTGGACCGCGGCCTGTCTCGTCGAGGCGCCGTCTATCGGCGCGGCGCCGCCGGCACCTGGTGCGGCTCTGCATGTGCGACGCGGGGTGCCGGGATCGGGACGGCCGTGAGATAGCTGCCGGTGGTCAGGTCGCCCCGACCTCTGCGCGCGGTTGGTCAGATCAGGACGCGAAGCGGTATTCATCCACGTCACACACGGGACGGTAGCCGATGGTCTTGTAGATCCGGTTCGACGTGGGGTTGCTCAGGTCGGTGAACAGGAAGCAGCGCCTGTATCCGCTGGCCAGAAGGTACCGGCTCAGGGCGGCGACGCAGGCCGTGGCGTAGCCCCGTCGCCGCAGGTCCGGCGGCGTGTACACGGCGCTGACACGGATCCCGTTGGGGGTCCGGCCTCCGTAGCCCGCCATCGATACCGGCTGCCCGTCCCACCATATGACCAGGTCCCGGTGGCACCCGCGTAGGAAGGAGTCCACCACCCGCGCGGCACCGCCCTCGTCCTTACCCTCGCCCAAGGCCTCTGCGTTGAACGCCGCCACCCAGGCAACGAGCAGGTCCCCGTCCTCGGGGGCGGCATGGCGGAGCTCACCCGGCACCTCGGGGACGTCGGGGACGTCTTCCAATGCATAAATCCGCTGCGCCATGCCCAGACGATGGGACTGGCCGCTGAGGCGGGTCCAGGCGCGGGCGAAGGCCAGGCTGTCTGCCTTGGGGCCCAGTACGCCGGGCAGTCGCGGGTCGGCCGTCAAGGTATCCCGGGCGATGATCTCCGCTGCCGCCTCGTCCGACATAAGGGACAACACCAGCTTGCGCGGCGGCGTGCGCAGGGCGGCGCCCACCACTCGACCCCCTTCGCGCACGACGGCCAGGTAGGGTGCGGCATCGCCGCGTTCGGGCTGGTCCATCAGGGCGAACGTCACGCCGAGGATCAGGTTGTGGTGGGCCTCGTGCTCCAGGAGGTAGTCGCCGGCCGCACGGTAGAAGGCGGCGGGATCGTCAAACCGCTCGAGATGCATGGTGTGCCCTCCCTTGCCGCCCGCCTCCCTGCCCGACTCCCGCCGAACAGGTCGCGCAGGATACGACGTGTGTTCCACCGTGGGACCCCGCCACCTCCGGCGCACGGCCGCCCGCCGCGATCGGGCGTGGCCGGAGTCGCCGACCGACGAGGGCGCCGTCGCTCCGCCAGGCAAGCCTCCGATCGCTCCGGCGGGTCGCCGCCTGCGTTAAGAATCCTTAACCCGACCTACATCGCCCCTTAACGAGGGCGCGCTAGCCTCACGCTCGGAGGATCCACGTGGATTCGACCTCGATCAGGGAGTGAGACGGATGCGGAAGCGATTCGCCCTCTGGATCACGGGGGTCCTGCTCGGCGCGCTTCTCGCCGGGTGCGGCGCCGCTAGCTCCTCGCCGACCGGGGGCGGCGGAGGGACGAGCGAGGCGGGGGGCTCGAACGTCGCGGTCGCCCTGACGGGCGCCGGCTCGACCTTCGACTTCCCCCTCTTCGACAACATGTTCAAGAAGTATCACGAGCTTCACCCGAACGTAACCGTGAACTACCAGTCGATCGGGAGCGGAGGCGGCCAGAAGGCCCTCTTCGACGCGACGGTCCGGTTCGCCGCCTCGGACGCGTTCCTCAGCGACGACCAGATGAAGCAGCACCCGGACCTCGTGCACATCCCGATCACGATCGGCGCGGTGTCCGTGGGGTACAACCTGCCCGGCGTCGACCACCTGCGCCTCACGGGCAAGGTGCTGGCGGACCTGTGTCTCGGCAGGATCACGAAGTGGAACGACAAGGCCATCCAGGACCTGAACCCCGGCGTCCCCCTCCCGGATCTGCCGGTCGCCGTGGTGCACCGGTCGGACGGCAGCGGCACCACGTTCATCTTCACGAACTACCTGTCGGCTGTGAGCCCCGAGTGGGCCGGTCAGGTCGGGGCCGGCACCGCTGTGAACTGGCCCACCGGCATCGGCGGCAAGGGCAGCGAGGGCGTGGCCGGTCAGGTCAGGCAGACGCCCGGCGCGATCGGCTACTTCGAGATGGCCTACGCCATGGAGAACGGCATCCAGCAGGCCACAATGCAGAACAAGGACGGCAACTGGGTCGACCCCAGCTCCGAAGGCGCGTCCGCGGCTGCGGCCGGCGCTGCCGCGAACATGCCTCAGGACCTGCGCGTGCTCTTCGTGGACGCGCCCGGCCCGAACAGCTACCCGATCTCCGGCTTCAGCTGGATCATCGTCCGCAAGAACCTGCCCGACACGCCGGAGAACCGCGCGCTCGTCCAGCTGTTGGACTGGATGATCCACGACGGCCAGCAGGTCGCGGAGCCGCTCCACTACGCGCCCCTCCCCGACCCGGTCGTGAAGCTCGACGAGCAGGTGATCCGGTCCATCGGAGCGGGCGGGAAGTCGCTCCTCGGGAAGTAGCCGGATCGTGGGAGGAAACTCGATGCCGTACCGGCGCGCGCGGGGGGATACGGTGTTCCGGTTCCTGTCCGCAGCCGCCGCGATGGCCGTACTGGCCGTCGCGGCGGCGCTCGTCCTGGTGCTCGTCGACGCGTCCGCGCCCGCGATCGCCCGCTTCGGGCTCGCCTTCCTCGCCTCCGGGACCTGGGACCCGATCCACCACGAGTACGGGGCGCTCCCCTTCGTCTTCGGAACGCTCTACACGTCGCTCCTCGCCATGCTCTTCGCCGTGCCGGTGGGGCTGGGCGCCGCGCTCTGCCTCTCGGAGATGGCGGGCTACCGCCTGGCGAGCACGCTCGGCTTCGCGGTCGAGTTCCTCGCGGCCGTGCCGAGCGTCATCTACGGCCT
>JADGHG010000061.1 GCA_019689585.1 Clostridia bacterium
CGCTCGGCCTTCGCCTCCCTCCCGCCCTCGATCGGCGAGGCGGCCCGCACGCTCGGCCACGGGCCCTTCGCGTGCTGGGCGGGCTTCCTCCTCCCGGCCGCCTGGCCCGGCGTGCGGGCGGGGCTGGTCCTGGCCTGGGTGCGGGCCTTCGGCGAGTTCGGGGCCACGGCCGTCCTGGCCTACCACCCGTACTCGCTCCCCGTCCTCACGTGGGTCGAGTTCGGGAGCCGGGGGCTGGCGGCGGCGGCGCCCCTCGTGGGGCTCTCGCTCGCCGTGAGCCTCGCGTTCGTCCTGGCGGGCGAGGCGCTCGCCCGGAGGACGGCCGCGCCCCGCCGGACGAGTCCCCTCGGGGGCCCGGCGCGGCCTCGGTCCCGGCGCGTCCGGCCGCTCGGGGAGCGGCGGGCGCCGGGGACGCGGCCGCCTGCACCCGCGGGGGAGCCGTGGCTCGCCCTGGCGTTGCGCGCGCACCTTGCGGGCTTCGAGCTTGATCTCGAGCTCCGCGCGCGCTCGCGGCGGCTTGCGCTCCTCGGCCCTTCAGGGGCCGGCAAGACCCTGACGCTCCGGATGGTCGCCGGGCTGCTACGGCCCGAGCGGGGCTTCGTGCGGCTTGAGGGCGAGGACCTGACGCGCGTTCCGGCCGAGCGTCGCGGCATCGCCTTCGTCCCCCAGGACGCCGGCCTCTTCCCGACGCGGACCGTGTGGGGCCAGCTCCTCGCCGCGCCGGGCGCGGACCCGGAGGAGGCCGCCTCTTGGCTCGAGGTCCTCGGGCTCGCCGCACACGCGGGCCGCCGACCGGGCGAGCTCTCGGCCGGCGAGCGCCAGCGCGCGGCGCTCGGCCGTGCGCTCGTCGCGCGGCCCAGGCTCCTCCTCCTCGACGAGCCGCTCTCGGCGCTCGACATGCCCTTCCGCGAGGACCTGCGGCGCCTCCTCGCCCGCGTGCAGCGCGAGGCCGGCCTCGCCACGGTCGTGGTCACGCACGATCCCCGCGACGCCCTCCTCCTCGCCGACGAGATCGGGCTTCTCCACGCCGGGCGGCTCTTCGCCTTCGGGCGCACCGAAGAGCTCTTCCGCCGCCCGGGCTCGGGGCTGGCGGCGCGCCTTCTCGGCTTCAAGAACGTCCTCAAGGCGAGTCGCCTCGACCCGGTGACGGTCGACGTCGACGGCTGGCGGCTTCCGCTCCGGCCGGGCACAGCGGGCCCGGCGCGGGCGGCCGGCGAGCTCGCCCTCCACATCCCGCCGGGGGCGCTCGAGCTCGTCCCGGCCGACCGGCCGGGCGAGGTGCTCGCCCGCGCCTCGCCCTCGCGCCTCGTCGGGGAGGCCGAGGTCCGGCGCGTCGTCGTCACGCCGGACGGATGGGAGGCCGAGGTGGCGCTCGTGCCGGGCCCGACCGTGACTCTCGAGGGCGCCGGCGAGGCCGGTCGCGTGCGCGCGCTCCTGGGCCGGCGGGCGCTCGCCGTCCTCGACGCCTCGCGCCTTCTCGTGCTCGGGCCCTGGCAGCCGGCCCGGCCGGGCGCCTAGATCATCGCGGGAGGCCGGTCCTCGGGCTCCGGGCGCAGGTAGCGGTCGAAGGCCCGGAGCATGCGGGTGAACGCGTCCTGCCAGGTCTCCCGCTTTGTGAACATGTGCGTCTCGCCCGGGTAGTGGAGCGCGGCGAAGTCCTTGCCGTGCCGCACGCAGTCTTCGACGATGCGGTCGAGCTGCGCGTAGTCGACGCTCTCGTCCTCGGTGCCGTGCAGGTTGAGGAGCGGGCCTTTCAGCCCCATGACGAAGTTCGCCGGCGAGGCCTCGAACGCCGCCTCGTCGTCGGCGAACCGCCCGAGGCCCGCCCGGTGGGCGAGGACGTTCCCGACCCCCGGATGGCGGGCGGCCACCCACTCGGCCCACTGGTCGACCCGCCAGAGCCCGGCGATGTTGATGCCGAGGGCGAACACGTCGGGCCGCTTGCAAAGGCAGGCGAGCGTCAGGTATCCGCCGTAGCTGAGCCCCCAGATGGCGATGCGCCGCGCGTCCACGAAGGGGAGCGACGCCAGGTGGCGGGCGGCCGCCACGCAGTCCTCGAGGTCCCCCTGCGCCATGCTGTGGTAGTTGGCCCGTTCGTACTCCACGCCGTAGCCGGTGCTGCCGCGGTAGTCGACCGAGAGCACGACGTAGCCGTGCTGGAGGACGAGCTGGTTGAAGGCGTAGAAGACGGCGTACGCGTGCATCGGGTGCCAGCCGTACCGCATCTGGCGGATCGGCCCGCCGTGGACGTAGACGATCGCCGGATGGCGGCGCGACCGGTCGAGGCCTTGGGGGACGAAGAGGTCCCCGTGTACCGTGCGCCCGTCTGCGCTCGGGAAGGAGACGGCCCTCGGCACGACGACCGCCTCGCGCGTCCAGGCGGCCGGCATCGACCGCGTGAGGCGCCGCTCGGCCGGCGCTTCGCCGCTTCCGTCCCCGACCGCCACGACGGCGAGCTCGGCGCTGTGGTAGGGCCCGCAGGTGATGTACGCGAGGCGCCGCCCATCGGGGGACCAGACGGGGTTCACCTGGGTGCCGGGCTCGCGCGTGAGTTGCTCGCACGTCCCCCGCTCGAGGTCGTAGAGCCAGATGTGGCGCTCCTTCAGGTTCCCCGCGCTCGAGGAGAAGACGAGCCTTCCGCCGTCGGGCGAGAAGTCCGGCCGGTCGGCGGCGTGGCCGTAGTCTTCGTGTTCCCCGGGGAGGGGGACTCGGCGCTGGCCGGTCCGGAGGTCGCACACGACGACGTGGTTCCAGCCGTCGACGGGCGCCGTGAGGGCGAAGGCGGAGCCGGTGGGCGAGACGGCCGCCCGCACGCCGACCCACACGCCGCGCCGGTCCTCCTCCCGAAGCCAGACCTCCTCCTCGCCCCGCGCGAGGTCGGCCACGACCCACTCGTACCAGAGCGCGTCGCGATCGCTGCGCGCGAAGAGAAGGCGCGAGCCGACCCACTCCGGCTGGCCCTCGGCCGCGTCCGTCCGCGTGCGCCAGATGACCTCCCCGTCCGGCGCCGCGACGACCGCCAGGTCGACGCGGTCCCCCTCGCAGAAGGGGACGGCGAGAAGCCGGCCGTCGGGCGACCAGGCGAGCTGGCCGGCCGCCTCGCCGGGTAGCGCCACCTCGCGCACGTCCGGCCCTTCGGCGAGGAAGAGGAGCGAGCGCTTTCGGACCACGGCGAGCCGCTTGCCGACCGGCGAGAAGCGGAGACCCACGACGCGCTCGGACCCCACAAGGCAGGCGGCCGGCTCGGCGAAGCCGGAGCCGTCGGGCGAGGGTTGCGCGAGGAAGACGTCGTTCGACGATGCGACGGCGACCGCCCCGTCCGGCGACCAGTCCCAGTCGCCCGCCGCCCGACCCGGCGGCGAGAGCCGGAGCGGCTCCAGAGCCGGCTCGACCTCGGGGCGCGTGGCGCGAAGCTCGCGCACGCCGTCCACGTGCCAGAGGAAGGCGATCCAGCGGCCGTCGGGCGACCAGCGCGGAAGCTCCGTGTGGCGGATGGAGAGGACGTCGTCGAGCGTGAGCAGGGAAGCCTCACCCCTCCGGCGGGCCGCGCCCGGGCGCCTTCGCCCGCACGGCCGCCTAGCTTCCGCGGCGCGGCCCCGACCTCCTGCGCAGCTCTAGGCGCGGGCCCGGCGCAGCGCTTCCCGGAAGGCCTCCTCGATCGCCGCCAGCTCCGCCTCGCCGTGCGCGAGCGAGAGCGCGTGGTGGGCGATCGGGTTCCGCGCCACGAGCATGTCGGCCGCCTCGAGCGAGGCGGTGAACCGGCGGCAGCGCTCGGGGTCGCTGCGCGCCGCCTGGCGGTAGTCCGCGACCGGTCCCTCGACGAAGTACCACTGGAAGTGGCCGCCGTCGCCCGCGAGCACGGCCGGCACGCCCGCCTCGCGGGCGAGGGCCGCAAACGAGCGCCGTAGCCGTGCCGTGCGGCGAGCGAGCTCGCTTTGCAGCGAGCCGTCGGCGAGAAGCGGCAGGGTGGCGACGGCGGCCGCGAGCGAGACGGCGTGCCCGTTGAACGTCCCGACGTACGCCGGGCCGCGGCCCGGCTCGGTCGAGCGCATGAGCTCCTCGCGCCCGGCGAGGGCGGCGATCGGGTAGCCGTTCGCCATCGCCTTCCCGTACGTCGCGAGGTCGGGCGTCACCCCGTACCGCTCGGCCGCGCCGCCCGGGGCCAGGCGGAAGCCGGTGAGGATCTCGTCGAAGATCAGCACGATCCCGTGCTTGCGCGTCAGCTCGCGCAGGAGGCGGAGGTACCCCGGCGTCGCGGGGATGAAGCCGGCGTCGATGAGGACCGGCTCGAGGACGACGGCCGCGAGCTCGTGGGCGTGGGCCTCGAGGAGCGCGCGCGTCCCTTCCTCGTCGTTGAAGGGGAGGACGAGCACGTCGGCCACGACGCGGGGGTCGAGACCCGGCCCGCCCGGTACGGGGCGCGGCGCCTTCGGGTCCCCGGCCTCGTCTGGGTCCGGGAAGGCGCTCACGTAGAGCTCGTCCGTCCAGCCGTGGTACGAGCCTTCGACCTTCGCGAGCCGGCGGCGCCCGGTCGCATGGCGCGCGACGTGCAGGGCGTGCGTCACGGCTTCGGTGCCGGTGTTCGCGAAGCGGACGAGGTCCATGCCGGGCACGCAGCGGAGGAAGGCCTCGGCCGCCTCCACCGCCCGCTCCCACTCGACCCCGCAGGTAAGTCCGCGCGCGACGGCGCGCTGGACCGACTCCGTGACGGCCGGATGGCCGTGGCCGAGGACGACGGCGCCGTTGCCCATGACGAGGTCGAGCACGCGCCGCCCGTCGGCGTCCCAGAGGTAGGCGCCTTCGGCGCGGGCGAAATAGCGGGGATGCGGATCGCGGGCGCGCGCGTTCGAGTGGACGCCGGCGGGCGTCACGCGGCGCGCGCGGTCGAAGATGGCCCGCGAGGTCGAAAGCTCAGTCGGCATGGGCGAGCTCCTCTCCGAGCAGGGCAAGGGAGCGGGGCGAGTGCGGGTTCTCGTAGAGGCGCCGCAGGAACTCGCCGCGCCGCCGTTCCGCCACCCGGCGGTACGCCTGGCCCACGGCCAGGCGGCCCCAGGCGTAGGCGAAGATGAAGGGCCGCCGGAGCGGCCGGGCCAGAAACCGCATGCGGTGGGCCGTCCAAGCCGGCGAGGCGGCCGCCTCCTCGGCGAGCCGGGCCGCCACCTCGTCCGGCGCCGTCCCGGCGGCGAGCCGCGCCGCCGCCCGGCAGGCCGCCAGCGTGCGGAGCTCCTCGAGGGCCAGGTAGGTGAGGTCGTCGTCGTCCGCCGCGTCCAGGAAGAAGAGGCCGTTGTCGGCGATGCCCTCGAAGACGGGGCTCGTCGGGGTGTCGGTGACGACGAGGAGCGTGTCGACCGTGGCGCGGCCTTCGCGGGCGGCCGCCTCGCGCAGGGCGAGGTGGGTCGTGTGGCCCGGGTAGGCCTCGTGCGCCACGAGGTGGCGGAGGGCGGCGCGCGTGAAGCGCTCGTCGAAGTTGACGAGCATCTCGCGCCGCGCGTAGTCGCAGTAGGCGTTGTAGCTCACGCCGCGGACGGCCACGGCGCGCATGGGCGGGAGGTCGGCGAGGTCGAAGAGCCTGGCGGCGGCCTCCCGAGCCCAGGCGAGGAGGTCGGCGAGGGTGGAGAGCGCCTCGTCGGGAGCGAGAAGGCGCGGCTCCTCCCAGCGCCGCACGGCCGCAGCGAGGCTCGGCCCATCGAGGCCGGCTACGGGCACTCCGGAAGCCAGAAGCCGTCCGGCCAGGCGTCGGCGCGCCGCCTCCCACTCGTCCTCCCGGAAGAGGAGGCGGTCGAGGCCGAGGAGCGCGGCGCCCCGTTCGGCGAAGCGATGGGCCGGCTCGTGACCTCCTCCCGCTTCCTGCCAGTCGATGAGCGCCGCCATGGCGCGGGCGAGGTCGCGGTAGAACTGGCGCCGGTCGGGCGTCTCGAGCGCGTCCGCGGCCTGGCCCAGGCGGCGCCAGGCCCGGCGTGCCTCCTCCCAGGAGGCGAAGGGCTCGGGCGCGAGGCCGGAGAGGTCGACGGCCACGGGCGTCTCTCTCTCCAGGATGTCGGGCGACGCGAGCTCTTCCGGCGATTTCTGCGCCAGGCAGAGCCGGTCGACGCCGAGAACAGCCCGGGCCGCGCGGAGGCCCAGCTCGCGGAGCGCCTCCGCCTCGGCCTTCATGCGCCCTCGGCCCCCTCGAGGTTCCCGACCATGTAGCCGTAGTCACCCGGCCAGACGACGTCGCGCGTGAGGTGCGAGAGGATCATCACGCCCCGGCGGAAGGGGCTCCGGATGACCTCGAGCTCCTCGAAGGTGTGCGGGCTGACGACACGGCCGAGCACGGCCCCGCCCGGGACGACCTCCCCGAGGGGCGGCGCCTCCGTCTCGAGCAGCCCGCCCTGGCCGGGCCGGATCGTCGCGATCTCGTGCACGACCACCTGGGGCCCCGGCGGCTCGGGCTCGCCCTCGACGACCCCGAGCGCCCGCAAAAGGTTCAGCACGCCGCGCACGCCCCGCTCGACGTACGGCCTCTGGTCGACGCGCCCGCCCCCGAGCTCCACCGTCACCGTGGGGATCCCGCGCGCCTGCGTCACGGTCGCGGACGTCCCCTCGAACCGCGTGCCGGCGAAGCCCTCGCGCGGCCGGTAGAGTACGCGCGAGCCGAAGCTGCGCGAAAGCCGCTCGTCGTTCAGGAGGTAGACGTAGTCGACCGTCTGGCTGTCGCCGCCCGAGTGGAGGTCGACGAAGGCGTCGATGCGCTCGAGGAAGTGGCGCGTGATGACGCGCGCGAGCCGGTCCGAGAGCCAGCCGTCCGGGTCGCCGGGGAAGAGCCGGTTCAGGTTCAGGTCGTCGAGCGGCGTGTGGCGGCGGACCGCCTCGTACGCGAGCGGGTTGGCGACGGGCAGGATGAGGATGCGGCCGCGGTGGGGGAGCCCCGCCCGCAGCCTCCGCGCTAGCTCGAGGCAGATCTCCGTCCCGGTCGGCTCGTCTCCGTGGATCGCGGCAAGGACGCCGACGGTGGGACCCGGGCCGAGCTCCCCGCGCGATTCGTGCACCCAGATGGCGAGCTCGGCCCCGCTGAGGAGCGTCGCCACCGGGATCCGCTCGATCTCCATCTTCGCAAGACCTCCCATCCGGCTATCGCGAGAGGCCGCGCGGGTCGAGGAGGTCGCGCAGCCCGTCGCCCAAGAGGTTGAAGCCCAGGACGGTCCACATGATGGCCGCGCCCGGCACGGCCGAAAGGTACGGGTCCTCGCGCAGGTAGCGCATGCCGTAGGCCAAGGTCCAGCCCCAGCTGGGCGCGGGCGGCTGGACGCCGAAGCCGAGGAAGCTGAGCGTCGACTCGGAGACGATCGCCGTGCCGAGGCCGAGCGTAGCCAGGACGACGACCGGCCCGAGGGCGGCCGGGAAGACGTGGCGCACGAGGATGCGGACCGGCCCGGCGCCGGCGGCGCGCGCCGCCTCGACGAACTCGCGCTCCTTCTCGGCTAGCGCCGAGGCCCGCACGACGCGCGCGTACTGCGTCCAGAAGACGGCCACGAGCGCGATCGACACGTGCACCGGCCCCGGGCCCAAGGCGGCGACGAGCGCGAGCGCGAGGATGATGACGGGGAACCCAAGGAAGATGTCGACGATCCGCATGAGGACGAGGTCGACCCAGCCCCCGAAGTACCCGGCCACGAGCCCGACGGCCGAGCCCAACGCGGCCGAGGCGGCGACCGAGACGACGGCGATCAGCACCGAGGGCCGCGCCCCGTAGGCGATGCGCGTCCACATGTCGCGGCCGAAGTTGTCGGTACCGAGGGGGTGGCCGGGGCCGGGCGGCAAAAGTCGCGCGCCCATGTCCATCTGGTCGAGCGGAGCCCAGGTGACGTACGGCGCGAAGGCGGCGACGACGAAGAGCGCGAGCACCATGAGCCCGCCGACGACGAGCGAGTAGCTCCGCACGACGCGCCGGAGCGGCAGGCCGCGAGCCTTCATTTGTACCGGATCCTCGGGTGGATGGCCGCGTAGACCAGGTCGACGGCCAGGTTGACGAACGAGAAGAGGAGCGCGATGACGAGCACCGTCCCCTGCACGAGCGGCAAGTCCCGCTGGGATATGGCCTTGACGGCCAGCTGGCCCACCCCCGGCCAGCCGAAGATCGTCTCCGTGACGACGGCCCCGCCGAGGAGCGTCCCGAACTGGAGGCCGATCACGCTCACGACGGGCAGGAGGGCGTTCCGGAGCGCGTGGACGTAGACGACCCGCCAGCCGGGCACGCCCTTCGCCCGCGCCGTGCGCACGTAGTCCTCGACCAGCGTCTCGGCCAGCGAGGAGCGGACCATGCGGCTCGTCAAGGCGGCGCCGTACGTCCCGAGCGTCACCGAGGGGAGGATGAGGTGGCGCAGGCTGTCGACGAGCACCTCGGGCCGGCCGGCGAGGGCGAGGCCGACGGCCGAGAGGACGGGCGCGCCGCGGCCGATGGCGGGGAGCCAGCCGAGCTGGACGGCGAACCAGAGCATCAGCATGATGCCGAGCCAGAAGACGGGGACCGACACGCCGAGCTGGGCGATCGCCATGCTGAGGAGGTCGAAGAGCGAGCCCCGCCGCACGGCGGCGAGCACCCCGAGCGGGAGCCCGACGACGAGCGCCACGAGGAGGCCCCCCAACGCCAGCTCGACCGTCGCCGGCAGGCGGCCGAAGACGAGCTCCGCGACCGGTTCGTGCTGGAAGATCGACTCGCCGAGGTCGCCCCGCAGGGCGTGGCCGAGATACGAGAAGAACTGGACCGTGAGCGGGCGGTCGAGCCCGAGGGCGTGGCGGAGTTGGGCCACGGCCTCGGGCGTGGCGTCCTGGCCGAGGAGCACCACGGCGGGGTCGCCCGGCACGATCTGCATGAGCCCGAAGACGATCGCGGCGATGCCGATCATCACCGGGACCATGAGGACGATCCGGCGGACGACGTACGCGGCCGTGGCACAACCTCCCCTCGGCCCCCGGAGGCCGGGCCGCGCGCCCGGCCTCCGGGGGATGACGGATGTCGGCGAACGCCCCTCCTACTTCCCGAACGACGCCCCCGCCAGCGAGCGGAAGCTGCCGGTCGGGGTCGGCACGAAACCGGTGAGCGCCGGGTCGTAGACGACCTGGAAGCCCTGGTAGGTCAGGATGTAGTAGGGGACCTCGTCTGCGATGATGCGGGCCGCCGCCTGGTAGGCCTGCGCGCGCGCCGCCTGGTCGAGGCTCGTGCGGCCGGTATCGAGGTCCTTGTCGACCTCGGGGTTCGAGTAGCCGCCCCAGTTGCTGCCCCCGCCGGTGTGGAGCTGGTTGTACATCGCCCGATCCGGGTCGACGAGGTTCAGCCAGCCCAAAAGCGCGATCTGGTACTTGCCGGCCTGCACGTTGGCGATGAACGACGGCCAGTCGGAGATGCTCGTCGTCGCGTCGACGCCGTTCGCCTGGAACGTGTTCTGGATCACCTCGACGGCCTGCGTCCGGTTCGGGTCCTCGCTGTGGGTCGCGATCACGACCGAGAGCTTGCGGCCGTCCTTGTCGAGGACGCCGTCGCCGTCGTGGTCGGCCCAGCCGGCCTGGGCGAGAAGGGCCTTGGCCGCCTGCGGGTCGTACGCCGGCTGCTTCACGGCGTCGGTGTAGGCCCAGCCGGGGATGAGGATTGAGGTCGCCGGCTTGTCCATGTCCTGATAGATGTCATGCACGATCGACTCCTGCGGGATCAGCATGGCGAGCGCCTTGCGCACGCGGGCGTCGGCGAGGACCGGGTCCTTCGTGTTGAAATTGAGGTACGTGTAGCCGGTCCCCGTCATCGTCACCGTCTTGAACTTGGGCTCGCCTGCAAGCCGCTTCAGGTCCTGCGGGGAGAGCGGCGACTGGATGAAGTCGAGGTCGCCCGCCTCGAGCGCCTGCGCGCGCGCCGTGTTGTCCGAGACGACGTGGAACTCGATCGTCCCGATCTTCGGTTCGCCGCCCCAGAAGTCCGGGTTGGCCTCAAGGACGATCTCGTTCCCCTTCTCCCAGCGCACGAACTTGTAGGGGCCGCTCCCCACCGGGTGCGAGCCGAACTCGGGGTCCTTCTCCGCGAGGTGCTTCGGCACGATCCCCATGTCGAGGTAGCTGAGGAGCGGCGCGTAGGGCGCCGCGAGCGTGAACTTCACCGTGTGCGGATCGACGGCCTCGACCGCCTGGATCGGCGTGTAGAGGTTGCGGTTCGGCGCCTTGAAGGCCGGGTCGAGGATCGTCTGGAAGGTGTAGACGACGTCGTCGGCGGTGACGTCCGTCCCGTCCTGGAACTTCACGCCGTCCCGCAGGTGGAAGATCCAGGTCGTCGGGTCGGGGTTGTCCCACGAGGTCGCGAGGTCGGGCACGGGGCGCAGGTTCGCGTCGAGCTGCACGAGGCCGTCGAAGATGAGGTTGGCGACCCGTGCGGCCGAGGTGTCCTGCGCAAGGCGCGGGTCGAGCGTGCCGGCGTCGACGTCTAGCCCGACGCGGAGCGCTCGGCCCGTGCCCGGCTCGCTCCCCGTCCCCGTCCCGCCGCCGGTCGCGCCGCCTCCGCCGCCGCAGGCGGCCGCCAAGAGGAGGACGAGCGCCGTCGCGAGGCCGAGCGAGGCGCGCGCGAGGATCCGTAGCATCGTCATGCGAAGGTCACTTCCGTTCGTTCGGTCGCCGCCCCGCGCGAGGGCGCGGGGCGAGTCGAGGTCGCAGGTCTCGTCGTCACTGGCTCGCCTGGGCCGACACCCCTGGTTCCTCCGGGACGTAGCCGAGGTCGACGCTGATCGAAAGGGCCGTGCGCACCACCTCCGTCGCCACGCGCTCGACCCCGCGCGCCTCGATGCGCACGCAGTGGCCCGAGAGGCTGATGGCGCCCAACGCGTTGCCCGTGTAGTCGGCGAGGGGAGCCGC
>JADGHG010000062.1 GCA_019689585.1 Clostridia bacterium
GCCCCCAGGCTACCCGCCCGCGGCCTCGCCTTGTGGGCCGCCCCCCGCTTTGGGAGAATAGCCACCGCGCCGAGGGGGCTCGCCGTGTACGCGCTCGCGCTGTTCCTCCACGTCGTGGGCGTCGGCCTCCTCTTCGCCGCCGACGCCGTGGACTACGCGGTCGTCATGCAGATGCGGCGGGCCGGGACGAACCGCGACCTCGCCGCGCTCCTGCCTGTGAGCCGGCTCGTCCGCCCGCTCCACGCCGCAAGCGGCGCGCTCGTCCTCCTGCCGGGGCTCTACATGGCCTGGGCCGCGTGGGGCTGGACGACGGGCTGGATCGACGTCTCGACGGCCGCCTTCGCCGTCACGGCCGTCGTCGGTCGCGCCGTCCTCGCGCCGAGGTTCGCCGCGGTCGAGCGCAAGCTCGCCTCGGCCGGAGACGGCGCGCCGCCGGAGGGCGCCCTCGACCCGGAGGTCGGCGCCCAGGCCCGCGACCCGAGCCTCGTCCTCTGGGTGCACGTCCTCGGGTTCTGGCTCTTCGCGTTCCTCTACCTCATGGTGCTCAAGCCCGGCTGGCTCGGCTCGCTCGCTGCGCTCGCCGTCGCCTCGGCCGCCGGCTGGGCCGTCGGGCGGGCCCTCCTTGCGCACGAGGAGGCGCGGCGTGCCGGCGGTCGCCGTCGGGCGCGCGGGACGGAGGGGATCGAAGCGTGAAGGCGAGCCTGCGCGCGCACTCCCTCTGGCGGGGCCGGCGCCTTCCGGCCGACCCGCCCGACTTCCTCCGCCGCCTGCGCGACGAGGCCCTCGCGGCGCGGGCGGCCGGCGCTGGGGCGCTCGAGTTTCCGCTCGAGCTCGTGGCCGTCGACGACCGGTACGCCGAGCCTCCCCTCTGGCGCGATGCGGCGCGGATCCTCCGGGCCGCGGAGCTGGCGGCGACCGTCCACCTGCCGTCCGTGTGGGTCGACCTCGCCGCCCTCGATCGCGAAGTGTGGGAAGGGAGCCTGCGCTCCCAGGAGCGCGCGCTCCGCGCCGTGGCGCCGCTCGCCCCCGAGCTCGCCGCCTTCCACCCGGCGAACTTCGGGGCCCAGGCCGTCTTCGCGACGACGCCGGCGCGGGAGCTCGGCGAGGTGCTGAAGGCGCTCTTCGAGCGGGTCGCGGAAGCCGTCGCCCGCCTCCGCGAGAGAGCCGCGGCCCTCCTTCCGCCGTCGGCGCTTGCGCTCGAGAACCTCGAGGGCATCCCCTGGGCTGTGTTCGAGGAAGTCCTCCGCGCGACGGGGATCCCGGCCTGCCTCGACCTCGGCCACGCGCTGAGCCAGGGCGACGACCCGGTCGCGTGCATCCGAAGGCTCGGCGACCGCCTCGCCGGCATCCACCTCCACGACGCCCGGCCGCCGCTCCCAGGCGCCCCGAAAGGCCGCGCCCACCTGCCGCTCGGCGAAGGGAGCCTCGACCTCGCTGCCGTCGCGCGCGCGCTCTCCGAAGTCGGCTTCGCGGGCCCCGTCGTCCTCGAGGTCGAAGCGGCCGAGGCGGGCGCGGCCGGGGACGGGGTCGAGGAGGCCGAGCTCGCGCGCGCCTCGCTCGCCCTCTGGCGCTCGGCCGTCGCGGCTTCGGGCCGGGGCTAGGCGCCCCCGCCGTCCTCCTCCACCACGATCGCGACCTCTGCGACGCGGCCCTCCCGGATGCGGAAGCCGCGGAGGTCCGGGGGGTCCGAAGCGAGGGAGAGGATCAGGTAGACGGCCTCGGGGTAGTAGGCGAGCCGTACGTCCGTCGGCGAGGGATACGCCCTCGTCTGCGGATGGGAGTGGAAGACGGCGACGAGCTCGAGCCCCTCGCGGTCGAGCTGGCGCTCGAAGCGGAGGATCTCGAGCGGCGGGACGGTGTAGAAGACTTCGCTGTCGGCCTCGTTCGGGGTCGGACGGAAGCGGCGGGCGACGAGCTCGCCCCCCTCGAGGCGGCCGCCGACGAGACCGCAGGCCTCCTTCGGCGCGCCCGCCCGCGCGTGGCGGATCATCTCGGCGACGATCGACCGCGGAATCCTCAAGAGGCCGCGCCCGCCCGCTCGAGCCCGACCATCGACAGGTAGCGCTCGCCGGTGTCGGGGAGGATCGTGACGACGCACGCCCCGCGGGGGAGCGAGGCGGCCACCTGCGCCGCGGCCCACGCGGCCGCGCCCGACGAGAACCCGGCCAGGATGCCTTCCTCCTTGCCTAGGCGGAGCGACCACGCGATCGCGTCCTCGTCGCGCACGGCCACGACCCGGTCGATGAGGCTCCGGTCGAGGACGCCGGGGACGAAGCCGGCGCCGATCCCGAGGATGCGCGTGAACCCGGGGCGGCCGCCCGAGAGGACGGCGGAGGCGGCCGGCTCCACCGCCACGACGGGCACGTCCCCGTACCGCTCCTTGAGGTATCGGCCGGCGCCCGTCAGCGTCCCGCCCGTGCCGACGGCCGCGACGAAGGCGTCCGGCTCGCGCCCCGCGCGCGCGAGCGCCTCGGCGATCTCGGGGCCGGTCGTCCGGTAGTGGGCGAGCGGGTTGGCCGGGTTCTCGAACTGGCGCGCGAGGAAGGCGCCGGGGCGGCGGGCGAGCTCCTCCGCGGCGAAGACGGCGCCCGACATGCCTTCGATCGCGGGCGTGAGGTGGAGCTCGGCCCCGAGCCACCGCAAGAGGTTGCGCCGCTCGACGCTCATGTCCTCGGGCATCGTGAGGATCAGCCGGTAGCCGCGCGCGGCCGCGACCCACGCGAGCCCGATGCCCGTGTTCCCGCTCGTCGCCTCGACGATGACGCCGCCCGGCGCGAGGAGGCCCCGCGCCTCGGCGTCTTCCACGATCGCGAGCGCGATGCGGTCCTTGACGCTGCCGCCCGGGTTGCGCCCTTCGAGCTTGGCCCAGACCTCGCGCCCCTCGGGGCTGAGGCGCTGAAGGCGGACGAGCGGCGTGCCGCCGACCGTGTCGGTGACGACCCGGCTCACGGGTTCCCGGCCGCCGCCTCGAGGGCGGCCGAGCCGCGCTCGAGCGGGAGGCCCAGGTTCTCCCAGGCCATGAGGCCGCCCGCCAGATTGTAGGCGAGGCCGTAGCCCTTCGCGCGCAGGACCTCGACGGCCAGGGCGCTCTTCGCCCCTTGGTCGCAGACGAAAAGCGCCACGGACTCCTTCGGCACCTCGGCCATGCGCTCGCCGAGTTCGTCGAGGGGCAGGAGCCGGGAGCCGGGGACGTGGCCGCGCGCGAACTCGTGGGGGAGGCGCACGTCGAACCAGGCCACGCCCGCGTCGCCGAGGTGGGCCGCCGCCTCGTCGGGCCGGATCTCGCTCGTCCCCGGAGGCGGGAAGGGCCGGGCCTCGCCGGCGGCCGGCCGCGCGGGCTCCCGCGCCGCCGGCTGGGCCGTCGGCACGGGGGCCTCGCGGGGCTCCGGCGCCGCTTCGGCGCCTTCTTCCGCCGTGCCGACGCCTTCGGCCGCCTCGGGGAGCGGCACGCCGCAGAACGCCTCGTAGTCGACGAGTTCGCGGATGACCGGCGCATCGCCGCACACCGGACAGTCGCGCCGCCTCTCCCAGCGGAAGCGCCGGAACCGTCCCGCGAGGGCGTCGTAGTGAAGGCTCTCGCCCCGGAGCGGCGCGAGCCCGAGAAGGATCTTGAGCGCCTCCACGGCCTGGAGCGAGCCCATGACCCCCGCCACGGCGCCGAGGATGCCGGCTTCGGCGCAGGACGGCACGCTGCCGGGCGGGGGCGGCGAGGGGTAGAGGCAGCGGTAGCAGCCCTGGCCCGGGACGTAGACGGAGAGCGTGCCCTCCCACTTGAGGATGCTCGCGTCGACGAGCGGCTTGCCGAGCAAGACGCACGCGTCGTTCACGAGGTAGCGGGTCGGGAAGTTGTCGCTCCCGTTGACGATGACGTCGTAGCCTCCAAGGATCTCGAAGGCGTTCGCCGAGGAGAGCACCGTCGGGTGCTCGACGACCCGCACGTCGGGATTGACGGCGCGCAGGCGCTCGGCGGCCGAGGCCGTCTTCGGGCGGCCGACGTCCGCCTCGCCGTGCAGGATCTGGCGCTCGAGGTTCGAGCGGTCGACCCGGTCGCCGTCGACGATCCCGATCGTGCCCACGCCGGCCGCGGCCAGGTAGAGCGCGACGGGCGAGCCGAGCCCGCCCGCGCCCACGACGAGCGCGGAGCTCTCGAGGAGCCGCCTCTGGCCCCGCACGCCCACCTCCTCGACGAGGATCTGGCGCGAGTACCGCTCGAGCTGGTCCGGGCGCAGGGCCGGGGCCGTGTCGAGGCGCGCGTCCGAGCCGCCGGCCATCGCCGGCACGAGCGCCACCTCGTCGCCGTCCCGCAAGGGCGCCTCGAGCCCGCCGAGGGTCCGCATCTCCTCCTCGTTCCGGTAGACGTTCAGGTGCTCGAGTACGCGGCCCTCGCCGTCGAAGACGCGAGGGCGCAGGGCCGGGTACCGATCGACGAGCGCCTCGAGGCTCTCGCCGATCGTCGCCGCCTCGAGCGCCACCGTGGCCGCGCCCCCGGTCGCGGCGCGGAACGGCGTCGGAATGTAGACGGTCACCTTGGCCACGGCCGGATCTCACCGTCCTCGAAACAGCTCGCCGGGTTCATACGCATGCGCACGAAATGGCGCGAGTGCGGGAGGAGCTCAAGGTGCGCAAGCCAGTGCTCCCGCTCGGACTCGGGAAGCCGGGCCGCTACCTCGGAGGCGGGCGCATGGATGAGCGCCTCGCCGGGCGCGATGCCGAAGTCGAGCGAGAAGCCACCCGCCTGGCGCACGCGCCCGGCCGTGTCCGTGCGCTGCACTGCGAAGCCTTCGCGCCCGCGGTAGCGGTCGAGCACGGACGCGCGGAAGAAGAGCATGGCGGCCTCCGGGCGGCCGGCCAAAACGCGCCGGTAGTACGCCTCGACGAAGACGTCAGCGCTCAATCGGCATGCCCACCATGCTCCCCCACTCGGTCCACGACCCATCGTAGTTCTTCACGCGCTCGTAGCCGAGGAGCTCGTGGAGCACGAACCAGGTGTGCGAGGAGCGCTCGCCGATGCGGCAGTACGCCACCACCTCGCGGTCGCCCCGGATGCCGGCGCCCTCGTAGAGCGCCCGCAGCTCGTCCGCCGACTTGAACGTCCCGTCCTCGTTCGCCGCCTTGCTCCAGGGGATGTTCGCGGCCGTCGGGATGTGGCCGCCGCGCTGGGCCGTCTCGGGCAGCCCCGGGGGCGCGAGCACCTCGCCCGTGAACTCCTGCGGCGAACGGACGTCGACGAGCGCCACCTTGCCGATCCCCGCCAGCACCTCCTCGCGCGTGGCGCGGATCGAGAGGTCGGGGTCCTTGGCGCGGTAGACGACGGGCTGCGGCTCTGGCACCTCCTTGGTGAGCGGCCGCCCTTCGGCGATCCACTTCGCGCGGCCGCCGTTCATGATGTACGCCTTCTCGTGCCCGTAGATCTTGAGGAGCCAGTAGGCGTACGCGGCGAACCAGTTGTGGTTGTCGCCGTAGAGGACGATCGTGTCCGTCTCGCGGATGCCGGCGCGGCCGAGCGTGGCCTCGAGCTGCTCCTTCGAGAGGATGTCCCGCCGCACCTGGTCCTGGAGGTCCGTGTGCCAGTTGAACCCGATGGCGCCCGGGATGTGTCCCTCCGAATAGGCGGTCACGTCGACGTCGACCTCGAGGATCTTGACCCCGGGGTCGCCGAGGTGCTCGGCGACCCAGTCGGTCGAGACGAGCACGTCCTTGGCGTAGCCGCCGGGCTTTGTGCTCTGCGCGTGCTCCGGCATGCGCCTCACCCCTCCGCTTGGCGGTCGTGGCGCCCGCCGGCCGGGCCGCGCCCCCCCCCAAAAAAAAACCCCCAAAAAAAAAGAGGAAGAGCGGGGTTTGGGGGGGGGCGGGGGCGCGGCCGCGCCCCCCCCCCCCCGGGTGGGGGGGGGGGGCGCGGGCGGGCGGGCGGGCGCGCACCGCCATCATAATCCCGACTAATTCGGTCAGGAAGAGGGGGATTGGGCCGGGTCCTTGAGGCGCGCCGCGAAGCGCTGGCGGAACTTCGCGTATTTCGGTGCGATCACGAGCCGGCAGTAGCCCTTGTCGGGGTTCCGCCGGAAGTAGTCGCGGTGGTAGTCCTCGGCCGGGTAGAAGGCGCGGAAGGGTTGGATCTCCGTCACGATCCGGCGGCCTTCCCAGTGCGGGTCGGGCGCGGCGCCGAGCTCCGCCACGATCCGCCGCGCCTCGGCCTCCTGCTCGGGCGTGTGGAAGAAGATCGCGGAGCGGTACTGGTGCCCGACGTCCTCGCCCTGCCGGTTGGGCGTGGTCGGGTCGTGCGCCGCGAAGAACACCTCGAGCAGGTCCCGGTACGAGATGCGCCGCGGGTCGAACTCGACCTGGACCGCCTCGGCGTGGCCGGTCGTGCCCGTGCACACGTCCTCGTAGCTCGGGTTCTTCACGTGGCCGCCCGAATACCCCGGCACGGCCGAGAGGACGCCCTCGAGGTCCGAGAAGACCGGTTCGAGGCACCAGAAGCAGCCGCCCGCAAAGGTCGCGATCGCTCGTCCGCCGTCCGTCTGCACGTCGTCGGCCTCCCTCGCGCCCATCCTGCCACAGGGTCGGCCGTGGGCGGGCGAGCCGGGAGGGCTCGGGCGAGGGGCTCGCGAACCAAGTGCCGGCCGGGCCGAGCCGCCCGCGCCGATCGGCTTCGCCGGAGGTGCCGGCCGTGATCTGGAACCGCGCCATGGAGACGTTGCCGCGCGAGGAGCTGAAGGAACTCCAGCTGCGACGCCTGAAGGAAGTGGTGGCGCGCGTCGCCGCCCGCGTGCCCTTCTACCGGCGCCGCTTCGCGGAAGTCGGGGTCGCGCCCGACGACATCCGCTCGCTCGAGGACCTGCCGCGGCTCCCCTTCACCCGCAAGTCCGACCTGCGCGACCACTACCCGTACGGCCTCCTCGCCGTGCCGCGGGAGGAGTGCGTGCGCCTGCACGCCTCCTCGGGGACGCGCGGCAAGCCGACGGTCGTCGCCTACACGCGCCAGGACGTCGCCACCTGGGCCGAGGTGATCGCGCGCTCGATCGGCTGCGCCGGCGGCCGCCCGGGCGACGTCCTCCACAACGCGTACGGCTACGGCCTCTTCACGGGCGGCCTGGGGCTGCACTACGGCGCCGAGCTCATGGGCCAGACGGTCGTCCCGGCCTCGGGCGGCTTCACCCAGCGCCAGGTCGAGCTCATCGTCGACCTCGGCGCGAACGGCCTCTGCTGCACGCCGAGCTACGCCCTGCAGATCGCGGAGACGATGCGCGAGATGGGCGTCGACCCCGAGAAGCTCGCGCTCCGCTACGGCATCTTCGGCGCCGAGCCCTGGACCGAGGCCATGCGCCGGCAGATCGAGTCCGAGCTGCACCTCGACGCCGTCGACATCTACGGGCTCTCCGAGATCATCGGGCCGGGCGTGGCCTGCGAGTGCGCCGAGGCCAAGGCCGGCGCCCACATCTTCGAGGATCACTTCCTCCCCGAGGTCGTCGACCCCGAGACGGGCGAGGTGCTGCCGCCGGGCGCGACGGGCGAGCTCGTCCTCACCACGCTGACGAAGGAGGCCATGCCGCTCATCCGCTACCGGACGGGCGACATCTCTTCGCTCGCGTACGAGCCCTGCCGGTGCGGTCGGACGACGGTGCGCATGACGCGCATCGTCGGCCGTTCGGACGACATGCTCATCATCCGCGGCGTCAACGTCTTCCCCTCGGAGGTCGAGGATGTGCTCGTCTCGGCGCCGGAGCTCTCGGGCCACTACCGGATCGTGCTGACGCGCGAGGGGCCCCTCGACCGCATGACGGTCGAAGTCGAGGCGAACGACACGTTCGTGCGGCGGCTCGCGCCGCCCGGCGAACCGCTCCCGTCCGACCACCCGGCGCTGCGGGAGGTGACGGAACGCGTCCGGAAGCAGCTCGTCGAGCGCCTGCGCGTCTCGGCGGAGCTGCGCGTCCTCCCACCGCGGTCGATCCCGAGGCCGCAGGGCAAGGCCGTGCGCGTCCTCGACCAGCGCGGCGGGGTGTCCTCGGCCGGCCGATGAGGGAGCCCTTCGCGGAGCTCGTCGGGGTCGAGCTCCTCTCGGCGTCGGAGGGCTTCGCCCGCACGGCGATGACGGTAGCCGAGCGCCACCTGAACATGCACGGCACGGTGCACGGGGGCGCCGTCTTCGCCTTGGCCGACGCCGCCTTCGCGGCGGCGAGCAACGCTGGCCGCTACGTCTCGGTCGCACTCGCCATGTCGGTCGCCTACCTCTCGCCGGCCCAAATCGGGGAACGGCTCCTCTGCGAGGCCCGCGAGGTGCACGCGAGCCGGCGCACCGCGCTCTACGAGATCCGCGTCTGGGCCGAGGAGGGGTCCTCGGGGCGCGAGGTGGCGCGCCTTCAGGCGACCGTGTACCGCAAGGGCGAGCGGGCGGCCCGGCCAGAGTAGGCCGCAAAGGCGCGCGAGGAGGAGAGCTTTTCCGCCGGCGCGTATCTACGTGGCGTGGCCTGGGAAGAGCGCCTTACGCAGCTTCTCGTGAGCGGCCTCGCGAACGGGGCCATCTACGCACTCCTCGGCCTGGGGCTCGTCCTCATGTACACGACGACCCGCACGGTGAACGTCGCCGTCGGCGAGTTCGCCACCTTCGGCGCCCTTCTCACCGTGAGCCTCCTTTCCGCCGGCCTTTCGCTTCTCGCCTCGGTCTTGGTGTCGCTCGCGGCCGTGGCCGCCCTCGGGGCGGCCTTCTACACCGTCGCGATCGAGCCCGCGCGCCGGCGCGGCGCGGATGTGCTGCGGCTCATGATCGTGACGATCGCCGTCCACCTCGTGCTCGAAGGCGTGGCGCTCATCTTCTGGGGCACGTCCGGCTACGCGCTCCCGCCTTTCACGCCCGGCCCGCCGGTGCGCCTCGGGCTCGCCGTGCTCGATCGCCAGCGCATCTGGATCCTCGTCGCCTCGGCGGCCGCGCTTCTGCTCCTCTGGGCGTTCTTCCGCGGGAGCCTCCTCGGCCGGGCGCTGCGCGCCTCGGCCGTCAACCCGCTGGGGGCGCGCCTTGTCGGCATCCCGGTCGCGCGCATGGGCGTCGTCGCCTTCACGATCGCGGGCGCCTTCGGGGCGCTTTCGGGCGCGCTCGTCACCCCGGTCACGCTCGCGACCTACGACATGGGGTTCATGCTGGGGCTCAAGGGGTTCGTCGGCGCGGCCATCGGCGGTCTCACCGACTACCCGCTCACCGTGCTCGGCTGCCTCTTCCTCGGCGTGGTGGAGTCGCTGGCGGCCGGTTTCCTGCCCTCGGGGTACCGCGACGCCGTGGCCTTCGTCGTCCTCATCGCCGTCCTGCTCTGGCGGGCGCTGCCGCTCCTTCGCCACGGCGTGCTCGTGAGCGAGCAGGCGGCGCAGGACTGAGGCGACGTGTCGGAGCGGGGCGGGAGGGGGCGGGTGAGGGCGAAGGAGCGGCCATGGCGGCGCCTCTTCGCGCCGGCGCTCCTCCTCGTCGTCTGGGCCGGTCTCCCGTACTTGCTCGCGGGCCGGCTCTCCCTCTCGATCCTCGTGCTCGTCTTCCTCTACACGCCGATCGTGGCCGGGATCGCCGTCCTCTCGGGGTATGCCGGCCAGGTGAGCCTCGGCCAGGCCGCCTTCTACGGCACGGGCGCCTACATCACGGCCATCCTCACGACGCGGGCCGATCTCTCGCCCTGGCTCGGCATCCCGCTCGCCGTGCTCGGCTCGGCCCTCTTCGCCTATCTCGTCGGGCGGCCCATCCTCGCGCTTCGCGGCCACTACCTCGTCATCGCCACGCTCGGGCTCAACATCATCCTGGTCGTGCTCCTGCGCGAGTGGTCGGGGCTCACCGGAGGGGCCAACGGGCTCTCCGGCATCCCGCCGCTACGGGCGTTCGGCGTGGCGCTCAAGGGCGACCTCTTCTACTACTACGCGACGGGCCTCGTCGCCGGCCTGGCTCTCTGGGCCTCGGCGAACCTCGTGCGGAGCCGCTTCGGGCGGGCGCTCCTCTTCGTGCGCACGAGCGAGGCGGCGGCGGCCGCCTTCGGCGTCGACGCGGGTCGCATGAAGTCACTGGCGTTCGTCTGGAGCGCGGCGCTCGCCGCGCTCTCGGGCGCCCTCTACGCCCACTACGTCACGTTCATCAGCCCGTCGCCCTTCGACTTCACCTTCTCGGTCGAGCTCCTCGTGATGGCGGTCGTCGGGGGGCTCTCCTCGATCCCCGGCGCGGCGCTCGGCTGCTTCATCTTCGTCGTGCTCCGCCAGATCCTCGCGCGGGCGCTTCCGGCGACGCTCGGCGCCGGAGCCTCGGCGCAGGCCGAGGTCGTCGTGTTCGGGCTCGTCCTCGCGCTCGTCGTCGTGCTCGCGCCCGCAGGGCTCTGGCCGACCGTCGGCGCCGTCTGGCGCAGGCGGCGGGCCCAGCCAGGGCCCGACGCGGTCCTCGCGGCGGCGGGGCCCATTCCCTCGGCCGAGGCGGGGCCGGGCTTGACGGGCCTCATGGGGCCGAGCCCGGAGGACGGCTCGGCGATCCTCTCGGTGCGCGGGGCCACGCGCCGCTTCGGCGGCCTGACGGCCGTGGCCGACGTCTCCTTCAACGCGCGCGCCGGCGAGGTGCTCGCGATCGTCGGCCCGAACGGCGCCGGCAAGACGACGCTCTTCAACCTCGTCTCGGCGCTCGTCACGCCGAGCGCGGGCGCGATCCGGCTCCTCGGCCGCGACGTGACGCGGCTCG